>CAIKBD010000091.1 GCA_903825565.1 uncultured Anaerolineales bacterium | reverse complement strand
CGCATTATTTTCACCTCACGCGCGATCTCGCCGTCGAACAAATTGCCGACGATGCCGGCTATCACTTGACCGCGCTCGAAAACGCCGCCGCCGTTTACGCGCGCGCGCTCGAATTGCTGCGCGTGCGCGCGCAAACCGCCGCCGGCGCGGTCAATGTCGTTTTGCTTCAAACGCAACTGACCCAGGCGCGCGAGCGTGCCGCGCAAACCGGCGTCGCCGGCGCGCTGGCTGTGCTCGCCGCGGCCGGCGCACCGCCCGCCGCACTCGCACCGCTCGCACAAACACTGGCGACGCCGGTGGCGAACGGCGCGTTCGTCGCGTTGGCGCAAGGCGCAACGGCGTGGCAAGTTGCCGGGCTGGGTCTGCTCGAAGGCGCGAACGGATTGTGGCGACTGCGCGCGTGCAAACGCGACGCCGCCGATTGGACGGAAGCGATTCCGTGCGATGCCACCCAGGCGCGCGCCGAAATTCGCCAAGTGATGAATCGGGTTTTGCCGGAGCCGTTGCCGGCAGAAAGTAAATTAAATGCGGAGTGACACGGAGAACGCGGACTATTTTCTTGTCCGCGCTTGTCCGCGTCCAATAGGAGCAAGCGATGCAACGCGTCATCGTCACCGTGAAACGCCAGAACGAAGCGCGCGTGCGCGACCTCGAAGTGCCCGCCGATCTCCCCGCCGAACAACTTGCGGCGACGATTGCGCGCGCGCTGAACTGGGATGCGAACCTGTCCGGCGCCTTGACGCAGTACCGCATCGAGGCGCATCTGCCGGGCAAAGCCGGCGCGATTTTACAGCCGGACGAAACGCTTGCCAGCGCCGGCGTGTGGGACGGCGCGTGGCTCGTGTTCGTGCCGCCCGGCGCAGCGGCGGCAGCAGCCGTGCGCGAACCGGCGCAACAACCCGCGCCGGCATCGCCGCGCGCCGCGCCGGCGGGTCCCGTCGCGGGCTGGCGGTCGCTCGGCATTGATGTGCCCAACCCAGCCAACGCCGGCGGCGAGGCGACCGAACCGCCGCAACCTGGGTTTGAGTGGAAGCAACTTGATTGACGTTTTGCAGGCGAGGGAAAAATGCGAATCACGGTAGACCCGGAACGATTGCGCGCTCTGGCGCAACAGTTGCGCGCCGCCGGCGATAACCTCGGCGCGACGAGCCAGCGCGCCGGGAACGCGTTGGGCGGAATGGATTTCGAATCGCGCCAAAAAGTGGGAATGGACGCACAAGCGAGCCAGGCACGCGCCAAAGCAAGCGCGCTCGCCACAAACGCGGACACGCTCGCGCAGTACTTGGAACGCAAAGCCGACGCGTTTGAAGAGGCGGATCGGGGCGGCGCGCCAAGCGGCGGCGCGGCGATCCGCAATCTGGCGCGCAACTGGCAGAATGCAACGCTCACCGTGATCCCGCCGGTCAGCCAAGCCCAGCCGCACTTGAATCTGGGTGCGATTGGCGCCGCGCTACCGCTGTTGGCGGCTACCACCGTGCCGGCGATGCGAGACGCCAAATTCATTCTCGGTGGTTTGCGCTTTGGGCGAGGCGTCGTGCCTGCGGTTGATCGCTTGGTCGTGCAACACTTGCCCGTGAGCGGCTTGACCGGCGTCTCGCGTCTCGAATTTGCCGGGCATGTGGCGTGGCGCAATCTCACGCGCCCCATCCGAGACGCGCGTGGAATTATTTCGGGGCATCCCACTGCGGTGCAAAAAATCGGCGGCGCGACGCTCCTCTTGACCGGCGCGATCAATGCGGCAGTGAACTGGCAAACCTACAAGGACGAAAGCATGACCAAGGTTGCCGTCGGCACGATTGTAGACACTGCGCTCGACGTGGGCTGTGTTGTCGTGGGGAGCGCCATCGGCGCGGGGGTGGGCACCTTCATTGGCGGGCCCGTAGGCACGGTGATCGGCGCCAAGATCGGCGGCTTTGTGGGCGGTCTCGCCGGCGGCTTTGTCTCTCAAAAAATCAAGGAACAGCCCGGATACAAGCAAACGATAGATACTCTCGCGCACGGCGTGGACGCGGGCGTTGCCGCCGCCACGCGTTCCGCCCACGCGTTTGCAGACGCGGCGACCCGGCAGCTTCAATCCGTGCAACACCAAGCGGAGCAACTGGAACGCGGGCTGGAGCGTTTGATCAATCCCCTGCTCGCCGCGCCCCAAGCCGTTTAAGGAGATGCGTATGACGCAAAATTCGTTTCGCCTCAGCGTCGAAGAACTGGCGTTGGCGTTCTCGCAAATTGGCAACCCGAACCTGGGCCAAGAATTGCTGGGCGCGCAACTCGCCATCCAGGACCCCGCCGAAATCCGCGCCCGGCTCTTGTCCGCCGGCCATTCGTTGCTCGCGCGCGGCTGGCTGGGCATTGATTCCCAGGGGCATTTTTATCTTGATGATGCGCTGGCGCGAATCGCGCGCGTTTTGGCGCATGCCGATTTTTCGCTTCGGTTCAGCCGCGCCGCGCGCGGCATCGAATTCGAGTTGACGCTGCATTTTGGCGAGCGCGGCATCTTCGCGCACCAACTCGAACAAGGCGTCGTGCACGTGATCACCGAGCTTGCCGACCCCGCCGAGGCGACGGCAACCGGTCTGCGCTTTTTCGAGCTCACCGACGCGATGGCATTTACAATCCCGCCGGTTGAAATTGCCAACGCCATGCTCGAGCAACTCAAAGACATGGACGATGCCGCCGGCATTGCCGAGCGTCTCGCCAACGCCGGCGTGCCTACTGCGGTCGCCGCCCTGCTTGCGCCCGACCTCGCGCGCGCCTCGTATCGCGGCAGTATTTTGCGGATCGAGTACACCGCTGCCAACGCGCCGGTTTCGGAACGCGGCGTGCTGGTGTTGCGCGGCGCAGAACGTTTGTGGCTGATGCGCCCGTTCCAGCGCGCGCAAGCAACATTTCTGACGCTGGCGCCTGGCACCACGGAAAATCTAACGTCCGAAATTTACGCGCTACTGAAGCCGATTTGAAACGCGTCAAACGCGCGAGTCCGATTTGAAACGGAGGTGATCGCCGATTGACCGATTCCGCTTCGATTATTTTCATCCAACCCGATTCTCAAAACTCTTTCACAGGAGGTAGTTACGATGGCTCGTATTCGAGTTTCACCCGAACAGGTGCGGCAAGTTAGTTCGCAGTTCAAGCAGTCCAGCCAACAAAGCCAGGAGATTGTCAACCGCTTGCAAAATCAGATCACCGGTTTGCAAGGCGAATGGGAAGGGATGTCGAAAGAAAAATTTTACGGCGACTTTCAAACGTGGCAAACCAATATGCGCCAATTCGTCGAACTCCTCAACCAGATTAGCCAGCAATTGGACGCGATTGCCGCGCGCTTTGAACAAGCCGACCGCCCGGGCTAGTTCGTCCATTTCCATCAAGAGAATGTCCGGCAAGACCTCTGCGCCGGACATTCTCGCTTGACTTGAGGTTTGCCGCCTATGCCGCTCCCCCAACCTTTCCAACGCTCGCCGCGCCGCCCGCCCGAAATTCCGCAGGGCGTCATCGAAATTCCTGCCCCGCCCGCCGCGCCATCCGCCAACCCTGGCTCGCTCCTCGCCGTGTTATTGCCCGCGCTCATGTCCGTCGTCGCGCTTCTCGCCACCGTGCTGACCGCCAGCGCGGGCGCGAATATCGCCATGACGCTGATCTCGTTCGGGTTTATGGGCGTCAGCGCGCTCGCCACACTCGTCGGCTATTTTACCCAGCGGCATCAAACCAACCGCGCGATCCAGGATCGTGAAACGAAATACCGCGCGCTCCTCAAACAGTATGATCAACAACTTGCCGCGCAGAGCAATCAACAGCAAATCGCCTTGCGCGAGATCGATCCCGATCCGCGTGGGTGTTGGACGCGTGTGGCGCGGCTGGAACAGGTGGACCGCCGGTTGTGGGAGCGTGGCACCGCCGATCCGGATTTTCTCACTGTGCGCGTCGGGTTGGGCACGCAACCCTTCTGCGTGACGGTGCAAGCGCCCAAGCAACAAAACCCGCTCGAAGCCGACCCGCTCGTTGCCGAAGCGCAACGCCTCGCCGAACAATTTGCGAACGTGACCGAAGCGCCGATCCCATTACCCCTGCGCGCGGCGGGCGTCGCCGGTTTGGCGGGACCGCGCTTTAGCGTGCTCAACGCCGCGCGCGCGCTGGCGATGCAAATTGCCACGCACCATTCGCCGGACGAAGTGAAAATCGTCGCGCTGTTTCCGGCGGATGAACGCCGCGACTGGGAATGGTTGCGCTGGTTGCCGCACACGTGGACGGATGATCGCGCGCGGCGGTTGCTGGCGTGCGACAAGGACACGGCGAGCAAATTGTTGGAGCAACTCAATGCGCTGCTGCGCCGCCGCAAAACATCACCGACCCAGGTTGGCGGCGCGGACGCGGCGCTCCTGCCGGCGTTCGTGTTCTTGCTCGCCGACCCGCGCCTGACCGAAAACGATCCAATCCTCGCCACGCTGTTGAACGACGCGCCCGCCGTCGGCGCGTTCCCGATTTTTTTCGCCGAACGCGGCGACAAATTGCCGCGCCAATGCCAGGCGACCGTCGAACTCGAATTGAGCCAGCCGCGCATGATTCAGACCGCGCCGGTCAAACGCGAGCTCGCGTTTCAGCCGGACGAAGCGCCGCTCGACCTCGCCGATAATTTTGCGCGCGCGCTCGCGCCGATTCGCCTGCGCCGCAATCAATCCGCCGCGATCCCCAAAGTGATTCATCTGCTCGAACTGCTGGGCGTGGACACGGTGGAACATCTCAACTTGCTGGCGCGCTGGCAGACGAGCGATCCGTCGCGCTCGCTGGCTGTGCCCATCGGCAAACGCGCCGGCGACGAGCCGCTCTGGCTCGACCTGCACGAACGCGGGCACGGTCCGCACGGCTTGGCGGCGGGCAAGTCCGGCTCCGGGAAAAGCGAAATGCTCCAATCGCTCGTCGCCGCGCTCGCCGTGCATTTTCATCCGCACGAGGTGGCGTTCGTGCTGGTGGATTACAAGGGCGGCGGCATGGCGAACGCGTTCCGCGCGCTGCCGCACCTCATCGGCACGATCACGAATTTGCAAGGCGGCTTGGCGTTGCGCGCGCTCGCCTCGCTCCGCGCCGAACTGCAGCGCCGCCAACGCCTGTTCGATCAGGCGAACGTGAATCACATTGACGCGTACCAACGCGCGTACCGCCATGCCCAGGTCAAGGAACCTCTGCCGCATTTGATTATGATCGTGGACGAGTTTGCCGAACTGAAGGCGGAGCAACCGGATTTTATGCGCGAGTTGGTCAGCGCGGTGCGCGTCGGGCGCAGTCTCGGCGTGCACTTGTTGTTGGCGACGCAAAAACCGGCGGGCGTGGTGGACGAACAAATTTGGGCGAACTCGCATTTTCGCGTGTGCCTCAGCGTCGAACGGCCGGAAGACAGCCACGAGGTGTTAAAGCGGCCGGACGCGGCGAGTTTGACGCGCCCAGGAAGCGCGTTCCTCGAAGTCGGCAACAATGAAATTTTTGAATTGTTCCAAGCCGCGTGGGGTGGCGCGCCGTATTCGCCGGGCGGCGCAGTCGCCGCGAACCCGAACGAGGTGCTCGAAATTGCGCTGGATGGTAGCCGGCGTCCCCTGCGGTTATCGCCCCAGCCCACCGTCATCCAAGCCGGCGGCACGGAATTGCAAGCGCTCGTCACGCATATTGCCGAGGTTGCCGCGCAGGCAAACCTCCCGCGTTTGCGCGGACCCTGGCTGCCGCCGCTGCCCGAAGCGCTACCGCTTGCCACGCTCCGTCCCGCCGAGGGCTGGAACGGGCAAACCTGGGTCGCGCCTCATTCCTGGCTCGCGCCGGTGATCGGGCTGGCGGATAATCCCGCGCTCCAAACCCAAGACCCGCTGGCGATCAACCTGGGTAAAGAAGGGCACTTGGCGATTTACGGCGCGCCCGGCGTCGGCAAGACGACGCTACTGCAAACGCTGATTCTGTCACTCGCGCAAACCCATTCGCCGGACGAAGTGAATCTGTACCTGCTCGATTTCGGCGGCCGCCTGCTGACGTTGTTCGCGCCGTTGCCGCACGTGGGCGGCGTGCTCGTCGCCGACGAAGCCGAACGCTTGAGCCGGCTCTGGCGTTTTCTGTTGCGCGAACTGGAAACGCGCAAGACGTTATTTTCCGGGAGCGGGGTCAGCACCCTCCATTCGTTTCGCCGCTCAGCCGGCAATCCCTTGCGCGCGCTCGTCGTTGTGCTGGACAATTATACGAATTTCGTGAACACGTACCCCGACGCCGAAAGCCCGTTGGCGCAAATCGCGCGCGAGGGCGGCAACCTGGGAATCCACCTGGTCCTCACCGGCACCCACCCAAATGCGATCCGCGCTCAAGTCGGTTCGAATATCGGGATGGCAATCGCCTTGCAACTGACCGACCCGGGCGATTACACCACAGCGGTTGGGCGCACCGGCGGCTTGACGCCGGCGGCGATCCCAGGTCGCGGTCTCGTCAAGGGCATGCCGCCGCTGGAATTTCAAACCGCGTTGCCGGTCGCCGGCGACACGGAGGCGGAACGCACTGCCGCGCTCAAAGCGGTGATCGAGCAGATGCGTTGCGCGTGGCAGGGCAAGCCGGCGCAACCGGTGCCGATGTTGCCGGACGTTGTGCCGCTCGTCAGCATTTTGCCGGCGCGCACCGCGTGGTTGCCCGCGCCCAGCGATGGCGCGCTCGCCGTGCCGCTCGGCTTGGACGTGGACGAACTCGAACCGATCCGCGTAGACCTCAACGAGGGTCCGCATTTCATCATCGCCGGTTCGATTCAAAGCGGCAAGACAACCGCCGTGCAATCCTGGGCGCTCGCGCTCGCCGAAACATTTGCGCCGAGCCGCCTGCAATTGTATTTCGTGGATTTTCATCGCACGTCGTTCGGCGCGTTCGCGCGCTTGCCGCACGCGCGCGCGTTGATCGAAGACGACGATCAGTTCGGCAGAGCGCTCGCCGAGATTTCGGAAATCCTGCGCGAGCGGCGCGCGACGTTCGAGCAAGCCCGGCACGCGGCGGGCGGAACGCTCGATTCGAGTTGGCTCGCGCAATCTCCCGCGCTCGTACTCGTGCTGGACAATTTCGACGCGCTCAAGGATGGTCTGCAAGGCGGGACGAAGGAACGCCTCGACCAATTGGTGCGGCGCGAACGCGGGCTGGGGTTGCACGTGTTGGCGGCGGGTTCTGCGAGTGATTGGAATTCTTTGCCGTACGATTGTAATTGGGGCAAAGCGCTCAAGGAAATGCAAAACGGTTTTCTGCTTGGCACGAGCGAGCACAGCGATCTGTCGCTCTTTAATCTGCGTTTGCCGCTGGGTGACGCCGGCAAACCGATTCCGCCGGGGCAAGGGTTTTACGCGCGGCGCGGCAAGCCGCCGCGCAAGATCAAACTGGCGACGAGTCAAGCCGGCTTGAACGCATGGATCGAAAAAATCAGACAGCGAGGTAATGTATGACCCGCATCCTTGTGAATCCCGAACGACTCCGCGCGCTCGGCGCGGAACTGCAACGCGCGCTCAACGAATTGCGCGCGACGGAACAACGCGCCGTTAGCGCGTGGAACGGATTGGATTGGGAAGCGCGTCAGCGCGCAGGCGCGGAGAACCAGGTGAATCTGGCGCGCCAGCGCGCGGATTCGCTTGCGTCGCAAACCGAAACGCTCGCGCGCTATTTGGCGAACAAAGCGCAGGCGTTTGAAGAGGCGGATCGGCAGGGGACACAATCCATCTCCAGTGTTTCACGCCAGTGGACGCAATGGCAAACAGATTACCAAGCGATGCGCGGAGATTTAACGACTGTTCGAGAATCGCAGTGGTGGCAAGACACGCAAAGTCAAAGCTGGACAAACCGCTATCAGACGCGCGACCAGTTATTGCGCGAAGTCGAACAGGCGGATATTCTCTGTTCCAGTTCTCCTTTGACGCGAATCCATGAACTGGATGCCCAAATCAAACAACTGGAATCCAAACGTTGGTTTTGGAAAGATGATGCGCTTGAAGCCGAAATCGTGCGAGTCCAAGACCTCAAACTCAAATACGAAAGATACTATGTGTTGAATGATCAAATCAAGCAGGGAATTACGGCGAATGGTCCGTCAAGCCAAACCCTGTTGCAGGGTCTCGAAGGTTGCACGTATTATGCGGCGACCCGCCGCGATGTCACTTGGCCCACGCCGGTTGGAAATGGTGGGCAGTGGGCAGACACTGCCCAAGCCGCGGGTTGGGATACCGGTGCGGTGCCGATACGTGGTGCCTTGATCAGTTTTGATACCGAGGCGCGTTATTTTGATGAGGGTTACAATCGGAATGTGAATGCCGATAGTACTTACGGCCATATTGCTTATGTGGAAAATGTGGACTGGTCACGAGGGGACGTGGTGCGTATAGAGATATCCGAAGGAAACTCGGTGCCGGGCGGAAAATATGGGGATGGTCCCGGTACCGTACGGGAACACATTTGGATTACATTGGATCGAGGTACGTTGAATGATGGTCACGCGACATTTATCTACGAGTCGGCACACAAGCCAACGAATTAGAGATGGAACGATCATCAGATTGGAACTAGGATGTCCTTTCAACCCAACGCTAACGATCAACTGCACATTGACGGTGTCACGTACCGCATCGCCGAGCATCCCGCCGCGCCGGGAATGCCGTACGGGCAAGAGGGTCGCCAGGCGATTGTCTACCGACTCACTCCCTCGCCCGTTGGAACGGGAGAGGGGCGGGGCGAGAGCGCGCGCGCGCTCAAAGTTTTCAAGCCGCGCTTTCGCGTGCCGGCGATGGTCTCGTTGTCCGACAAACTCGACGCGTTCGCCGATTTGCCCGGCTTGCAGGTGTGTCGCCGTACCGTGTTGAGCGCACGGCGGTATGGCGATCTCTTGCGCGCGTATCCCGACCTCACTTACGCGGTGCTGATGCCCTGGATTGACGGTCCCACCTGGTTTGATGTAATGTTCGACAAACGCGCACTCACCCGTAATCAATCCTTGCAACTGGCGCACGGACTCGCCGAAGCGCTGGCGGCGATGGAGGAGCGCGGCGTCGCGCACGGCGACCTCTCCGCGCCAAATGTGCTCATCCCCGCGTTGGCGCAAGGCGCAATTCATAATTCGCCCCTCGCCTCTCGCCCCGCGCCTTTCCCCCTCGAACTCGTTGACGTGGAACAACTCTACGCGCCCGGACTCGACCGCCCGGACGCGTTGCCCGGCGGCTCGCCCGGTTACGCGCACCAAACCGCGCGCGACGGTTTGTGGGGCGCCAAGGTGGATCGTTTTGCCGGCGCGGTGTTGCTCGTCGAGATGCTGGGCTGGGGCGACGAACGCGTGCGCGCCGCGGCGTGGGGCGAATCGTATTTTGAGCCGGACGAGTTGCAACAAGCGACCGAGCGGTACCAGGTTTTGGCGCGCGTGTTGCGCGAGGCATGGGGCAACGGCGTTGCCAACTTGTTCGAGCGCGCGTGGCGCAGTGACACACTGGACGATTGCCCGACATTCGGCGAGTGGCTGGTCGCTCTGCCGGCGCAACGGTTCCAGTCCCAGCCGGTTGCGCCGCCGCCGCGCGCGCAAGACGCGTTGTTGGCGCGGGCGCAGGAGTTGGAACAACGCGGCGATCTGGCGGGCGCGTTGGAGACATACCACCAGTTGCTGGCGCGCCTGCCGCAAAGCGATCTGTTGCGCGCGGAACTCGCGCAAATTGTGGCGCGCTTGGAAAACGAAACGCGTGACGCGCAACAAATCCGCGATTGGATTTTGCAAGCCGATGCGCTGGCGCGAAGCAAGAACTGGGCGCAAGCGGCGACGGCGTACCGCACGCTGATCGCGCAAGCGCCGGCAGACCCGCAAGCGGGGCAATGGCGCGCGGCGTTGGAGGTGTGCGAAGACGAAGCGGAACTTGCGCGGATGTTTGACGACGGCGTGACGGCGTTGCAACGCGGCGACAAACCGGCGGCGCGTGAGTTGCTGGTGGCGGTGCAGCGCCGGCGCGCGGGGTACGCGCGGGGTGGCGTGCAAGCAGTAACCTGGCTCGCAAAAGCGAGCCAGGAGGAACATTCTCCAGTCAATCGCTTTAGGTTGCTGGTTGCAGGCACCCTCTTGGCTTTTCTTTTTGTCTGCGGTATCGCACTGGCGGTGTTTTACCCCAGCTCACCAATCTATCTATCGCTACTTGCGACTCGTACACCAACGCCAACATTCACGGCAGCCCCGACATATACACCCCAACCGACGGCAACGCCAGTGATCATTGTTGTCACCGCAACGCTGATACCACAAACGAGCACTCCGACCGCTACAGCACTGCCCCGCGCCGGCGACACACGCACATTTGCGCCGGACAATGCGCCGATGCAATTTGTGCCGGCGGGCGAGTTTACGATGGGGAGTGATAGCGGCGACAGTGACGAAAAGCCGGTGCACACCGTTTACCTCGACGCGTTTTGGATGGACAAGTATGAGGTGACGAACGCGCTGTACGCAACGTGTGTCAACGCCGGAAAATGTTCGCGTCCGAGCGAAACCAAATCGTACACGCGCAGTGCGTACTTTGGCAACACACAGTATAATAATTACCCGGTGATTTACGTGGACTGGAATCAGGCAAAGCAATACTGCGAATGGGCGGGCAAACGTTTACCGACTGAAGCCGAGTGGGAAAAAGCCGCGCGCGGAACGGATGGGCGTGTGTATCCCTGGGGCAATTCGTTTGACGGCACGCGGCTGAATTTCTGCGACAAGAATTGTCCATTCGATTGGAGGGACAACAATTCTGATGACGGCTACGCGGACACATCACCGGTCGGAAATTATGCGCGGGGTGCGAGTCCGTATGGGATAATGGATTTATCCGGGAATGTGTGGGAATGGGTAGCAGATTGGTACGGCAGTTATCCGAGTTCATTGCAGAGAAATCCGTGGGGAGCGAATTCTGGGCAAGAACGGGTCTTGCGCGGCGGCGCGTGGCTCAACATTAGTGGCAGCGCGCGCGCGGCTCTCCGCAGCCTCGACGAACCTACTAACTTCGGCAACAACGTTGGTTTCCGTTGCGCCCGCTCACCCTGATTCTGCCATTCTGGTTTCTGGTTTTCTGAAATTCTGAAGCGGGGGGAGCGCGAGAGGGCGCGTGCGCCCCCTCGCCGGAAATTTTTTTTATGGGTAATCCAATCAAGCCATGATTAGCATAGCGTTGGTAAAAGAATAACTTACCGACCGTCACCCTGAGCAAAGCGAAGGGTCTCGCGCGACGAACAAGAGATTCTTCACTTTGTTCAGAATGACAACTTGGGTGACGCGCCGATGCGAAGCGTCAAGTTATTTTTTTACGAACCCATAGCCCTTTTTCTGAAGGAATCGTAAATGTCTTTTTCATCCCAAGCTAATCCTCAACCAACCGAAGCCGACACAGTTGCCGACCTGCTCCTCGAACGCGCGCGGCGGTTGGAAGAGGCGGGCGACCGCACCGGCGCAATCGCCGCGTACCGCTCCGCGCAAGCCCGAATGTCCGAGAATCATCCACTGCGAAACGAAATCGCGCTGATCATCGAACGGATCGAGCAGGGGCAAACGGCGGACGCGCAACTCGCGCAGACGATCCAAGCGGCGGAAAATTTCACGCAGGACGGGCAATGGGCACGCGCCGCCGCCGCGTATCGGCTCGCCAGCGCGCAAGCCGGCAACTCGCCGCGCGCCACCGCGTGGAGCGACAAGGCGCGGCAATGCGAAACCGAAGTCGAACTCGAACGGCTCTTTGACGGCGGGGCGCAAGCGTTGGCGCGCGGCGAACGCGCCGCGGCGCGCGAACTGCTCGGCGAAGTGTTGCGCCGCCGCCCCGATTTCGCGCGCAATCAGCAACGCGCGGCGACCCTGTACGAGCAAGCCAATCAAGACGATAAGCGCGCGCCGCTCGTCCCGCTCATCCTCGCCGGGCTTGCCCTGCTCTTGTGTTGCGGCATCCTGGGTGGACTCGGCATGCTCGGCGCATTTTCCTCCGAGACAAATCGTTCCGCCGTTGCCGCCGTGCTCGGTTTTGCCACGCCAACGTTCACGCCCACGCCCACGTTCACGCCCACCTGGACGCCGACGCCGACGTTCACCGTCACGCCGACGAGCACGCCCACCGTCACGCCAACGCCCACGCCGACGCAAACGGCGACGCGCACGCCCACCGCAACGCCCACGCTAACGCGGACGCGCACCGCAACGCCGACACCCAGTTTCACGCCAACCGATCCGCCGTGCACCAATCCCTATCCGCCGGTGATGGATTTTCCGCCCGGCATCAAGCCGGATCGCCAAGACGCGATTGCGGCAGAACTCCTCACCTGGATGCGCTTTGACCAAAAATGCGTGTGGCGCGGCAAGTGCACGACGATTTACTGGGATGCGCGCCCGGAAAAAATTTCCGAAATTTGGCCCGACGACAATCCGTCGTACGAATGGTTCGAACAGCCGGCGGATGATCTCACGGTGATTTTCAAACACGCACCTATCGGCAAAAGCGGCAGTGTCCAAGTGTGCCCGACGCAAAACACGCGCTATTCGATCTTGGTCAAAACGCGCAAAGGTTCCATCTTGGCATGGGGGCACGTCATCGTTTGGTAGCGCACGTCTGCTTTGAGCCAACTAACCCAGGAAACAATTATGCCTTTCAATCCGCAAATTTTTCAAACGCTCGTCGTTGTCGGCGCAACGTATCACATCGCCGAACACCCCGCCGCGCCCGGCATGCCGTACGGGCAAGAGGGACGCCAAGCCGTCGTTTACCAATTGGTCGCCGAAACCGATCTGCGCGCGCTCAAGGTTTTCAAGCCGCGCTTTCGCGTGCCCGCGCTCGTCGGCTTGGCGACGCAACTCGCGCCGTTCGCCGAATTGCCGGGTTTGGCGGTGTGCGGGCGCACCGTGTTGACGCCGCAACAACACGGCGCACTCCTGACCCAGGAACCTGATCTCACCTACGCCGTGGTGATGCCGTGGATTGTCGGTCCGACGTGGATGGAAGTTTTGCTCAGCCGCGAAGACGCGACCCGCCCGCTCGTGACGCTCGAACAGGGCTTGGCGCTCGCGCACGCGTTCGCCGAAATTCTCGCCACGCTCGAACAGCGCGGCATCGCGCACGGCGATCTCTCCGCGCCGAATGTGCTCATCCCCGCGTTGGCGCAAGGCGCAATTCATAATTCGCCCCTCGCCTCTCGCCCCGCGCTATTCCCCCTCGAACTCGTTGACGTAGAACAACTCTTTGCGCCCGGCTTGGCGCAACCCGCCATCTTGCCGGGCGGCTCGTCCGGGTACGCGCATCGCACCGCGCCCGCCGGCGTGTGGAGCGCGGACGCGGATCGCTTTGCCGGCGCGGTGTTGCTCGCCGAGATGTTGGGCTGGGGCGACGAACGCGTGCGCGCCGCGGCATGGGGCGAATCGTATTTCGAGCCAGGCGAAGCGCAAATGCCGGGAGCGCGTGCGGAAACTTTGCAGAACGTCTTGCGCGAACGCTGGGGTGACCGTGCGGCGGATTTGTTCGCGCGCGCGTGGCGCAGCGAAACGCTCGCCGATTGTCCGACGTTCGGCGAGTGGCTCGTCGCATTGCCCGCGCCAACCGCCCTGCCGCCAACGCCCGCCGACCCAGGCAAGCCCGCGCTCGTCAACGCGCTCGTGCGGCAGGCGCAAGAATTTGAAAAGCACGACGATCTCGACGCGGCGATGCGCGCGTACCAATCCGCGCTCGCCCAACTTGCCGCAGGCGATCCGTTGCGCGACGAGTTGCAGTTGATCGTGGCGGGGATGCAAAAGCAAAAACAGAACCGCGAGGAATTGAATCGGCTTCTCGCCCAAGCCGATACCTTGACGTTGCAACGGCAGTGGCGCGACGCCGCGCAAGCGTACCGCACGCTGATCGCGCAAGCGCCGCTCTCGCCGCGCGCGGGGGAATGGCGTGCGGCGCACAAGCGTTGCGAAGAGGAAAACGAACTGGCGACCTTGTTCGACGGCGGCGCGGCGGCATTGGAGCGCCGCGAAACGAACGCGGCGCGCGAACTTTTGCGCGAGTTGATCCACCGGCGGCCCGATTACGAACGCAACGGCGTGCGCGCAACGACCCTGCTGGAAAAATCCGCGCGCGCGGAGCCGCGCGCCACGCAACGTCTTTTGCCGCTCGTCGCCGGCGTGCTCCTCGCGCTGATCGCTTGCGGGGCAATCGCCGTCGCCGCGTTTTATCCCACCTCGCCGATCTATCTCGCGCTCTTCGCCACGCGCACGCCGACGCCGACCTTTACGCCCACGCTCACGGCAACGCCGACGTTCACGCTGACGCCGACACCGACTTTTACGTTCACGCCGACGAATACGCCGACGCCGACGCCGACGCCGACCGCTACCAGCACGCCGACGAATACGCCGACATTTACGCCAACGCGCACGCCCACCACCACGCCGACCGCAACGCCGCGTCCAACCGGTAACTGCGCGGACCCGGGCGCGCGCATTTTCAATTTGCAAGATCAGGGCAGAGTGGATGCGTATTTCAAGCCGCGCGGCAACGCGTATGCGGACGATTTTGCTTTTTACGAAATTTACGTGCGCGCGGTCAGCATCCGCGAACGACGGCCCGATCTGATGGCTGGCGTCCGGTTGTTCAGCTCCACCACGCCGGTCATCAACGGGCAGTTGATGGAGTGGAACACCAACACCGTGCCGATTGGATTGTACGATTTCGAGTTGGATGTCGTGCTCAAGGACAAATCGGCGTTAGCGCCTTGCCTGTACACAGTTTATGTGGGGCACTAGCGTAACTTTTGTGCAATCAGAGCCGCTTTCGTTGAAAGAGATGAAATTTTGAACGCTGATTTTCGTTCCCGGCGTCGTTGTGGTAGTCTCTGCACGGAGGCTACCGATGGAACTGCGCGAATCTCTGCCGGTACGCTTGGACACCGAACATGGACTCTTGATTGCCTTTGGTCAATTCGCTCAACAGCACGGCTTGGTCAGTCGACTCATGCAGGTGCCGATTGATCAGAAAACACGTACCTTTACACCGCAAACGAAACTGCTCGAATTTTTGGTCGGCACTTTGGCCGGCATCGAATACTTGCGCGACTTGAATGATGCCCCACATCCGGCGGCCAAAGACCATTTGGTTGCGGAAGCTTGGGGTCAAGCCGCGTGGGCACACTACGGCAACGTCAGTCGTACCCTGGACATCTGCGACGCCTCCACCGTGTAGGCTACCCAAGCGGCGATCGAAGCGTTCAGTCAACCGTTCATTGATCGTGCGGTCAGCGCGGAATTGCGTCGTGGCACGCGCATCGTTTTCGATGCTGATCTGCTGGGACAACCGGTCAGTCCAATTAGCACCACCTATCCCGAGGCGGCGTTTGGTTGGATGAATGATCGCGTTCAATTGGGTTACCAACTGGCGCGGGTCTGTGTTCAAACGACCCAGGACGGGCGGCTCTGGTTAGCCGGCTTTCACCATTCGGGCGACACTGTGTCGCAAGCGTGTGTGCAAGAATTGGTGCGTGCCGGCGAACGCATCGCGCGCATTCGCCCGCGCCGGCGTACCGAATTGGTCCAGAAACGCTTGCAGACCTTTGAGCCACTCTTGGCGCGCTATGCACGTTTGGTGCGGCGCCAAGAAGACCGGATCACGCACTGCCGACAATGGAATTTTCATCGGAATGAACGATTTGTTTTCTGATTGCGCAAAACTTACGCTAGGACTCACGATCAAACGCCGACTGCAAATATAGATTCCGTCTACTCCAGGAAGTTATTATGACGAATTCGGCAGCGTGCCATCGGTGCTCGAAACCAGCGGTCAATACGGATGGACGCTTTGGCAAGTGGAAGCGGGCGGTGTCGAAAAGTCCAGCGGATATCTGCCGAGTGAAATTCACCTGACCGTCTCACGTACCACTTTACGACGTGGTAAAGCGATGCCCTTGCAAGTAGCGATTGGGCAATTCTTGGATTATGCTCGCAATTGAAACCTGGGATTCAGTTTGCGGGATAGAACACTGCGTCAAGACAATAACGTGTGCCAGCTTGAGAAATTCCAAAGGCGGTTTGCGTGGGCGGTTTTACGCCAATCCAAATCCTTTGCGGTTGGCGAGCCGATTGAACGCGCCGGCACTGGCATCGGCTTGGTCACGATACTTGCCGTTCGGCACGGCGCACATTTCATCAATGTATGCGAGGTTCCATGCCCCGCGCAATAGTTTCACGTTGCCAACTTCGCACTGTGCCGCATACGGCTCCAAGCGCACATCCTTGCTACCCGTGGGATGATCCGCGCGTACCGGATACCCCGTCAGTAGTTTGGTGATGGCGCGAATCGCATCTATGCCGGCTGACCCCGGTTCTTGCTCGACATAGATTTGCACGGCGTTCGGGAGTAACCTCTCCGTTTCATTTTCATTCGGGCGCGCGTTCGACTTACCGCTTCCCGCGCCTTGGGCGCTGACTGTTCTGCCGCGTTCTGCATCCAGCGCGGCAGTTTGTTTGACAATTTGGTTGCGCTGGTCACTCGACCATTGACCGCGCACCACATCCTCGACGATATAGTGCTGGTCAGCGGTTTCAGCGAGCAACAGCCCAACCGTGTAACAACCACCCGCTTCCGTTGCCGCGTTGTCCCAATAGCGCACCCGCCGTTTGATGGTCGCCGGCAGTGCGTCGATCACCTCAAACCAGTGCCGCTTGAAGCGATTGCCTTCCAACGAACGCGGCACGCCCTGGTATTCTGCGCTCCACACCAGTGAGCCGACATCGCGCTCAATCCCGTGCAATGCTTCATCGCTAAAGCGGCGGGGCGTTAGCGGCATCCCCGGTTCGCGCGCCAACGGGTCGGGTTCACCTGCCGCGATGCCGAGCCGGCGATTGTTCTCGTCGCGTTCTGGCTGGCTCTCCGCGCGTGCCGCCAGCCGGAGCACCGTCCACTCGTCGCCTTGTTCGGCGAGCAAGCGTCCGGCAAGGTCATCCTCGTGCCAGCGCGTCATGATGAGAATGATGATGCCGTTTTCCCAGATGCGCGTGCGGAATGTGCCCTTGTACCACTCCCACACCCGGTCGCGGACGGTTTGGGACTGGGCTTGCTCCCAGTTCTCGAACGGGTCATCAATGATGCCGAGCATCGCGCCGTGCCCGGTGATGGGTCCCCCCACGCCCGCGGCGAGCATCCCGCCGCGCTGGGGTGGGGCGAGCCGCCAGTTATTCACCGCCCGACTGCCAATATCGGTGGTCACGTGCGGGAACAGCCGCGCATAATCCGCGCTCTCGACGATTTGGCGCGCTTGGCGCGACTTGAACTCCGCCAGCGACGCGCCGTAACTGGTGAGCACGACTGGATCATTGGGATGGTGACCGAGCCAGTAGGTGGGAAAGCGCACCGAGACCAACTCGGATTTACCGTGTTGCGGTGGCGCAAAAATCATCAACTTGTGAATGGCGCCCTGCACACAGCGGTCGAGCGTCGCCGCGATTTTGGCATGGGCGGGTTCGGCGATGTACTGTGGAAAGGTATAGTTGGTAAAGGACAAGAGACTGCGGCGGGCGTTACGCCGTCTCAGGAGAATCTGTGCCGCTTGCGCTGAATCCTCGTGCGGCAATTGCCGCGAGTTCATCATCCGTCATCTCATCGAGTGGTTTGTGGCTGACTGTCACGGTCGTCCGGCTGGTCTCGGCGCCCGATGCGAGTCGCCCTAGTTCGCTGGCAATTTTCATCAACCTTGCCGCGTCACTCATCGCCCAGCGCGTAGGATTGATATTCGTCACCAGCACGGTCTTGCCATCCTCACCGACCGTTTGCTCGCGGGTCGTAGTTGCCAGCGGGTATTCCAGCATCTGCTTGGCTTTTTCAACGAGTTTGCCAAAGTTATCCCATTCCGCGTTGCGAATTTGAGCGTGCCGTCGGATCCATTTTGCTTCGTCGTGTTGGAGCCAGTGTTCGTCCCAGGCACGCGCGCGCCCTGCCCAGTCCCAACGAATGGCTTGGGTGCGCCAGGAGGACGGCACCCCGCTATTCTTTTTGCTGGGTTTGCCGGTCTGTTGGCTTTCGGCGCCGGCATTTTTTTTGTAGGCTTGGTAGAGCGAGCGGCTGGGTCCGAGCAACAGGTACATTTTGAACCGCGCATACCAAACGGTTGGCTCACTGGGTTGCGGTTTCCAGAGTGGCGGATCGACATCGGGATTATGGCTCGCCAGATTGACCATTTTGACGATGGCTTGGGAACGCTCTGGCTTGGGCGAATCATCTAGTTGTGCGTCCGGTGCATCGGCTTGGTCATCGCGTTGTGCGGCAACCGCGTCGTCTGCTAAAGTGCCTGGGTCGTAAGCCAATGCGTCTGGTGCATCGGCTTGGTCGCCGGATGGCGCGCCCATCGAGGAAGCGTCTGGGTCGCTGATTGGCTTCGCGCCGTTGGCTTCGTCTATCGGCATACGTTCTCCACTGACTCAATCTAAAAATTCCACGATTGAACTTTAATCACCGCCTGGAATCATGGCTGGGCGGTGCGTCGCCAATAGCCCCGACATTCCAGGGGCAACCATTTGAAACGGCGGCTCGCTCGGTCATACCACCAATCCAGCACCACAACACAGACGCCAAGCCCTACTTGGATGCGGCGTGAAAGGTTCGTATCGTAAACGGCGACATCCCACATCTGTTTACTCCGTCGCTACTCTGCGGTCGCTACTCCGCGTTGGATTGAGCGCCATGTAATTTTCCTGCTGGTCGAGAAACCGGCACAGGTCACCCAGCGAACGCACCACGATTGCCAAGCCGCCCTGCGCCCGCACTTGGGCAATCCATTCTTTTTGAGACTGCCGCAAGGTGTCATGCCCCGTCTTAATCTCGATGCTCAGAAAACGCCCCGTCTGCGGCATGACTGCCAAAATATCCCCGCTACCAACCTCGCCAAAGCGGAGGAACTGGGTGCGTCCACTCGCTCGCGCTATCGTCAGCGCGCCCGTGTTGTTGCGCCATGCCAGCACACCGCGCAACCGTAACAGGTGCAAACACTCGCGGGTCAAGGCGTTGGTCACAGACATCTTCGTGGCTCCACCGCGGTGGCTAACAAATCCGTTTGACCGCGGCGTGAGGCGCGTCGGTCGTGGTCAAGTCCAGGACAATCCGCGGATAGTCGCCCCGAGCCATCAGCCAGGGTTCAATCTCGGCATACCGGCGATCCACGAGCACCAGCACCTCGCTCTCGTCAATCAGTTCCGCCAGCGAATCGCGGCACTCGGACAAGTCGTCGTGCGTCAAGCAGTCGTCGTATGCCGCAACGGTGAAGCCGTCTGCCCGCAAGCGCAACATCAATTCGAGCGCCGGACTCTGGCGCAAATCGCGCGTGCCGCGTTTGTGCGCTACGCCAATCACGCCCACGCGTTGCTTGCCCGTCTCGCGCACGGCTGTCACGGCGCGTTGGAGATGCGCCGCATTGCTCGCCT
>CAIKBD010000090.1 GCA_903825565.1 uncultured Anaerolineales bacterium | reverse complement strand
GCTTGGCGTCAAAAGCGAAGCCAAGGATATTCCGGATGGTACAACTGTCGAGCAATTGTGGCAAGCGTATGCGGCGACCAGCCCGCGCGCGATCAGCGTGCGCGCGGCGTATGCGGTGAACCAGAAACTTGTGCCTGCCGATCAGGTTTTGCGTGAGGGCGATGTGGTGGGGTTTCTGCCGCCGGTGAGTGGGGGGGCGGGGCAAGTCAAAAGTAAAAAGGTAAAAGTTAAAAGTAATGCGCCACGTGGAAAACGGAAAGCGGTAAAACGGAAAGCGGCAAACGTAAAAGATAAAACGTCGCGCGCGCCGGAAGAAGCGTGGATTACGACGCGACGATTGGATTTGAATGTGCTGGTCAAACGCGTGGCGTTTCCCGGCGCGGGCGCGATCATTCCGTTTATCGGCGTCGTGCGCGATAACTCCCAGGGTAAGCCAGTGGATCACTTGGAGTACGAAGCGTATCCCGAAATGGCGGAGCAAGCGCTGCGCGAGATTATCGCGGAGATTCACGAACGCTGGGCGGAGGTGCGCGTTGTTATCGCGCATCGCATTGGTAAGTTGAAAATCGGCGATGCCAGTTTGATTATTGCCATTGCCGCGCCGCATCGCCCGGAAGGGTACGCCGCATCGCGTTATGCTATCGAACGGATCAAAGCCATCGTGCCGGTGTGGAAGAAGGAATTTACCACCGACGGCGAATCCTGGGTTGAAGGTCCGGTTGCCGGCGAAATTCCGGCGATGCAGGCGGAACGGATCGCGCTGGGCAAGGCGGGCTGATCGAAACCCGTGATCACAACCAGACCTGAAACGGGGCAATCACGTTTCAGGTCTGGTTTCGTTTACGCGCTATTTTCTTTTTCCGCCGCAAGTTGTGCCTGTAACGCGGCGATGGCTTCTTCGAGTTCGTCGAGCCGCGCCTGGATGTTGGGCGGGAGCGAGTGCTTGGGGAGTTGCGCTTGCAACTGCGCCAGCTCGCGTTCGCGTTCGGCTAACTGTTGAGCGAGAGACATTTCCAACCTCCGCTAACGGCGCGATTCGCGCGCTAGATTTTTTCGGTGAGATATTTGCGTGCGGCTTCGGCAAGGAGCGCCGCGCCGGTCGGCAGGGCGTTCTCGTCAATGTCAAACACCGGGTTGTGATGGGGGCGTTGCAGATCGTCTTTCTTTGCGCCCAGGTTGAAGAACGCGCCGGGCTTGGCGCGCGCCATATAACTGAAATCCTCCGCGCCCATTTGCATGTCGGCTTCCTTGACATTTTCCGCACCGAGCAAGTCCGTCGCCATTGCGCGGACGAACTCTGCCAGCGCGGGATCGTTCACGGTCGCCGGATAGCCGCGCGTGATTTTCAATTGGTAATCGCCGCCCCACACGCGCGCCAGCGAAAACGCCTTTTCGAGATCGGTGTGCAGTTGCGCTTGCACATCCGGCGCAAAACTGCGGATCGTGCCGCTGAGGCGCACCGCCGGCGGAATGATGTTGGTCGCGGTGCCAGCGTGGATCGAGCAAACTGAGATCACACCCAGTTTCGTCGGATCAGTGCGGCGCGAGACGATGCCGTGAATCGCGTTGATCACTTGCGCGGCAAGCCAGATCGAATCGAGCGCGGCGTGCGGGTACGCGCCGTGCCCGCCTTGCCCGATCACATCGCCTTCGAAGGTGTCCACCGCCGCCATAAATGCGCCGCCGCGCACGGTGACTTGGTTCGTCGGATTCATACTGCTGACGTGCAAGCCGAACACGGCTTCCACATCCTCTAGCGCGCCTTCCTCCACCATCAGTTGTCCGCCGCTCTTGCCGTCCGCGCCGCAATTTTCCTCGGAGGGTTGGAAGAGCAATTTGACGGAACCTTTCAATTTACCTTGTTTGAAATCTTCGTTGAGCAACATTGCCGCGCCGAGCAAGCCCGCGACGTGCGCGTCGTGCCCGCACGCGTGCATCACGCCGACATTCTGCGAAGCGTACTCGCACGCGTTCGCCTCGACAATGGGCAGGGCGTCCATGTCGGCGCGCAAGCCGACGCGCGGCGTGCCTTCACCCAGGTACGCGACGACGCCGGTTTTGGCGATGCCGGTCTCACACTCGATGCCCAAATCGTGCAAGGTTTCCACCACGCGGTTGGCGGTGCGAACTTCTTGAAAGGACAGTTCGGGGTACCGATGCAAATCGCGGCGCAACGCAATCAGTTTGTCTTTTAACGCATTTGCGCGATCTAGATAGGTCATTGTGAACTCCTAAAATTGTGACTTTTCGTCCGTAGACTTATCAACCACCAGCCACTATGATGGTGGCATGGCAAAACCGATGAGTGTTACCGTCCGCTTGGGGCAACGCGTGCGTGCGCTGCGCCAACAGCAGGGTTGGTCGCAAGAAAAATTCGCCGAAATTTGCAATCTGGATCGCACATACGTCAGCGGCATCGAACGCGGCGTGCGGAATGTATCGTTGCGGAATATCGAAATCTTGGCGAAAGGGCTTGGCATTTCGCTGACGGAATTGTTCAAGGATCTTTGAGGAGCGTTCTACGATGTCTACGATTCTTGATCGTTGGGATATTTCGCTAGATGAACTAACCCAAGTTGTAGATGGCAATCCAAGTCTGCACGGCTTTTTGATTGGCTACATTGGCGAATTCAAACTCCGCACGCTGTGGTTTTCGGATCAACGGGTCGCACGCGTTCACAAGTTTGACGACCACGACCGGCGGCACAAGAACGACTTGGCAATCGAATACCAGGGACACGAATTTACGCTTGAAGTGAAATCCCTGCAAACCCATTCCATCAAACACGACGCGGGTGTGTATCGCGGCACTTTTCAATGTGACGCGAGCGACCGACGCACAGTCATATTGCCAAGCGGCAGGAAAGTCGAAACGACGTGTCTATTGGTGGGCGGCTTTGATTTGGTGGCGGTCAACTTGTTCGGCTTTCGCCATGAATGGGAATTTGCGTTTGCGCTGAATCGTGATCTGCCCCGCTCCGAAAGCGCCAAGTATACGCCCGCCCAGAGAAAGCACTTGCTTGCGACCTCGGTGAAAATTTCTCTCCCGCTCGCGCCTCCATTTGTCGGCGATCCGTTCATCCTCTTGGATCGCTTGCTCGCCGAACGCTAACCGCTAGCGCGCTTTGACGAACACGAGAAAGTACGAATGGTTTTTTCGTGCATGAACTTGCTTGAGGATGCGACTGACGCTGGCGTTATTCGGACGCACGAGCACAAACAAGTCTTTGGCGAAAAAACCCAGTTTGGCGTAATCGTTGATGATTTCCACGTGGGTCAAGTTTTGTTTGCCCGCGCTTACTTCGTCTTGGCACTTGACGATGAAAATTCCGTTGGCGCGTAAAATCCGATGCGCTTCTCTGCCGGCTTTGAAATACAAATCGAGGACGGCGGCGTGCCATTTGGGTTCGCTGTCGCTGCCGTTTCCATTCGAGTACGCGTTTCGAAAACTGCGATACGTGCCCACGCCACTGAGATGCTCCTTGCTCCGGCGCAACAATCCTTCCATATATGGCGGATCCAACACCACGCAATCTATCGAGTCGTTGGCATACGGCAACTTGCGGAAATCCGTCCCAGTTTTGAGATCGCTCGCCTTCAAAACGTATTTGCCTTTGGGCACATTGCGCCAAAAGACGCCCAAGCCGTATGTTACATCGGCAACTGTTGCGCCTTCGGGAACGTGCAGCTCTAAAATTTTGGGAAACAAGTCAGCGTTCGTGCCGATGTGCGCCGATTGGAGAACCTGGGAAGTTGCGATCCCACCCTGCACGCGTTTTTTGGGTGAGGCGACTTGCGCTTGATGATTCGTTCTCGTCGCGGCAAAGAGATCGAGTTGTTGGTCTTTGACTACGCGCCCCTTAGTTTTACGCTCACTCATATTTGTTTCCCCAACTCACTTTTGCCACGCGGCGTTAGCGCCCACTTGACGGCAAGCACGATGGCATTACCCTTCGATCAAGCGCAGCACTTGCGGCAACAACGCCTGCGTCGTTGCCAGCGCCTCGTTGCCGTAAATTGTGACGCGCCCCTGCCAGTCGCCAAAATAACCGCCGGCTTCTTGCAAGATCGGCGGAAACGGCGCGCAGTCCCACACACTCATAATCGGATCGAGCATCACCTCGGCGCGCCCGGTGGCGACGCACAAGTAACCGAACGCATCGCTCCACCCGGCGCGCACGTAGGTTGCCGCTTGGAACCGTTCCCATTCCGCGCGGCGCTGGTGCTTGCCGAATGACGCGACATCGGTGTGCACGACATACGCCCGCGCGAGCTCGGTGACCGGCGAGACGCGCGCGCGGCGACCGTTCCACCAACAGCCCAAGCCGGTCGCCGCCGCCAGCATTTCGTTCAATGCCGGAAAATACGCGACGCCGACCTCGACCTTGCCTTCGATCTCTAAACCGATCAGCACGCCGAACAGCGGCACGCCGCGCGCAAACGATTTGGTCCCGTCAATCGGATCGATGAACCAGCGATGCGTCGCCGCCGCCGTTTCCTTCACGCCCAATTCCTCGCCCACGATGGCGTGCTGGGGAAATTGTTTTTCGATGCGCGCGCGGATCAATTCTTCCGCTTTGCGATCCGCAACCGTGACCGGCGTGTCGTCCGCTTTGAAATCCGGTTGCGCGCCGGTTTGATAGTAGCCGAGCGTAAGTCGCCCGGCGAGGTACGCCGTTTCGGTGGCGAATTGGAGTAACGGATCGAGTGAGGGCAACACAACAACTCCGGGGTTATGCCGATTTCTTTTTCGGTGATTTTGCCGGCAATGTCGCCGCGAACGCAAACGATTTTTCGATCCATTCGTTGAGGCGGCGTTTTGATTTGAGCGTGCCCGGCGGCACGACGACGTACTCGCGCATTGGGCGTCCCGGCAGTGGCTCGAAGGGTCGCGCGCCATACTTTGCCAGTTCCAGCCGGTCGGCGACGGAGAGGCGCACGAACAGCGTGTCCTCGAACACGCCGGCAAACATGTTGCCGTTGAGGAACGCGCAGGGACAGCCAAACATTTTGCGCGGTGTGACGCCGGGCAGGGGGGTGATCGCTTGCTGGAATTGTTCGATCACTTCTGGCGCTGGTTTGCGAAAAGCCGGCGTCGCGCGCGTTTTCTTTTCCGTCATGCCAATTACTCCAACACGGATTTTTGGATTTTGAACAGTTCGCCGATGCCGTCGCGCGCCAGATCGATCAGGCGATTCATCGCGTCGCGCGCGAACGGCTCACCCTCCGCCGTGCCTTGCACCTCGATAAACTTGCCCTCGCGCGTCAGCACGACGTTGAAATCCACTTCGGCGCGCGAGTCTTCGGTGTAACACAGATCGAGCATTTCTTCGCCGCTCACGATGCCGACGCTGACGGCGGCAACCTGGGTCTTGAGCACGCGCGGCGACGCGGTCTTGTCCGCGATCATTTTTCGCAGGGCGAGCGCGAGCGCGACGTACGCGCCGGTGATCGCGGCGGTGCGTGTGCCGCCGTCGGCTTGCAACACATCGCAATCAATCGCAATCGTGTTTTCGCCGATCAAGCGCAAGTCCACTGCCGCGCGCAACGACCGTCCGATCAGCCGCTTGATTTCTTGCGAGCGCGCGCTGGGTGTGGTTTCGCGCGGGGTGCGCGTGTGCGTCGCGCGCGGTAGCATCGCGTACTCCGCCGTGAGCCAACCCTGGTTCTGATTGGCGAGCCATTTCGGCACGCCGGGCGTCACACTCACGGCGCACAGCACGCGCGTTTTGCCGGCTTCAATCAGCACACTGCCTTCGGGGTAATCCACATAGCCCGGCGTAATTTTCACCGGGCGCAATTCATTGTTGCGGCGCTGGTCGGTTCGCATCTTGCCCTCAACGCTAGTGCGTGCCGCGGCGAATATTGATCGCTTCGATCACGGCGGGAATGAACGAGATTACGATGATGGCGAGGATGACGAGTTCGAAATTTTTCTGGACGAACGGAATGTTGCCGAAGAAAAAACCCAACGCGGTGAAAATCGCCACCCAGGTGATTCCGCCGATCACGTTCCAGCGAATGAAAAAGCCGTAGGGCATTTGGCTGACGCCGGCGACGAACGGCGCAAAGGTGCGGATGATTGGCACGAACCGCGCGAGAAAAATCGTCTTGCCACCGTGCTTTTCGAAAAAGTGGTGCGTCCGTTCCATGTACTCTTTTTTGATCCACTTGACCTCGCCGGTGTACGCCTTGGCGCCGACGCGGTAGCCAATCCAATAATTAACCGTGTCGCCGACAACTGCGGCGATGGAAAGTAGAATAAAGATCGCCCACGGATCGAGCGCGCCGCGCGCCGCAAACGTGGCGGCGGCAAAGATGAGCGAGTCGCCCGGCAGAAACGGCGTGACTACGACGCCCGTCTCCATAAAAATAATGGCGAACAGCAACGCCATCGTCCACGCGCCATAGCGCGCGATAATGTCGTTGAGATAAACATCTACGTGCAAGACGAAATCAATGATTTGCAAAACCCAATCCACGAATCTTCTCCTTAGTGTGTAATTGCCGGGCGTTTCGCCACGCGTTCACAGTCTCGCCCGGATTATAACACAATCCTGGCGAATGGCGAAAAAACCGGCGCGCAAAAAAAACGCGGCAACGCGATCACCCCTGCGAGTGAAGGCGTTGCCGCGAACGTTTGGCGGCGCACGCGCCGGCTATTTGCGGATGAGCGGGATGAACAGCATCAGCGAATTGTTGGTTTCGCCGGTGGTGACGGTGAGGTTGCTCGGCGCGCTTTCTTGCGTGCCGTCCGGGTTGATGACGGTGACTTTGAAACTACCCGGCTTGAAACCGGTAGGCACGGTGACTTGGAGCGTGTCCGATTTGACGAACGTGACATCGGCGACGGCGACATCGTCGAGCAACACGGTGGGCTTGTCGGTAAAGCCGCTCCCGCTAATGGTGATGATTTGTGCCGTGCGGTTGACGATACTGGTGGGCGAGACGCTTGTGACTTTGGGCGTCGCACCCAGGATTGTAATCTTGCCGTTCGAGACGCGCGTCGGCACGGTCGAGCCGGCGTCCGCGACGCTGGTCGCGTCAATCGTGATCGCCGTGCCCTGCGCGGTCGTCGGCTTGAGTGCGCGGAAACGCAGCGCGGCGATTTGGAATGGCGCGCCCAGTCCTTGCGTTTTGCTCGGTTGCAGAGTGAGATGCAATCGCCCTTGCTCGTTTTCCGCCGCGACTTTGGCGAACGTGATCGGCGCGGCGATCCCGCGCAACAGATCGGCGGCGCGCAGAACACTCGTCGTTTGGTTCGCTTGATCGAGCAACGCCAGATAGTCCGATTTGTATTGCAGGTGGAAGGTGAGTAGGTTGGCGGGCGCGGCGCGCGTGAGCAACACATTCGCCGTCACCACGTCGCCGACGCGAGCGACTTTGCTCGGCGTTTCGACGCGCAGTTCGAGCTCTGCCGCTTTTTGGCTGGACAAGGTGGCGACCGTGCCTTGGATCGTCAAGTTGTAATTCGTCGTCGCGCCGTACCGCGCGCCGCTATAGTTGCGAACGCGCGCATACACTTCGCGCGTGCCGCTGTTCGTCGCCGTCCACACGATCCGCGATCCCCAGCCGGGCCCGCTGTCGTCGTCGTGCGCGATTTCGGCGCTGCCATCCGTGCCGTACAGATACAAATAGGTGTCGGCGTCCGTGCCCAACCCGGACGTTTCGATGGTGTACTGTGTGCCGGCGGTCACGCTGAATTTGACCCAGTCGTTGTCGTTTGCCGCGCCGAAATTGTGCGCCTGCGCCGTGCCATTTACCTCGAACACGCGCGCTTGCGCCGCGGTATTGTCCGGCTCGTACCCATCCGCACTCGCGCCTGCGTTCGTGATCCGCAGATCGTAACTTGTCGTCGCGCCAAAGCGCGCGCCGGAATAGTGTCGCGCGCGCGCATAGTACGTGCCGCTGTTCGGCGCGCTCCACACGATCCGCGAGGCGAGCCGCCCGCCGCTATCGTCGTCGTGCGCGAGTTCGGTCGCGCCATCGGAATTGTAGAGATACAAGTACGTGTCCGCCGTCGTTCCCAGGTTCAACGTTTCGAGCGTGTAGACGGACCCGCCGGTCGCGGTGAATTTGACCCAGTCGTTGTCGCCGGCGACGTGAATGTTGTGCAGTTGCGCGCTACCGTCGGTCGTGATCGTGCGCGCTTGCGCGGCGGTGTTATCCACCTCGTAACTGTCCGGTGTGGAAACGCCGGTGCGGCTGACGATGCTGAAATCGTAATTTGTCGTCGCGCCGTACCGCACGCTGGAATAGTGACGCACGCGCGCCAAGTACGTGCCGTCGCTCCCGGCGATCCAAACAATTTTCGATGCCAGCCCTTCGCCGCCATCGTCGTCGCGCGCGAGAATCGTCGCGCCGTCCGTGCCGTACAAATAGAGGTACGTGTCGGCAGTTGTTCCCAGGTTCGTCGTTTGGAGCGTGTATTGATTGCCGGCAGTTGCGGCAAATTTGAACCAATCGTTGTCGCCGGCGACGTGAAGGTTGTGCGTTTCGCTCGCGCCATCCGCGCCGATCAACCGCGCTTGCGCCGCGCTATCGTCCGGCTCGTATGCATCCGGCGATGCACTGATGCGCAGGATGCCGAGTTCGTAACTCGCGCTGGCGCCGTACCGCGTGTTCGAGTAATCGTGCACGCGCACATGGTAAGTGCCGCTCGTCGGCGCGACCCACACGATCCGCGAAGCCAGCCCGCCGCCGCTGTCATCGTCGCGCGCGAGTTCGGTCGTGCCGTTCGTGTCGTACAAATGCAGGAACGTGTCGGTGGTTGCGCCGAGATTGCTCGTTTGGATCGTGTATTGCGCGCCGGCTGTGGTGGTAAATTTGACCCAGTCGTTATCGCTGGCGACGTGAAAGTTGTGCGTCTGCGGCGCGCCATCGGTGGCGATGCTGCGCGCTTGCGCCGCGCTGTCATCCGGCTCGTAACTGTCCGCCGTCGAAGCGGTCACGCGCACACTCAGATCATAATTCGCGCCCGCGCCAAAGAGCGTGCCGGAGTAGTGATGCGCCCGTACAAAGTACGTGCCGCTTGCCGGCGCAAGCCAGCCGATCCGCGACGCATAGCCGCCGCCGCTGTCGTCGTCGCGCGCGAGTTCGGTCGTGCCGTTCGTGTCGTACAAATGCAAATACGTGTCCATATTCGATCCCAGGTTGGCGGTTTGGATCACGTACTGATTGCCGGCGACCGCGTCGAATTTGACCCAGTCGTTGTCGTTGGCGATGTGAATCGTGTGCGTTTGCGTCGCGCCGTCGGTGGTGAGCGTGCGCGCTTGCGCCGCGCTGTCGTCCGGTTCGTAGACATCGCCGCTGGCACTGCCGGCGCGCACGCTCAGATCGTAATTCGTGCCCGTGCCGTACCGCACGTTCGAGTAATGATGCGCGCGCGCGTAATATGTGCCGCTCGCCGGCGCAACCCAAGTGATGCGCGAGGCAAGCCCGCCGCCGCTGTCGTCGTCGCGCGCGAGTTCGGTCGCGCCATCCGTGTCGTAGAGATACAGGAACGTGTCGGCGTTTGAACCCAGGTTAGCAGTTTGGATGGTGTATTGCGTCGCCGCCGTTGCGGTGAACTTGACCCAGTCGTTGTCGCCGGGTATATGGATGGTGTGCGTTTGCGTCGCGCCGTCGGTGGTAATCGTGCGCGCTTGCGCCGCGCTGTCGTCCGGTTCGTACGCATCGCCGGTTGCCGTGATCGTAAAATTCGCCGTGACGCTCTTGTGCGCGCTCATCGTGACTGTCGTGGGATTGGTCGCGCCGCTCGCGTCGCCGCTCCAACTGCTGAACGTGTGTCCGCTGTTTGCCGTTGCCGTCAGCGTGACGACGGTGCCGGCAGTGTAGCCGCTTCCGCAATTCGGCAACGGGTCTACGCCAATTGTGCCGCCCGTGCCGGGATTTGCGCCGAGCGTCAGGTTGAGACAACTGGGATCGGGATTGTAGACAACATAGTTCGCGGAATAGCCGACGTTGGACACGTTGCGCGCGATCCGCATATAGCCGCTTTCGCCCCAACTGGTGCCCCACGAATTCCGCAGAATCCAGGTGTTCTCGGTGTCGTTCCAACCGACGAGCACAATCGCATGGTTGACTTGACCCCAGCCGCACGCGCTGGTTTCATCGGTGGCGAACACACCGCCGGTGTAACGCTGAAAACCACTGCCGACACATACCGCCGCCGAAACGGGACCGTAGGTGTAAATCGCTTGCTTGATCGCGTCGGCGGACGGGACGCTGTAACTGTCACTGATGTAGCGCCAACTGTTCAACTGATACGGGTGCGCGAGGGAACTGACGCACGTGGAGTTGCTCGCCGTGTACGGAAACGCGGTTTCGGCAACCGCGCCCGGCGCAACGTGATAATCGTGCGCCCACCAACCGCCGCTGCAACTCCAGCCGTTGGTGTTGCACGAAACGAGGTACTGCTCCGAAAGATCCGTCGTGAGACTGCTGTTGATCAACAAGGACGATTCAAATGCGCCGACCGTGCCGAATGCCCAGCAACTGCCGCAATTGCCTTGATCGCGCACGGTCGTCACCTTGCTCTGACTGCGCCAATCGAAAGCGGGGGGCATGGTCGTGACAGCGCGCGCGACTTTGACGGTTCGCATCGGCGAGGTGTCGGCGGGGCGACCCAGCGCGGCGGGCGCGGGGTTTGTGAGATCGGCGAGCGTGGCGAGGCGGGCGGTGCGAAGCGTGACGCGGCGCGTCGCCGGGTTTTGCGCTTGCCAGGATCGTTGATACGCGAGCGTCACCGTCGTACTGCCGTCGCGCACCGCTTGCAGGTTGACGCTGTGCTGGATCGGTGCGCCAAGCACATTCGTTTTCGATTTGGCGACGGCGGCGGTGGTCTGCTTGATTGCGGTTTGATCGATCTGCTGAATGTTCCATCCATAACCGCTGGCAGGATTGCTTTCCAGTGTCAACGCCACGCGTTCACCGGCGGTGACTGCGCCGGTCAAGGACAGCGTGGTCGGTCCGCCGTTCATCCCACCCAACGGGCTGAGATCATCAAACATGACTTGGCGAAATTGCGCGGCAGTGCCCTTGCCTTGCGCGACGAAATTGTAGGTCGTGCCCTGCGCGGTCGCCGGCGCGCGCAGCGTTTGCAGTGTGGTGCCGTGTTGTTGCAAGCGCGAAGCGAGTGCGTTTGTGAGACTCACGGTGGATTGTTCCCAGTCCGGCGCACGCGTTTGCGCCGCCGTGAATGCGACGCTCATTTCGATTTGCCATTCGACCTCGCCGATGGTTGCGGCGGTGGTGCGGCTCGGCTGACCGCTCCACAAAATTATTCCGCACGCGATTGCAATCCACAGGATCGCACCTGTTCGCCAAGTCTGCCGGCGCATAGTTGCTCCTTTTAACTTCGCCTGTCTGGGTGAAAACGAAACCGCCCTTTCTGCAACGAACAGAAAGGGCGGCGCGTAAAAAACGCAGACACAAGAAATTGTGGCGCGAGCCGATGTTTCGGCAACCCGGCGATCCGTGTCAGTGCGACCGAGGACCCGTGGCTTTGCGTCCTCACCTTTCGATGAGTTTGCCCTTTCGTTCACCCTATGCGATTTTTCCGTTTCGAGTATACGGCGGAATTTGGCGAGCGTCAATAGTTCTCTGTTCGTGCAGTCGTGACAAGTGCGTGACGGATGCGTTAATCCCACCATCCAAAACTTTGCCGCACATTCGCTTGCACCGAATAATAATTTGACAGTGTGCGCCAAGTGTGCTATAGTCGCGCCAGATTCGGAGAGATGGAAATGTCATTCCCTATTACGTTCAGCCCTCGCCCGCGTCGCATCAGACACTAGGTCTGGTGCTTTTTGGCGTTTCTCTCCTGGCGCAACGTCGCGCGCGATTTTTCAAACGCAACCCAGACCGCAAGTCAACCGGTCTGGGTTTTTATTTTGGCATAAAATTTTGGAGGCAAGATGATTCGCATTGGAATTTTTGGCGCGACCGGGTACACCGGCATCGAATTGGCGAAGATTTTTGCGCGGCATCCGCAGGCGCAAATCGTGTTTGCCACGTCGGACACGCACGCCGGCAAAAAATTAAGCGATGCGCTCCCGTGCATCTACGATCTACCGCTCGTCGCGCACGACGCCGCGCCGCTGGATCAAATTGACGTGGCATTTCTCGCGCTCCCGCATGGCGCCGCCGCCGAGTACGGCAAACGCGTGTTAGCCGCCGGCGCGCGCGTGATCGATCACTCTGCCGATTTTCGCCTGCACGATGCGGTTGCGTACAAAAAGTGGTACGGGCTGGAGCATCACGCGCCGGAGCTACTGCCGCAAGCCGTTTACGGTTTGCCGGAATTGCATCGCGCGGCGATTCAGCAGACGCGCCTTGTTGCCAACCCCGGCTGCTATCCCACCAGCGTCATTTTGGGTCTCGCGCCGCTGTGGCGCGCGGATGCGAGCGCGGGCACGATCATCGTAGATTCCAAGTCGGGCGTATCGGGCGCGGGGCGCAAACCGACGCTGACCGTGCATTTTGTCGAGGTGAACGAAAACCTGTCGCCGTACAACATCGGGCGCGTGCATCGGCACCTTTCCGAAATGGAGCAAGAATTGCAGGCGCTCAATCCCAAGGCGTCGCTGATCTTTGCGCCGCACTTGTTGCCGATCAGCCGTGGCATTCTTTCGACGATGTACGTGCGGCTCAATGCCGGCTGGGACGAAAAACGGTTGCGCGATCTGTACGCCGACGCGTACCGCGCCGAGCCGTTCGTCCGCATTTTGCCGGCGGGACAAACCGCCACGATCACGCACAGCAACCACACGAACTATTGCACGATCTCGATCCATTCCGTCGCGGATGTCCAACAAGCGATCATTTGCGCGAGCATTGACAATTTGATCAAGGGCGCGAGCGGTCAAGCCGTGCAGAATATGAATTTGATGTTTGGAATTGCCGAGACGACGGGTTTGGTTTAGTGAAGCGTGGGGCGTGGGGCGTGAAACGTAATGCGTGAAACGTAAAACGTAATGCGTGAAACCTGAAACCTGAAACGTGAAACGTAAAGCGTGAAACGTAATGCACGAAACGCGAAACGTAACTGCGTGTTACAACCTGAGGATGGAAAAAGATGCTTGTACTCAAAGTGGGCGGTAATGAAATTGACGATCCCAAATTCTTGACGGGATTTGCGAGTGTGGTCGCCAAGATGAATGAAACGCCGGTGATCGTTCACGGCGGCGGCAAGGAGATTGCGGACTTGCAATTGAAATTCGGCTTGACGCCGCGCTTCGTCGAAGGGTTGCGCGTGACGGATGAAACGTCGCTGGCAATTGCCGAAATGGTGTTGAGCGGGCGCGTGAACAAGCGCATCGTCGTGGCGTTGCTCGCGGCAGGCGCGGATGCGCTGGGGATGAGCGGCGTGGATCGCGGTGTGGTGCGCGTCGAAAAGTTGCAACACCCGGCGGGCGACCTGGGGCGCGTGGGTCAAGTCGTCGGCGTGCGCGGCGAGGTGTTGCACGATTTCGTCGCGCGTCGGATCGTGCCGGTCGTCTCGCCGATTTCGCTCGGCGCGGAAGGCGCGTATAATGTGAACGCCGATTCGGTTGCGTGCGCGCTTGCCGCCGCGCTGAATGCGGACGCCGTGGTGTTCGTCACGAATGTTGCCGGCGTAATGCAGGACGAAAAGGTGATGCCCGCGTTAACGGCGAGTGAAGCGGAGACGCTGATCAAGTCGCGCGTGATTTTCGGCGGGATGATTCCCAAAGTGCGCGCCGCGCTCGATGCGGTGGCGGGCGGGGCAAAGGCGGCGCGCATTACGAATTTGGATGGATTGCTCGCCGGCACAGGAACCGTTTTTGTTTCCAATTTATGATTTATGATTTCAGATTTGCGATTTGCTTTCAGTTCGCAACGCAAATCTGAAATCATAAATCTGAAATCTGAAATGGAGAAACCATGAAT
>CAIKBD010000089.1 GCA_903825565.1 uncultured Anaerolineales bacterium | reverse complement strand
GGCAGAATGCCGCACAGACGACGCGCTATCGCCTCTCCCCAATAGGGGCGAGGGAATTTACCCCTTCTCCCTTTGAGGGAGAAGGTTGGGATGAGGGTCGCCTGACTTTTGAAAAGCCCCAAGGTGAATGAATGCCAATTGCGGTAAAGACTAATCAATGATACAATCAAGTCACTTCGATAGGATTTGCGTCTAGATTTTGCCGCTCACCCTTTTGTGGGTGGGCGGCTTTTTTTTCAGGGAGTGGTGGGTTTACCCATCGGGTTCATTAAGAGGAGGTTCTCATGCAATTCCAAATCGGGGCACGCGTCGTCCATCCGGTCTACGGCATCGGCATCGTCAAAAGTTATTCCAAACAGACGATTGTCGGAGACAAGGAATACGAGTATTATGAAGTTGCGATTGGGCGCGGAACTGTGTGGGTTCCAATTGACGAACAAGGGGCAGTCGCCCTGAGAGGTGTTGCCCCCAAACGCACGCTGGACGAGTGCCGCAAACTATTAAAGAGTCAACCCTTGCCGCTGGAAAAGAATTATCATCTGCGGCAACTGGAAATCGCCAATCGTCTAAAAACCAAACTCTTGCCCGAGCTGTGTGAAATAGTACGGGACCTGCGAGCGCGGCATCGGCAAACGCCGCTCGGCGCCACCGAGAACAATCTATTACGCAAAATCTCCAAAGCCATTTGCGACGAATGGGCGGCGATTGATGATGTCACCCCCCAAACGGCTATCGCCGAATTCGAATCGCTCCTGCAAGAATCTACTTGAACGCGAGGCGTGGTTAGCACGCGCCAGTGGATCGCCCATTCCCCATTTTTTAGACTATCCACAAAAATTGGAATAATATAGTATAATTTAGTTGGTAGGCGCAGATGGTACAAAAGTCAACTCGAATCGCGAGTTTAGTTAAAAACAATATCTGGTTTGCCCTCGCCTGTCGCCTACACCCAAGTGGAACGCGATAGGTGTTTTTGTTTTTACATCCTTGGAGGGCTTATGCGAGTGCCACTCAGAAAAAACGCACTACCCAAAACTCCGCCTGGTCCACGCCGAAAATCGGTTAGCATATCACCTCAGCCGGTCTACGAACAATTATTGGAACAGTTGAAACTACAAAACGAAGAATTGCGCCAAGCCCAACTACAACTGGAAGAATCTCGCGACCGCTACGCCGACCTCTACGATTTTTCCCCTGTCGGCTATGTGACCTTTGATGCCAGAGGTCTGGTGCGCGAAATGAATTTGACCGGCGCATCCATGCTCGGCATAGACCGCAACGGGGCTATCGGTTTGCCCTTGGTCAATTTCATTGCCGGCGCCGATCGCCCAAAATTTTACACACATCTGCGTGAATGCAAACACGCAACCAAGCAGATTTTTGTTGAACTGGGCATTACCACACCCCGGGGGCACTTTTGGCAAGCGCAATTATCCAGTCTGCGTCTGCGCGGCATAGGAGAACGAGAGACCCTGTGGCTTTCGACATTTACAGACATTACCACACTCAAACACGCTGAACAAATCTTGCGTGAGATGTACGCCGAAGTTGATTTGCGCGTGCAACAGCGCACGGCTGAACTGGAACAAGCACACAAACTGTTACGCGATAGCGAGATCAAATTCCGAAGCTTGGTCGAACAGTCCACCGACGGCATTGCCATTTTCGATCAAGCGGGACACATTCTGGAATGGAATCGCGCCCAGGAAAAAATTTTCGGCTTGCAACATGCCCAGGTTGTTGGCAAACCCTATTGGGAAATTTGGGCTGAACTCGCGCCCGTCGAAACGCGCAACTCGGATGCGTTTGAACAAGTTAACGCCATGCTCCAAGCCATCCTGCAAACGGGGGAATTGAATCACGAGTTGTTCGGCTTGAATGATTATGGTCTATACAATTCAGATGGAACGCTACACGATATTCAAACGAGCATGTTCGCCATCAAGACCGAGCGCGGCAATTTGGTTGGCGCAATCAGCCGTGACGTCACCGAGCGCAAACAGGCGGAGGCGCAATTACACGAAAGCGAGAAAAAATATCGCGATTTGATCAATGGCATGAACGAGACGGTCTGGGTCATTGACTTTGACACAACGATTTTAGATGTCAACAATGCGGCGACGCGTGTTTTGGGCTACTCGCGGGAAGAACTTTTGGCAATGAAAATCGCCGATATTGATGTGACGTTGAAACCGGAACAAATCCAAAACCTTGCCAGCAATATGCCCAAAGACAAGGCACAGGTATTCGAGACCTGTCATACGGCAAAAGATGGCAGAAGGATTCCGGTGGAAGTGAGCTCTAGTTTAGTGTCCTATCTGGGGCGGGCGGTCATCATGAGCATCGCGCGCGACATCACCAAGCGCAAGCAGGTCGAAGCGAAACTGCTCTTTGTAAGCACGCACGATACGCTTACCGGTTTATACAATCGCGCATTTTTTTCCGAAGAATTGCAACGACTCACCCATAGCCGCCATTTTCCGGTGAGTATTGTGGTAACGGATGTGAACGGCTTGAAGCAGGTAAATGATTCGGAGGGACACGCGGCAGGCGACGCGTTGTTGCAAAACATGGCGCATTTTCTCACCGAGGCATTTCGCTCCGAAGACCTGGTCGCACGATTGGGCGGCGACGAATTTGCGGTGATCTTGATGGACACGGGCGCGCAACAAGCCAAAGAGTTATTGGCACGCGTGCAGAGCCATTTGCTCATGCACAATGCCAGATCGGGTTTTCCCCCGCTCAGTTTTGCGATAGGTATAGCAACCGCCGAAAAAGGCAAAGACCTGGAAACCACCTTAAAGTGCGCTGACCGGGAAATGTATCACGACAAGGCAATCCACCATACAATTCCACGCTGAATAATTCAGATTCGAGGCAATGATGGTAAACAAAAAACCGACACCAAAACGTATCACGCACACCCCAAAATCTATCCTTGTTCCACCCAGTGGGGCACGCGAAACCTCCGAGCCGTTCCCCGTCGTCGGCATTGGCGCATCCGCCGGCGGCTTGGAGTCGTTCACCCAATTGCTCGCGCATCTGCATGCCGACACGGGCTTGGCATTCGTCTTGGTACAACACCTCGATCCCAAACATCCCAGCATCCTCGGCGAACTGCTGGCGCGCGAAACACCCTTGCCCGTTCACGAAATCAAAAACGGCATGCCGATCAAACCGAACCAGGTTTACGTCATTCCGCCGAATCACGATCTCTCCATTCGGCACGGGACATTGCAACTGACGCCGCGGAGCACGTTGCGCGGCTTGCACACGCCGATTGATTCGTTCTTTCGCTCGCTCGCCGAAGAGTGCGGCAACTTGGCAATTGGCGTCGTCCTGTCCGGCACCGGCACGGACGGCACCCTCGGCTTGCGCGCGATCAAAGCCGAAGGCGGTTTCACGTTCGCGCAAGATACGCAATCCGCCAAGTACGATGGGATGCCACACAGCGCCATCGCCGCCGGCGTGGTAGATTTTATTCTGCCGCCGGAGAAAATCGCGCAAGAACTCACGCGCTTGCACAATCATCCGTACGTGCAATTGGCGCGCACGGTGGAAGAATCGCCCCTCGTCGGCGAAGATGATTTGCGAAAAATATTTTTGCTGTTGCGTGCCGCGACCGGCGTCGAGTTTGCATACTATAAACCGACGACGATCAAACGGCGGATTGCGCGGCGCATGTTGTTGTTGCGCATTGACAAACTGGCGGGCTACGCGCGGTATCTCAAAGAAAACCCGGATGAAGTCAATGCGCTGTACCAAGACCTGCTTATCAACGTCACCAGTTTTCTCCGCGACCCAGATTTGTTCGAAACCTTGAAGAAAAAAGTGTTTCCGCGTTTATTCAAAGATCGTCGTGGCGATACGCCGATTCGCTTTTGGGTTCCCGCGTGTTCGACCGGCGAAGAAGCGTACAGCTTGGCGATGTGTTTGTTCGAATACCTGGGCAACAATTTAGATCACACGCCGATTCAAATTTTTGCGACGGATGTCAACGAGACCGCCATCGAAAAAGCGCGCGCCGGGATTTATCCCGAAAGCATTGCGAACGATGTGACCTCTGTGCGCCTGCGCCGATTTTTCGTCAAGACCTCAGGCGGTTACCAAATCAGCAAAAACATTCGCGATGTGTGCGTCTTTGCACGGCAGGATTTAACCAAAGACCCACCGTTCTCGCGGATCGATCTCATCAGTTGCCGCAATCTGCTGATCTATCTTGTGCCGACGATGCAAAAGAAAATCATCCCCACGTTTCACTATGCGCTCAATCCCGATGGCGTGCTCGTGCTGGGCAATTCCGAAACGATTGGCACCCACGCCGACCTGTTTGCGCTCAGCGACAAGAAGCAAAAAATCTATGCCAAAAAATCAAATGGGCGTCACGTGAATTTTGATTTCGCGCTGGCAACCCGCGCCATCGAAAAATCTCGGCACGCACCGCTCGACCTGACGAAGGAATTCGACGCGTCGAAAGAAGCCGATCATCTTTTGCTCGCGCGTTATGCGCCGGCAAGCGTGCTCGTCAACGACGCGTTCGAGGTGTTGCAATTTCGCGGACACACCGGCGATTACCTCGAACCGGCATCGGGCGCGGCGAATTTCAATTTGCTCAAGATGGCGCGCGAAGGACTGGGACCCGAATTACGCAGTGCG
>CAIKBD010000088.1 GCA_903825565.1 uncultured Anaerolineales bacterium | reverse complement strand
TCGAAACGGTATCCACCCAAGACGTTTGGACCTGGTGTCATGAAACGCTGGGCAAGTCAGTGCAAGCTCAACGGCGTCAACTGATGAAATTATTAAAGCGCACGGAACAAAAACGGGATCAAATTCCCGCAACTACTTGAATCTTTTTTCATCACCCCAGACGTTGGGACTCAGTAGCGCGGCGGTGCGGCAACGTGGACTGGTCAGACCATGTTGTGCCAAAACGCGCTCGATCGTACGCACACTCGGCAAAGGAGTCACCTGTAACGCTTGCAGTTCGGCTTGCACCGTGGGAGCGCCAATGCGTTGATAGCGGGTTTCGGGTGTAGCGTGGGCTTCCAAGCGACGCCGTACACTCACGATCAGACGCTCGAGTTGGGGCGGAATGCGGTCAATCAGCGTGTGGGGTACACGCGACAATTCGTACAATCCTTCCGCCCCCTCGGTGTGATAGCGCTTCCACCATTTGATGAACCAGGATCGTGGATGGTGCAGACGCTGACAGATGACTTCGATGGCTTCACCCGCCAAGCGCAGTTGAATCGCTAACTGGCGCTCGGCTAATTCGTTGTCCATAGTAATCTCCTGTATCTGCCTGACGATGGTCACAGGAAGTTACTATACGGCGAATAATTGTTGATGCCAACTCCGCTGGATTTGTTTTAAGGTGCGTCATGCATAACGAAATGACCGCGATGTGTTGGCGGTGAAAACAGTTTCAAATGACCACGATGCCTTGGCGGTATTTTTGACCACGATGTCGTGTCGGTTCGCAGTAATCAATCAAGGTGACATCTATTGGATTGACTTTGAGGAACCGTCGGGGTCTGAACCTGGGTACAGACATCCGCACGTTGTCGTGCAGAACAACTTGTTCAACCGTAGTGAGATAAGGACTGTCGTCGTCTGCGCGTTGACCTCTAACCTCAAACGTGCGAGTGCCCCTGGAAACGTATTGCTCGACAAGGAAGAAACGAATCTCCCCAAAGATAGCGTGGTCAACGTGTCGCAAGTCTTCACGGTTGACAAGTCGCAGTTAGATGAATATGGCGGCACGCTCTCAACCAAGCGCGTGCGGGAGATTCTGAACGGAATCAAACTCGTACTCGACCCGCGCGAACCTGAATGACGAAGACGGGCTTTTGCAAACACTCGCCCCACGACAACGGCGGTATCGGTTGCCAGCGAAGTAACTTTTTCCAGCAAGACACTTTGCGCGCGAAGGTGGCTTGCCCAAGTCCGCCGTTGTCGGTGTGCTGAGGCGTTTGGCGACTGGGTGAGATTTTTCGCTTTGCTCGCAATGTCAAGCAGGCTCGGACTTTTGCAAATCGTGATTGATTGTTTTGCGTACTTGACAAATAGACGAATATCTATATAATGAGTGAGAAGGTTATCGCTATGTCAAAGCTCAATCCCGTTGATTTTGCCAAGGCGCTGGCAGATGAGACGCGCCAGAAAATAATGCGCTTGTGCTGTTGCGAATGGCTCAGCGTGAACGACATTGTCGCCAAGCTTGATGTGTCGCAACCTACCGTCTCGCATCATTTGGCGATTCTGCGTGACGTGGGGTTGGTCAGCGTGCGCGAGGAAGGTCGCCAGACTTTTTACACTTTGAATCAAGGTAAAGTGGTCAACTGTTGCGGCTTGCTCATGTCCGCGTTTGCGCCCGAACAAAAAGCGACCCAGCAAATCATCAAACTGACTGACCTCAAAGACTAGGGGTCCCTTTTTTGGGGTTAATCTATAGACAAAGGTCTATGGATTAACCCCGGAGGCAGAATAAACAAGATGTACACGACTACAAGCACGCTGACCTTTGCGAATTATTGGGATCACTTTTTGGCGCGGTGGGGCGTCAACCGAATGGGGCATCGCGTCGAGCCAGGACTGTATGCCATTGGCACGCCCGCGCCGGAATCGCCCGTGTTTGTCACCGCCAACTATTCGCTCAGTTTCGATGCGCTTCGCGCGGCACTCCCCGGAATCGGCGGTTACATTCTGGCGCTCGACACCCAAGCCATCAACGTGTGGTGCGCGGCTGGTAAGGGCACATTCGGTACGGACGAATTGGTGAAGCGCATCGAAACAACTGGATTGCGTGATCTAGTCACACAGCGCACCGTGATTGTGCCGCAACTCGGCGCGCCGGGCATTGCCGCGCATCAAGTCAAGAAACAGACTGGATTCAAAGTGGAGTACGGCCCCGTGCGCGCGTCCGACTTGCCTGAATATCTCAAGCGTCACGAAGCAACGCCAGCGATGCGCCGCGTCCAATTTACTCTGCTTGATCGCCTTGCCGTAATTCCAATCGAAATCGTGGGCGGGCTTCGCTGGATGCTTGGTGCGGCGGTGATCGCCTATTGCTTTGGCGGTTGGGTGTCTTCTCTAATCGCCATTGCCGTGATGCTCGCTGGCGTAGCGTTATTTCCCATTTTATTGCCCTGGTTGCCAACGCATGATTTCAGTAGCAAGGGATTTATTCTCGGTGCGGCGATAGCTCTCCCGTTAGCGTTCCTGGCGGTGCAAGAAAATGCAGACGTGGTTTGGTGGATGCGTGCGCTTGAAGCCCTTGCGCCGTTGCTGGTCTTGCCGCCCGTCGTCGCGTTTTTGGCGTTGAACTTTACTGGCTCGACGACGTTTACCTCGCGCAGTGGAGTCCAGCGCGAAATATTCAAGTATGTTCGCGGCATGGCGTGGATGTTTATACTTGGTCTCGTGCTCCTGCTCGGATTACCATTGATTCGGATACTCGGAGGATAACCATGTTCAATTCCTATCAAACCAACACATTGCAATTCAACGCGGCGGTATGTAACGGCTGTGGGAGGTGTTGTGCGGTCTGCCCGCACGGGGTTTTTAGTCGGCAGGGTCGCACGATCACGCTGGCGCATGTAGAGAACTGTATGGAATGTGGAGCGTGTCAGCGCAATTGTCCGACGAACGCCATCGCCGTAAATAGCGGTGTCGGCTGAGCATACGCCATGATGCACGCGGCGGTGATGGGTCGGCAGGAACCCGTTTGCGGCACGTGCTAATTGACCTGGATGGTCAATGTCAAAAAATCTCAAAAGAAGGATGATCAAAATGTCGGATGTAATTGCCCCAGATGAAATTCGCACATCGGTGCGCGAACATTATGCCGGTATTGCGCGCAAGGCGTCCAGTTGCTGTGGCCCGAGCGCGTGCGATTGCAATGCCAATTATCCCGATCAACTTGCGCATGCCGTACCCGCAGACATTGCCAATTTTTCGCTGGGGTGCGGCGACCCGATTACGCTTGCCAGTTTGCAACCCGGCGAAACCGTCGTTGACCTGGGTTCGGGCGGTGGGCTGGATTGTTTTCTCGCCGCGCAACGGGTTGGCGCACGGGGACGCGTCATCGGTGTGGATATGACGCCGGAAATGCTCGCCAAAGCGCGCGGCAATGCGGCGCGGCTCGGCGTGACGAATGTCGAATTCCGCGAAGGGTTCATCGAGCATTTGCCGGTTGCCGATGGCGAAGCCGATGTGGTGATCTCGAATTGCGTGATCAATCTTTCGCCAGACAAGCCGCAAGTCTTTCGTGATGTGTACCGCGCGCTCCGCGCCGGCGGTCGAATCGCCGTTTCCGATATTGTGACGAATGGCGAACTGCCGCCGGCGGTGCGGCAGAGCATGGCAGCGTGGGGCGCGTGCGTGGCAGGCGCACTCGATGTGCAGGATTATATCGGCGGATTGCAAGCGGCGGGTTTTGTCGCGGTCAAGGTCGAGACCAAGGAAAAATTGATTGCGGGGTTGTCACGCTTGCCGATGCACGCGCCCTTCTCGGCAATCATCACGGCGCGCAAACCCTGAACACTGGGACGGACGAAAAAAACGCGCCGTCTCCCAAAACGCGATCCATTCCGCCCAACCGAGCGTGAGGAATGGATGAGCGATGTAAGCGCGGCAGGTCAAACTGATCGCATCAAGACTTGGGCTAATTCCTCGTTCGTCAGCGCGATGGGGTTGCCTTTCATACTGCTGGCTTTTTGCGCTTGGGCGACCACCGTCGGGAAATCGGCGCGCGTCACGCCGAACTGGGCGAGCGGCGCAATATTCAGATCGGCGCTGAGCGCGCGCACCCAGCCCACTGCATCCGCAATGTTTGCGCCCGGTTCACCGGTGACGAGCCGCGCGATCTGATCGTACCGCGCGAGCGCGGGCGCATCCGGCGCGCGTTGCCGGAGCGCGCGCCCGTTCGCCTCCATCACGTTCGGCAGGAGCCGCGCGCACAGCGCGCCATGCGGCGCGTTGAACATGCCGCCCAGCACGCCGGCGAATCCATGCACCGCGCCCAGTTTGGCATTTGCCAGTGCCAAGCCGCCGAACAAACTGGCGAGCGCCATATCCTCGCGCGCAGTTGCATCGCGCCCGTTGCGATACGCCGGCAACAGCGCGCGCGCGACGCGGCGAATCCCCTCGCCGCACACCAGGTCGGTAATCGGGTTAGGCGCGTTGCACACGAACGGCTCGATCAACTGCGCGAGCGCGTCCAGCCCGGTGCTGGCTGTGATTGCCGGCGGAAGTGTGTACATCAATTCGGGATCGATCACCGCGACGCGCGGCAACATCAGCGGACTACGCAGACTCACCTTGACGCGCGCTTCGGGCACGCACAGCACGGCGTTGCGCGTCACCTCTGTTCCCGTGCCGGCGGTTGTGGGCATGGCGATGAACGGCGCGGCGGCTTGCGCGAGTGCCTTGCCTTTGCCGACCACTTCGAGATAATCGAGCGGATCGCCGGGGTTGGTCAGCAGAGCGGCAATCGCTTTGCCGGTGTCGAGCACACTGCCGCCGCCCAACCCGATCACGAGATCGCAGTGCGCTTCGCGCGCGCGTTTCACGCCGGCGATCACTGTCGCAACCGTTGGCTCGCCGGCGACGCTCAACCCCACCGGCTCGACGCCGCGTGCGCGCAATTCATTTGCGAGCCAAGTCGCACGTTCCGGTTTGCCGCCGACGACGAGCAAACATTGGCGACCCAGGTTGAACGCGAGTGGCGCGACCTCGCGCGCTACGCCCGCGCCGAAAATGATCCGCGTGGCGGTAGCAAATTCAAATGGCATAGGTTCCTCACCGTCCTTTGAATGACAACACGTGCCCCACCGTACGAAACAAGATCCAAAAGTCGAGCCAGAGCGATTGATGCTTGATGTAGTAGAGATCATACTCGACGCGCAGGCGCGCATCTTCGAGACTGTCCACGTAATCCGCGTTCGTGATCGCCCACCCTGCCATGCCCGGTTTCACCGAATGCCGCAGGCGATAAAATGGAATTTGCGTTTCGAGTTGCGCCACAAACTCCGGGCGTTCGGGGCGCGGACCCACCACGCTCATCTCGCCGCGCACCACATTCCAAAATTGCGGCAGTTCGTCGAAATGCAATTTCCGCAATACCTTGCCGGTGCGTGTCACGCGCGGATCGTTTTTGCTTGCCCAGACCGCGCGCCCGTCGCGTTCGGCGTCCGTGACCATCGTTCGCAATTTTCGCACGGTGAAGATGCGCCCACCCAGCCCCACCCGCGTTTGCGAGAAAAAGATCGCACCGGGCGAATCCAGCCGGATCGCGAGCGCAATGAACGGCAACAGCAAGCCAAAGCCGAGCAGACCGGCGCACGCAAAGCCGAGATCGAACACGCGCTTGGCGATAGCGGCGAGACCGTGCGCGGCGGCGCGACCC
>CAIKBD010000087.1 GCA_903825565.1 uncultured Anaerolineales bacterium | reverse complement strand
GCGGCGTCCGGCAAGCCGACAATCGTAAACCCAGGTTGTCCGTTCGAGACATCCACTTCAACGTCAACCAACGCACCGTCCAGTCCGATAACAGCGCACGAGGCAACTTTGGCGAGCATCGTCATACCTCCGGCACGAAGAACATGGGGATAGATGTGAACGGACCAGCCCGATTGGACTCGAGTGCGCCAGGTACGTCAAAACAAGTTGCCCAAGCCGCGCGTCTGCCATCCAAAATTTATGTACGTTCCCTGCTTGACACCGTTTAGCGTTCGGCATATACTCTCGCTAGTAATTGAAAACGTTTTTCAATTAGGAAAACAATGCCCAACGTTCCATCCCCGACTGTGCATACGGATTTGCGGGCGCATCATCGCAAATTGACGCGCCCGCGTCAAGCCGTGCTTGCGATCATCACGGCAGCCACGCGCCATCTGACGCCGGCGGAAGTGTATCGTCAAGCCAAAGTGCAATATCCGCACCTCGGTTTGACGACCGTGTACCGCACGCTCGATTTGCTCGTCGAGCTGGGGTACATTCAACGCATCCATCTCGAAGAAGGTTGTCACAGTTACGCACCGACGGCGCGACCACACGGGCATCACTTGGTTTGCTCCGAGTGTGGGCGCGCCGAAGAATTTGCCGAATGCGATTTAGATACGCTCGTGCGCGCATTGCAAACCCGCACGGGGTACGAAATTCAGGTGCATGTGCTTGAGTTGATGGGGCGGTGTCCTACTTGCCAAACAAAATCGCGCCCGCTTCGGGCGCGGAAAAAATAAAAAACGCGCGCGAGGTCACAACTCGCGCGCGCATGTGCTAGAGACCAAGCCAGCTGTTCAACTGCTTGCGCCCCTGCGACGGTGATTATAACACAGAGCGAGGCGCGAGCAAATCACATCTCAGGAGGAGATTGCTCATGTTCCGCTCGTTTTATCTGTTCGCGTTCAGCGCGCTGATTGCGCTTGTGGCGTGTGCGTCGCCCGCCACGCCGACGGCTGTGCCGACACCGAATGCGCCGGTGACGATTGCGCCGGTCATTGCGCCGACGCCGACCCCTGCGCGCCCCAACCTCAATGTGTTGGCGACGACGACGTTCATCGCCGACATTGCCCAGAATGTTGCTGGCAATCGGCTCAAGGTCAATGCCTTGTTACCGCTTGGCGTTGACCCACACGCGTTCGAGCCGACGCCAAGCGACTTGAAAAAAGTTGCGGATGCTCAAGTGCTCATCACGAACGGGTCTGGGTTTGAAGAATTTCTTGACAAACTGCTCAAGAATGCCGGCGGCACACGCACGTTGATCGAATCATCCGCTGGCTTGACGAGCCGCAAGCCGAAAGAGGGCGAGCAACCGGAAATGTCCGACGCCGAACGCGCTGATGCAATTTGCGCCGGTATTGGGAGCGAAAAACCGCAAGTCGCATCGTCCGGCAAAGCGGCAAACACGGCGACCGATTTGCCGGCGGAAGAGGGCGTGTTTGATGTGGCGTTGACCAAGCAAGCCGATGGCACGTTTGCCGGGTTTGTAAAATTCAAAGCGCACGACGAAGGCGACAATCACATTTCGATTGCGGCGGGCAAGGTTGTCATCAGCACGGCAAAAGACAACCAGAAAATCGAAATCGAAAAATCGGTTGCGCTCAAGTGTGGTGGATTGGCGCAAGGCAACATTGTCGAACTTGAACACGAGGTCGCGTACGTGCTCGCGCTGACCGGCTTCAAGACCGACAAGGCGCGTTTGGCGATTGGTCCGGTCGGCGGACATCAACATGCGGGCGACCCGCATTTCTGGTTCGATCCGAACCACGTCGTCAAGTACGTAGAGAACATTCGCGACGGGTTGAGCCAAGCCGACTCCGCGGGCGCGTCTATCTATGCGGCGAATGCGACGGCGTACATCGCCAAGCTTAAAGAACTCGATCAACAGATTGTCGAGCAGGTCAAGGCGCTCCCTGCCGACCGGCGCTTGATGGTGACCGATCACGATACGTTCGGTTACTTTGCCGACCGGTACGGTTTTCGTGTGGTCGGTATGCTCGTGCCGAGCATCAGCACCGGCGCATCGCCTTCGGCGCAACAGGTGACGCGGCTCGTGCAACAAATCAAAGCAACCAAGGCGCGCGCGATTTTTCTCGAAGCCAGCACCAACCCACAACTCGCGCAACAGATTGCCAAAGAAGCCGGCATCAAGGTCGTGACCGGTTTGCAAACGCACTCGATCACTGAAGCGAACGGTCCCGCGCCCACCTACATCGAAATGATGAAATTGAATACGCGGTTGATTGTGGACGCGCTCAAATAAAACGAAATACGCAACACGCGATACGCAGTAAGAATTTTAAGTATTTTGTACTGCGTATCGCGTGACAAGAAATTATTTTATGACCCAATTACCGGCTTTACCGGCTCATCTCGAAATCGAAAATATCACCATCGCCTACAACGGCACGCCGATTTTGCGCGATGTGTCGTTTCGTATTCCGCATGGCACACGGGTTGCGGTCGTCGGACCAAACGGCGCGGGCAAATCCACCTTGTTCAAAGCGCTGGTCGGTCTGTTGCCCTTGCGCGCCGGCCGCGTGCTGGTTCACGGCTTGCCGCTCGGTCATCATCTCGATTGCGTCGCCTACGTGCCGCAACGTGAAGAGGTGGACTGGCATTTTCCGGTGACGGTTGCCGATGTGGTGATGATGGGGCGGTATGGGCAGTTAGGGTGGTTGCGGCGTCCCGGTAAACGCGATCACGCGGCGGTGGCGCGCGCGCTCGAACAGATGAACATTGCGTCGCTCGGGCACCAACCGATTGGCGAATTGTCCGGCGGGCAACAACAACGCGTCTTTCTTGCGCGCGCGCTCGCGCAAGAGCCGCACGTGTTGTTGATGGATGAACCCTTCACCGGCGTGGACGTGACAACCCAGGACGCGACACTCGAACTGCTCGATCAACTACGCGCGCAAAATGTGACCGTGATGGTTTCGACGCACGACCTGAATCTCGCCGCGACCCGTTTCGACCAAGTGTTGTTATTGAATCGGCGCGTGGTGGCGTTTGGGTTACCCAAGACGGTTTTCACGACGGAAAACGTGTCGGAAGCGTTTGGCACGCGCGTGATGTATTTGAACGGCGTCGCGGTGGTGGACGATTGCTGTCCGCACGATGAATTGCTGGGAATTTAAATCGGAAAGTGGGACGCATGGATTACGCACTCGTCATCGTGATTGGTTTGCTCGGCGGTTTTGCGGTCGGCATTCAATCGCCGTTTGCCGGCGCGATTGGGGCACGGCTGGGCGGCGCGTCGAGCAGTCTCATCGTCCACGTGAGCGGCGCGATTTTTTCGGTGATTCTTTTGTGGTGGCGCGGCGGCGAAAAAATGCGCGAGTGGCAAACACTGCCCTGGTACTTGTTCTTTGCCGGAATTTTCGGCGTGGTTCTGTACCAAACGATCAACGTCACTTTGCCGCGCCTCGGCACGACGATGACTGCCGCGCTCATCATCGTTGGGCAGTTGGTGATGGGTTTGGTCGTAGATCATTTTGGCTGGCTGGGTGTGACCGAGCGACCGATTGATGCGACGCGCATCATTGGCGTTGGCGTGTTGTTGCTCGGCGCATACTTGATTGCGAAATAAAATATGGAATGGTTGACTGATCCACTCACCTACTCGTTTATGCAACGCGGGATGGCGGCGTCCGTCATCGTCGGCGTGTTGTGCGCGGTGATCGGGTGCTATGTCGTGTTGCGCGGGATGGCATTTCTCGGCGACGCGATGGCGCACGCGATTTTGCCGGGCATTGCGATTGCGTATTTACTCAAGGGCGATTTGCTCATCGGCGCTCTAATCGCCGCGATCATTGTCGCGCTGGCGATTGGATTCTTGTCGCGGCAAGGCACGATCAAGGAAGACACTGCGATTGGCATTTTGTTTGCCGGCGCGCTTGCGTTCGGCGTTGCACTCATCAGCACGATCAAAACGTATGCGGTGGACTTGTCACACATTTTGTTTGGGAACGTACTCGGCGTCAGCGAAAACGATTTGCTGATGACCGCCGCGCTCGCTGTCCTCGTGCTCGCGACAATTGTTGCGCTGTTCAAAGAATTTCTTGTCGTCTCGTTCGACCCGGTGCTGGCGGCGACGATTCGTTTGCCCGCCGAACGTTTGCGTATGCTGTTGCTGATCCTGCTCGCGCTGACCGTTGTCGTTTCTCTGCAAACGGTCGGGGTCGGCTTGGTGGCGGCGATGCTCGTCACGCCGGCGGCAACGGCGTATTTGCTCACGCGCCGCCTCGCGCCGATGATGTTTACCTCCGCGGCAATTGGCGCATTTTCCAGCATCGCCGGCTTGTATGCGAGTTTCTACATCAACGTCGCCTCCGGCGCGGCAGTGGTGCTCATCGCCACGCTGATCTTTCTCATCGCGTTTCTGTTTGCGCCGGCGCGTGGTGTCGTGTGGCAGTTCATTCGTGCGCATCGGCGCATACGCGCTTGAACGGCGCGCAGAATTCAAGATCACGCAATCCCAAATTTCACGAGGAGGAAAATCATGTGCATGTTTTGTGCCGCGTTGCCGGCGACTGCCGCTTTAGGCGCTGCCGCGCAAGGCGAAAAACGCAAACGCGAAAAAGAGGCGCTAGGGCGCGGTGAGTCTTTCAAGTTTGCGCGTGTACCGGTTGGCGCGTTGACGGGACTTGTGGTCGTCGTTTTGGTGATTGTCTCCACGATCTATCATTCGCATCACCCCGCCTAGCGCAACATTTCGCCACCCGGAAAGAAAAGGACGCAAGGGCAAAGTTTCCTTGCGTCTTTTTGCGTTCGTGTTTTATTTTTGCGTCACCAGCCAACTCAGCGCGGCTTCCAACACGCCGCCGCCCACCGCCAGCGCCTTGTCGCTGATCGTGAAACAGTGCTCGCGCTCGGCGCGCGGGTCCACGTCGCCGATTTTCATACCGACCGTTACGGTGAGTCCGTCGTGAACCAAGCCGCGCACAATTCCCTCGCAGGGGGCGCGGACGGGCGTCTCGCCAACGGTGGCGATCACATCCGCCGGCGTCACCTGATCCCCAATCGCGCGTTTGCCCAGCACGATGCCGGCGCACGGCGCGCGCAGAACGCGTTCCGCGCTTTTGCCGCCGATTTCGCCGGGGATGCCGGTGTTCGGCTCCGCCGGGCGATTCCACAGGACGCGTCCCAGGTCGTGCCCGCGTTGCGTCTCGATGACGGCATGGCAATCCGCGCCCGGCGTAAACCCAGGTCCGAGCGCGAGCACGAGCGGCGCGTCGGTGCGGCGCGTGCCGGTGTTGCGTTTGGCGAGTACCGCGTCCACCAAAATTGTCGGCGCGAAAAATTCGCGGGCGCGCGTCGCGGGATCGATCAGCACCGGAATTTCGCCGGCGTCCAACACCGTGCGGCTGGCGGCGAACGATTCGACGCGGCGCGCGGTGATGCCTTCGATTGTGATCGCGCCGGCGTATACCGCGCTGGCGAAGGCGACGGCGCGCCGCACAACGAGCGGGCGCGCGAGTTCGGTGATGAGCACGAGCAAGCCGGCGCGCCGTAGCCGCCAGGCGACGCCGGTGCCGAGATCGCCGCCGCCTTTGATTAGCACGCGTGTGTCGGGGCAGAGCGTTTTCATTGCGGCACAAAACCCAGGATCGTTTTGGGGAATGCATCGGTCACGATCAAAAATCCACGCTTGTCCAAACGCGCGACGCCTTCCCAGTTGCGCGCGTCGCCGTTCGGCAAGACGAGTTGGAGCGGCGGCGTTTCGGTCAGTGTGATCCCGGCGGCGCTGAACTGAAACTCGACCAAGCGTTCGACGTGGGAAAATTGCGCGTGCGTTTTGCCTTTGCCAAAGCGCGCGGCGAGCGGATCGGCGAGCGGCAAAATCTTGGTGTCGCCGGTGAAGAAATAATTGATCGCCCAAAACCGATCCGCGGCGTCGGTGGGCGTTGCGTCGGTGAGGCGATATTCGACGTGCGGAAATGGAATCGTGCCGAGCGGAGCCGGCTTGAAATCGAAAACATGCGCGACCGGTTGCGGGTTGACCGTCGCGCCGTTCGCTTCGTACAGCGTCAGCAATTTGTTTTTCGTCACGACGATGGTTTCATCGCTGAAATTGCTGATGCCGGCTTGCGGTTGAATCGGTGTCAAGGTTGCCGCATCTATTTCGATCCGGTTGGCGTCGGGCGCGAGTTTGCCCTTGACGAGATTGCCGAGCATTGCGCCGGGTTTTGCTTCGATGGTGAGAAAAACTTGGTCGTCGACAAATGCCAGCGCCTCGTACCCTTCAAAGCCGGCGACGCGTTGCGCCAAGCCCGGCGCGTGCAGGGGAATCGCGCGCGGGGTGATCGCATCGGTGCGCGCGCCGTCGAGATGCGCGAGGAGGTCGGCTTTGGCAATTGCCAGCAATGCCCCATCGCCCGCGCCGAAACGGTTGGGATATTGGGGGAGCAAGATCAAATTATCGCCTGCCCACGCCAAGCCGGAAAATTCGGCGTTGGCATTTGCGGCGGGACCCGCGAGCGGAATGACGATCACGGCTTGCTCGGCGGGCGCATCGGAAGCGGACTGGGTTGGCGTGGGTGTGCCGCTTGCGAATGGCGTGCGCGCAACGAAAATGGTGAGCAGGGCAAAGAGCAAGACGGCGAGCGCGATGAAAACCCACGCGCGGCGTTTGAAGAATTTCAAATTATTCTCCCATCATTTGCACGATCAAGGTGCGCGTGCGCGGGCTGGTGTCGAAATCGCAAAACACGATTTGTTGCCACGTTCCCAGCGTCATTTCGCCGCCGACGAACGGCACGGTGAGCGAGGGTCCCATCAGTGCGGCGCGCACGTGCGCGTGTCCGTTGTCGTCGTGCCAGCGCGCATGATGGCGATAGTCGCGATCCGGCGGCGTAATTTCATCGAGCACTTGGCGCAAATCGGCGACGACGCCGGCTTCGTACTCGATGGTCGTCAAACCGCCGGTCGAGCCGGGACAAAAAATCGTGACGATACCGGCGGCGAGTTGTGTTTCCTTGAGCGCGCGCGCCACTGCGCCGGTGATATCAATCACGTCATAGCCGCCGCGCGCACGGATGTGGAGTTCACGGGTGATGATCATACAATTTCCAATGCGCCAATGAACCAATGAACCAAACTCGCAAAAGAATTGGCAAATTGGTTCATTGACCATTGGCTCATTTCCTTTTCAGTTTTTCAAGCACGCGCCACGGCGTCAACGGCAATTCGTCGAACCACACACCGGTCGCATCGTGCACCGCCGCGATGATCGCCGCCGCGAGCGGAATGAACGGCATCTCCGCCATGCCGCGCGCGCCCCAGGGTCCATCATCATCCGGAAATTCCATAATCACCGAGTCCACGCGATCCGGCACATCCAAAATTCCTGGGATCAGGTACGTCGAGAGCGTGGATGTGAGCACGTTGCCATTCTTCGATTGGAAATTTTCCTGAATCGTCCAACCCTGCGCTTGAATCACCGCGCCTTCGATCTGTCCTTCGATCAACCGGGGATTGATCGCTCGTCCTACATCATCCGCGCATGTTACGCGCACGACGCGCACGTGCCCAGTTTCCGTGTCCACTTGAACTTCAACCGCTTGCGCGACGTACCCGTACGCAATGTTTGGTTTTGCTTTGCCAGTTGCCGGATCAAAATTGGTCGTCTTGGGCGCGAGATAGGTGTATTCCGCCATCGCGGGGCGTTCTTCGTCAGTCCACTTTTTCAACGCGCGTTCCGCCGCGCCCTTGATCGCGTTGCCGCCGATGTACGTCATGCGCGATGCGGACACACTGCCCGAACTTTTGCTCGTCGCGGTATCGGATGCGCGCAATTCGATTTTTTCGAGCGACACGCCGAGCGTCGTTGCCGCCATTTGGGCGAGCGCGGTGTGCGTGCCTTGCCCCACTTCTGCCGCGCCGTGATAGACGATCACTTTTTCGATTTCTGCGTTGCCGTGAATCTCGACTTTTGCCCACGCATTTTCTTGATAGCCAAAACTAAACCCGATATTTTTGAGCGCGGCGGCGAAACCGTAGCCGGTGGCGAGGGGCGAGGGGCGTTCTCCTTGTCTCCTTGTCTCCTTGTCTCCCAGCCCACGCACTTGCCAGCCAAATTCATCGGCACATTTTTGAACGACCTGGGGCAAACTCACCGGTCCGCCCGGCAATGGCGTTTGCGTCGCGAGCAATGATCCTTCGCGCAAAACATTTTTCAAACGGATTTCAACCGGATCCATACCCAGTTTTTCCGCGAGCTTGTTCATTTGTGTTTCGGCTTGAAAGTGCGCTTGGGGTCCGCCAAAGCCGCGAAACGCGCCACTCACGATATTGTTCGTCGCGATGGTGTACGCATCCACTTGAACATTCGGCACCGCGTACGGACCGACCGCGCCGAACGCGGCGTTGCCCAACACTTTGGGCGACGTGTACATGTACGGTCCCGCGTCGGCGACAATCTCAACTTGAGCCGCGATAATTTTGCCGTCGCGCGTCGCGCCCCATTTCGATTTGAGCCACATCGGATGGCGTTTGTGATGTCCGATCATGCTCTCTTCGCGCGACCAAATAATTTTGACCGGGCGATTTAGTTTGATCGCCGCGAGCGCGAGAATGATCTGCACGCTCATATCTTCGCGTCCGCCGAACGCGCCGCCGATTGCCGGATAAATCACGCGCACCTGGTCGAGCCGCAAGCCGAGCGCGTGCGCGATCTGTTCCTGGTCTTCCTGCGTCCACTGCCCGGCGACAACAACCGTCACGCGATTTTCGTCGTCCATGTATGCGACGCCGGCTTCGGGTTGCAAGTACGCGTGCTCTTGCGCGGGCGTGCGATACTCGCTTTCGATGATCACATCGCTTTGCGCGAAACCTTGCGCGACATCGCCCTTACGAATCGGAATGTGCTTGATCACATTTCCCGGATACGCTGGGTGAACCTGGGGCGCGCCGGGTTGCATCGCGTCGCGCGAATCGGTGGTCGGTGGCAAATCGTCGTACTCGACCGCGATCAAATCGCGCGCGTGTTCAGCTTGCGCTTCGGTCTCCGCAACGACGAGCGCGATCTTTTCGCCGACCCAGCGCACCTCGTCCGCGACGAGCACCGGCGCATCTTTCGAGCCGAGTCCAAATTCGTTGACCGGCACATCACGCGCGGTGAAAATGTGAACGACGCCCGGCGCGCGTTCGGCTTGCGCGGTGTCGAGTCGTTTGATGCGCGCGTGTGGTCGCCGCGCGAACAGGACTTGCATCCAGAGTTGTCCCGGCAAATTGATGTCGCCGGGGTACAGCGCGTCGCCGGTCACTTTGGCGCGCGCATCAATGCGCATGGGGGATTCACCTAATTTTGTCATCGTCAAACCTTTTTCGTGTTGAGTCGTTCGAAACATCGCCGACAAAGGATACCCAGACTACGAAAAAACTTGGTGTTCCTTCGTGTCCTTCGTGGGAAAAAATTAGTGTTTGAAATGGATAAAGATGCGTCCGAAATTCTTGTCGTCTTTTTCGATGCGATGGTACAGTTGGCGGATGTGCGATTGATTCAAAAAGCGCAGAACCTTTTTCTTGAGCGCGCCACTTCCCTTGCCCGGAATAATTTCGACCAGCTCGATACGCTTGTCCACCGCTTCTTGCACAATGCGATTCAGTTCGGCGTCAATCTGTCCGCCGCGATTGTAGATGTCGTGTAAATCGAGTTTGAGTTTTGCCATTGTAACCTCGTAGGACAAATTTATAAATTTGCCCTACAGTACGCCCAGCGCCATTTTCGTAGGACAAATTTATGAATTTGCCCTACGATATGTCCATTGCCATTCTTCTTGGGATGAAACCAACCCAGCAAGCACGGGATTGTTGAGGACGTATTCGACAATCCGATTCAATTCCTGCTCATCTCGCACAACGTGGTCATAATTTTCATCTTGCCAGAAACTGCCTTGACGTTCCAAGATTTGATTAGCGTGCAACGCGGTGTAGCGTTTGAGCGAGTGTAGGATGTTTGCCATCGAATAATACACCCCGTCGCTTTTCGCAAGTGGTGTGAACACAACATGAACGTGATTAGGCATGATGCAGAACGCTTCCAAAGTATAACGTTGATTGTTCAAGTAATGCAAACTTTCAATCACTAACACTGCGATGCGTTCATCGCGCAACCAGAATGGAGCACATGTTGTCGAATCGAGTGCCTTGTCCCATTTGCCGAACATGCGGCGTTGTTCGCGGTCAGCTTGCCGCAAGCGTTCATCGGAATCACCAATCTGCGTCAAGCGCATTTCGATTCGTGCTTGTTCTTCGCGCAATTGTCGCGCGATTTCTGCTGGAATTGAACCGGCCAGACGATAGGTGACAAACAGTGTTGCGCCAGGTGGTTGAATGTGCGGTAAATGGCGACGATAAGTTGCCTTGTAATCAAATTGGCTCATGATTATCTCGTGGGACAAATTTACAAATTTGTCCTACAACGCCGCCTCAATCTGCTCCACCACACTCTTTTGCGGCGAGCCATCCCCGGGTTCGCGTTCGCGCGCGATGCGCTCCGCTTCCAACAACGCGATTGCTTCTGGGATTGGCGAAATCGTATCGGGACGCGGCGTGCCAATGTCGTTGATGCCTGTCTTCCACCAATCGCGCAACGCAACGAGCATTCGTCGTCCTTCATCACCGCGCGCCAAGCAGTACGGAATGATGGGACGCAGTGGCGTGCCTTGTGGTCGCCCGCTCAACACCTCGTCCAACAAAAAGCGATTATAGCGCAAAGCGTAAATCATTGCTTGCTTGAAAAACCCGATTACAACGGACTGACGGGATTCAACGGACGATTGATTGGTGGTAGAGGTTTGTCCGTTCAATCCCATTACGTCCGCTGTCATCCCCTGCGTCAACCTTAACGACGCGAGATGGTCGTTGTATTCGTACTGCTGTGCCAGTTGCTCCGCTTCTGCGAGTAGTGGCGGGATGGCGGCATAGTCACCTTGCGTGTGCTTGACGCGGATTAAGCCAATTAGAGCACCCACAGTAAAATGATACCGTTTCCGATAATCAATGGATGATTGATAATTTGTTGTAGCACGTAACCAATCACCTTGACTTTCATATAATTCACCAAGCCAGTTATATATCTCTGGCAACCCTCCATAATCATACCATTCTTTCTTGGTGGCTAAAGATTGTAGTAACTCAATTTCTGATTTCTCAAAATACCCTTGTCTGAACAACGACCTTCCAACAAAACTTTGGGTTTGTCCATAGCCCACTTTGAGTTCCCGACGTGTGCGAATTGCATTTGCAAACTCCAAATCAGTGCCATCATATTTTTCTTGGAGTGTGTTTACGAAAGTCAAATCACCCAAGAAATTTGCATACCAACCCATCTCACCTGATTGTTCCACGTATGACAAACACTCTCTCAGCTCCATCTCATTTTGCTTGTACCGTCCGCAGAATGCAGATAACCTATCCATCTTTCTATAAGCCATTACCTTCAAAAATGGAGTGTGCGGCAATGATGAGATTATTTCTAACGCCCTATTTGTGACATCAAGTGCTAAACGCCAATTCCCCATCGAACAATAAATTTGTCGCATATTTGCATATGCCTCTACTACACCGTGTTTATCTTCTGTTTGTTTATATAATTCCATTTGCTTTTTTGCAACGTCTATTCCTTGTTCCCATTCACCTTGAAAGGAATAAACGCTACATAGGTGTGAGTATGCCCACGCAATTTTGGAGTCCATTTTGTTATAGCATAGTGCACCCTCAATAATTCGCGTGGCTTTTTCTACGCCACCTAGTTGTCCCAATTTGTTTCCTCGACTAACTATTTCTCCCCAATCACAGAATGCGTACGCACGTAATTTTTGTTCCGCTTGGTTACTCGAAGAAACCCTCTCATAAATCATCTCGGCGTCATCGTAATGTTTTTCTGCTTGCCTCAATCTCGCAATGTAATAATCTCGCCACAACTTACTATTCTCTCGTTCCAATGGGTACGTATTTACATCATTCAACAACACGCGTAATCGGTTGATAAGCCATAATCGCCCAAACTCTTCCGCCATCTCCTGAAACAATTTGATGCCTGCTTCTTCATCCGCACGGACGCGGTGATACAATCGCTCCAGTCCCAGCCGCTCGGCTTCTTCGCCCGTTGTACCCTGTCGGGTATCTGCGACCTTCTCCAGTCGTTTTTCAAAATACACTGCCGCGCGTTCGTGCAGTTCACAATGCCGCTCGGAATCTTGCGCGCGCAGGTTCTCGTCCATAATCTCGCGCACCGCGTCGTGCAATGCCAGCCCTTCGGCGCGCGTCCGCACAAACGGGAATCGCCGCAGTTCGTTGTAGACATCGCGCACATCGTCTTGCTTGAGCACCGCGCGCAAAATCGGTTGGTCGAACCAACGCACGATTGCCGCCGCTTCGAGCGCGGGAATCAATGTGCTTGGCACGCCTTCAATCAAACGGTCAACCAGGTTCGCCACAATCTCGGCTTTGACCGATTGAAAATCCTCGACGTTGTACTTGACCCACAACTGCACCGCGCTCGTCACGACCATCGGCAAGCCGCGCGCAAAGCGAATGATCGCATCAACCTGGGTCGGATTCGGCTCGCCGCCGCGCATCGTCGCGTAATAACGCCGAATCAATTCGCGCATCACGTCTTCGCTCATCGGCTTCAACTCTTCGACTTGCGCGTTCGCCATCCAACCCGACCACGCGCGTCCCCAGTTTGGCAAGGCGCGTCCCGCAATGACGAGAAGGACACCGTAGGACAAATTTCCAATTTGTCCCGTAGGCAAATTAGAAATTTGCCCTACACGTTGCGCCACATCACGCGCCCAATCTTCCAACGCGCTCATCTGCTCGAATGTGTCGAGCATCAACACGATGCGTTGTTTGTTCGCGGCTTGCGTCATATCATCGAGAAAATCGTCAGTCAATTTTTTCGTGGGGTCGAGCAACAAATCAATGTCGGGCTTGGTCAGAAATCCGCGCAACCAATCGGTCAATGCTTCTGCGCCCATTCCGCCGATGGCACCCGCAAGCGTGCCAATCCCAGGAATGATCGAACCGAGCGCCGCGCCCGCCGCTGCCGCCGCCGCTGTCCCAGCCGTTTCTTTCGCCGCCTTGCCAGCCAGGTCTACAAACTTGCCGCGCGTCTTTTGTGTTTCGGCGTCCACCTTCGCTTGAATCGCGCGATAATGTGCGAACGTCGCGTCGAACTTGCCAAATTTCACCCCATCGGCTTTCAAGTCAGGCACCCAGCCGCGCTCTTCGCCCGATGGACTTTTGAGGTAAAGCACATCAAGCGCGGATTTTGAATCATCGCCCGATGCCAGCGCGACAGGCACGTTGACGCTTTTGCAGTGCAAGCGAAACATTTTCAAGAGCGATGACTTGCCCACGCCGCCCACGCCGTGAATGACGAGGATGCGTTTTTGTTGGGGCGGGGTCATCCCGCCCACAACTTCGCCCTGTTGCGCGGGCGGGGTGACCCCACCCCTACCAACCATTTCCTTGAACGCATCGCGCAGATGCACCACGTCGGTAAAAAATTCGGCGAGTTCCTTGTCCTGGCTGTTGATGGATGACATGTCTGCTCCTTGAAAATTGGACGCGGACGAACGTAGAATTTATTTATCTGCGTTTATCTGCGGTACTCTGCGTCCCATTATTTTTTCATACATAGCACAACAATCGGTCATTTCACTTTTCGCTTGTGCCTTTTTAATTTTAGCTTGAGTTCTTTCCACTCCAACGTATTCATCACATCCCTGGCTTCCAACCCGCCGCGCCGCGCCATCGCGACGCCGTAGAACAAGCCATCGAATCCGTCAGGCGAGTGCGCGTCGCTGTCAATCACGATTTGCGCGCCAACCTCGCGCGCACGCCGCACACGCACATCATCCAGGTCGAGGCGTTCGGGCGCGCCGTCAATCTCGACGAACGTGCCGGTTTCCTTTGCGACGCGAAACACTTCTTCCAGGTCGAGCGCGGATTCCTCGCGCGTGCCAAGCAAGCGCCCGGTCGGATGCGCGTAAATGTCCACGTACGGATTTTGCATCGCCTTGATAACGCGCGCGGTAATTTTTTCGCGCGATTGCTTGAGCGCGCTGTGCGTCGAGACGAGCACCATATCGAATTGCGCGAGCAGTTCATCCGGAAAATCGAGCGAACCGTCCGCGCGAATTTCCATCTCGATGCTTTTCAGCACGACGAAATCATTCCACTTTTTATTGAGCGCGTCAATCTCTTTCCACTGTTCCTTCAATCGCTCCGGCGTCAGCCCGCGCGCAATGCCGAGACCTTGCGAGTGATCCGTGACCGCAAGGTAATGCAAGCCGCGCGCGCGCGCCGCCTCCGCCATTTGCTCAATCGAGAAACTGCCATCGCTCCAATTCGAGTGCCACTGCAAATCGCCTTTGAGGTCAGCGAGTTCAATCAAGCGCGGTAATCGCTTTTCTTGCGCCAAGCGCAATTCGCCACTCGCCTCTCGCAACTCCGGCGGAATCCATTGCAAGCCGAGTTTCTCGTACACCTCTGCTTCGGTCGGCGCGAAAATTTCTTTTTCATCTTTGACGCGCTTGAATCCCCACTCGCTCAACGACAGACCTTGCGCGAGCGCGATTTGCCGGAGCGCAACGTTGTGCTCCTTACTGCCGGTGAAATACTGCAGAGCCGCGCCCCAGTGTTTCGCTTCGAGCACGCGCAAATCTACTTGCATTCCATTGTCCGCGATGATGCTCGCTTTCGTGCTTCCTTTCGCGTTGATTTCGCGTGCGATGGGCAAACTCACGAATGCGTCAATAATTTTTTCCGGCGCGTCGGACGCGACGAGGATATCCAGGTCGCCGATGGTCGGCTTCATCCGGCGCAGTGAACCGGCGGGCGCAATGTCCTGAATCGCGTCACCGCACGCGGCGCGCAGAGCGGCGATGATGGAATGCGCGAACGGGTACGCGACGCCGAGCAAAACGCGCGTCGAAGATTTTTTGCGGCGGTGTTGCTCGATGCCCGCGAGAATTTTTTCTTCCGATTTTGCGCCGAACCCTTTTAGCCCGCGCAATTTGCCGGCGCGCGCCGCTTTTTCAAGTTTCGCCACATCGGTGATTTTCAGTTCTTGCCACAACCGCGCGACCGTTTTCGGTCCGACATCCGGCACTTGGAGTAAATCGAAAATTCCCGGCGGCACGCCCTTGGAAATTTTTTTGTAATATTCTAATTCGCCGGTGCGAATGATCTCATCAATCTTTTCGGAAATTTCCTTGCCGATGCCGGGAATCGCGCGTAGATTTTTCGGATCGCCCTGCCAAATGTCGCGCACATCGCGCCCCAGGTGCTCAATCGCGTCGGCGGCGCGGCGGTACGCGACGACCTTGAACACGATTTCGCCTTGAATGTCGAGAATGTCCGCGATACGAAAAAACAGCGCGGCGATTTCTTGGTTCGTCCACTGGTTCGGCATTGCGCCTCCTTCTGGCGGATATTTTAGGGCAGATGCGCACGCTTGTCAACGAAAATGAATTTGCCAAGCACACGCATTGCGCGTATAATGCGCCTCGTTCTGCCCGAGCAATGATTTTTTCCTCGGCTCCATCTGGCGCCGAGGTTTTTATTCGTGTCACGCCGGTTTTCGGCAAAGAGGTTAGTATGCCAGTCCGAAATGATTTACGCAACATTGCAATTATCGCGCACGTTGACCACGGCAAAACGACGCTTGTGGATGCGATGCTCAAACAGTCGCGCGTGTTTCGCGATAACCAGGTTGTCATCGAACGCGTGATGGATTCAAACGATCTCGAACGCGAACGCGGGATTACGATCCTCGCCAAGAATACGGCGATCACGTATCGCGGCACCAAGATCAATATCGTGGATACGCCCGGTCATGCCGACTTTGGCGGCGAGGTCGAGCGTGTGTTGAATATGGTGGACGGTGTTTTGCTGTTGGTGGACGCGGTGGATGGTCCCATGCCGCAGACGCGTTTCGTGTTACGCAAGGCGTTGGAACTGGGACACAAAGCCATCGTCGTGATCAACAAAGTGGATCGCCCGAATGCGCGGCTCAATCACGTCGCCAACGCGACGTTCGATCTCTTCATTGATTTGGGCGCGAGCGACGAGCAAGCCGAGTTTCCGATGGTCTACACCGACGCGATCTTGGGGCGCGCGACGCTCACGCCGGGCGATACGGGCGTGGACTTGCAACCACTGTTCGAAACGATTGTGAATTACTTGCCTGCACCCCAGGTGGAGCCGGATTTGCCGTCGCAGTTGCTCGTCACCACGCTCGGTTACGACGATTACAAGGGGCGCATTGCGATTGGGCGGTTGTTCGCCGGCACGCTGCGACCGGCGCAAAACGTGATGCGGATCGCGCACGACGGCACGATGTCGCCCGGCAAGATCGCGGAACTGTTCGTGCACCAGGGTTTGGAACGCATTCCGGTAACCCAGGTTCAAGCCGGTGAAATCGTCGTGCTGACCGGCTTGCCGGAAATTTACATCGGCGAGACGGTGGCGGATGCGGACAACCCCAAGCCACTGCCGCCCATCCGCGTCGAAGCGCCCACCGTACGGATGGCGTTTGGCGTCAACACGTCACCGTTTTCCGGGCGCGAGGGTACGTGGAGCACGTCGCGCAAATTGCGCGAGCGGCTGTTCAAGGAACTCGAATCGAACGTGAGTTTGCGCGTCGAGGAAACGGAAACGTCCGACACGTTTATCGTGTCCGGGCGCGGTGAATTGCATCTCGCCATTTTGATCGAGACGATGCGGCGCGAGGGGTACGAATTGCAAGTGTCCAAACCGGAAGTGATTTACAAAACCGGCGCAAGCGGCGAACAACTGGAGCCGGTCGAAGAAGTGTATATCGAAGTTGCGGCGGATTACCTGGGTGTCGTGATGGAGATGCTCGGCACGCGGCGCGCGACGATGAAGGAAATGCACACGGCGGACGACGGCTCGGTGCATTTGCGGTACCTGGTGCCCACGCGCGGCTTGCTGGGTTTCCGCTCGAAATTCCTCACGGCGACGCGCGGCACCGGCATTATGCACGCGCTCTTTCACGGTTACTTGCCGCTCGCGGGCGAAATCGCCATGCGCGAGCATGGCTCGCTCGTCGCGTTCGAGCCGGGCACGACGACGAGTTACGCGCTTGAAAACGCGGAGGGGCGCGGCATTTTGTTCGTGGGTCCGGGCGTGGATGTGTACGAGGGGATGGTGATCGGTGAGCAAGCGCGGCTCGGCGATATTGCGATCAACGTCTGCAAGAAAAAACACATGACGAATGTTCGCAGTTCCAATTCCGACATCGCGGTGCAATTGACGCCGCCGCGCCTCATGTCGCTCGACGAATGCATCGAGTATATTTCGGACGACGAACTGCTCGAAGTGACGCCGAAAAATTTGCGGATTCGCAAAAAGATTTTGGGGACGGAAGATCGGCACAAGGCGCTGGCGGCGAAAGAAAAAGCCGCCGCGCGCGCGCTGGAAAATGCATAAAAAATGGCGGGACGTTTCATCCAACGTCCCGCCATTTTTTACGTGCCTTCGTTTCGGCGCTCGATCAGCAAGCCGATAAAAATTCCCAGGATGGCTACAGCCTGTAGCACGCACCAAATTCAGTACGCGTGAATGACGAAGGCTTCGATGCCGGTGAGATACGCCGCAAAGAACAAGCCGCCGCTCGCCAGGACAAGGCGCGCGGTGGGCAACCACGGCGGCGCGTTTTCGCGCGCGACGAACGCCCAGCCCGCCGTGGCGAGCAATGCCGCGTACCCCAGCGCGCCAATCGCGGCGACCGGCACGCCGAGTAACGCGGAGTACGGGCTCGCGTTGACCACGTCGCAATCGCCGACGCCGCAAATGATCGTCACTTGCCCGACTTTGGTCCACCACAAATAGAGCGAATCGCCCAAGCCGACGGCGGCTAGGACGATGCTGAGCAGATAGAGATTCTTCAATTCTCGCAGAAACCGCACGCAACGCCTCCTTATCGCAGAGTTGCGCGCAGTGTAGCACGATTTCGCGCGTGGCGCAAAATCCACCACGCCTCCCCGCTTGACGCCGTCGCCCAAATCGGGTATATTCCTTATTGCAACCAGTTGCAATAAGGAGTTTTTGCACGTGCATCACACCGAACTGTTAGCCGATCTGCGTCAGCGCGGACATCGCCTTACGCCGCAACGCGAAATGATTCTCAACGTGATTTGCGAGGGCAACGGGCATCTCACCGCTGACGAAATTATCGCACGCATCCGTAAACAGTATCCCTACATCAACAAATCCGCTGTGTACCGCACGCTCGAACTGCTCGCCCGGCTCTGCCTCGTCAATCCCACCGACTTTGGTGATGGCAAGGTAACTTATGAAATTCATCGGCACCCGCACCACCACCATCTCGTTTGTCGCCAATGCCGCAAAATGATCGAGGTGGACGGCGCGGTATTTGCGCCGCTCGAAAAATTGTTGCGCGACGAGTACGCGTTCGCCGCCGACCTGGATCACTTTGCGATTTTTGGATTGTGTCGCAAATGTCAGCCAGCGTCTTCCCCCGCGCCTACTTTGCGTAAACGCCGTGCGTGAAAGGCGACTCGCTTTCCACGCCCATTTTCAGGAGGTTGCTATGCACATTCCAGATGGTTATCTCAGTCCTGCGACTGCCGTTGTGATGTACGCCGCCAGCGCGCCGTTTTGGTATCGCGCGTCGCAAAAACTCAAAACGCTCATTGCGGGGCGGCTGGTGCCGCGCATCGCGCTGTTTGCCGCGCTCTCGTTTGTCATCATGATGTTCAACATTCCCGCGCCTGGCGGCACGAGCGCCCACTCCATTGGCGCGGTGCTTGCCGCGCTCGTGATCGGACCCTGGGCGACGGTGCTTGCCATTTCAGTCGCGCTTGTGATCCAGGCATTCTTTTTTGGCGATGGCGGTATTCTTGCGCTGGGCGCGAACGTGTTCAACATGGCGATTGCCATGCCATTTGTCGGCTGGTTCGTTTATCGCGCGTTGAGCGGAACTGCGCCGACGCCGTCGCGTCGCAT
>CAIKBD010000086.1 GCA_903825565.1 uncultured Anaerolineales bacterium | reverse complement strand
GAGATGCTTCGCTTCGCTCAGCATGACAATCCGCGTGTTACAAAACCGCAGTTTGTGCCTGCGTGGAGTATAGTTGTGAGACCCTTCGCTCCGCTCAGGGTGACAATCCAAAAGCGCAATCTGCGACCGTGCTCAGTATCCCAGGGCGACAAGACGGCGCCCCTACGCGTTGCCAAACTACTTTGGCAATGTCTCATTCGATTCAACGATCTCAAACATCCACCACCACCACCGCTTGCCAGCCGTCCGCCGTTTGGTCAATCGCCAGATTGTGGTACGTCACCGCCTTGATCGCCTTGTCCAGCGTTGCCAGCGGCACGCCGAACACCCGCGCGCGTAACGTCGTCGCGGTGAGCGATTCGATTTCGATGCGCGGGTACGCTTCGTGATGCGTCTCTTGCAACCACAGCAGTTCGCTCAACCAAGCGACGAGCAACGCTTCGCGATCCAGCGCTTCCAGTTCGAGCGCGCGCGCCGTTGCGGCTGCCGCGTCGCGCGCGCGCGCGCCTTGCAACGCGAACAGCGCGCACGCGGCATTGGCGAACAAGTCCGGCAAATCTGCGCCGAACGCGCGAAAGCTCCAATCGGCGGTATGCGGAATTTCCTCGAAACGTTTTAGGATACTCATTGGGTTTTGTGCTGAAGCAGTTCCTGAAACCGCGCATCGCCGCGTAGCCACTCCAAATCCGGATCGCGGCTTGCCCACGCGCGGTCAAACTCCTGGTCCTCGGCGGCGGCGCGGCGGAGGTGCGCGATGGCGGCGTCAATGTTGCCGGCGACGGCTTCGAGGCAGGCGAGCGCGTACCACGCGTCCGGCTTGACCCAGCCGCGCGCCCGCGCAAGGTAGCGCGCCGATTCCGCCGCGTGTTCCAGTTTGCGGCACAGCGCGGCCAGCGCGAGCAACACGTCCGCATCCTCCGGCGCAACCGCGAGCCAGCGTTCCGCGAGCGGCAACGCCTCCGCGTCCCGGCTCGTTTGCCGCAAGAGCGTGACCAGCCCGACATAGCGGCGCGGATTGTCGCGATCCAATTCCAGCGCGCGGCGATAAAACGGTTCCGCGTCGGCAAAGCGATCCGCCATTCGCAATTGGTAGGCGATGCCGCCGAGTTCGTTCGCAATTTGCGCCGTGTCTTGCGTTTGCTTGCGGAGTTCGCCTTCCACGTAGCCGGGATCGAGCGCGCGCTCTGCCAATTCGGGATGGATTTCTGCGGCGGCTTGCGCAACGTATTGCGCGACGCTGGGCACATTGCTCGCCTGCGCCGCGCGCATTCCTTCCTCCAGCAGTTGGTCGGCTTGTGGGTCATTGCCGAGCGCGTGCGCGACGCGTGCGAGTTCGGCGTCGGTATAACCGAGTCCCATCATGTCACGTTCGGCAACAAAATTTTCGCGTGCTTGCGTGAACAATTGGCGTGCCGATTCAAAACGAGATTGCTGGCGCTCGATCAAACCTAACATCAGGTACGCGTTGGCGAGCCCGAGGTTGGCGCGCTCCGCCGTGTAGAGGTCAATGGCTTGGGCGTAATGCGCGCGCGCGGCGTCAATTGCGCCGAGGCGTTTCTCCAAATCGCCGAGACTTTTCAGCGCGTTGGCGAGCCCGAGGTTGTCTCGTTCATTCGTAAAGAGGTCAATGGCTTGGGCGTAATGCGCGCGCGCGGCGTCAATTGCGCCGAGGCGGTTCTCCAAATCGCCGAGACTGATAAGCGCGT
>CAIKBD010000085.1 GCA_903825565.1 uncultured Anaerolineales bacterium | reverse complement strand
TGGCAACAACGCCGGCGAGTTCATGATTTTTAAATTAGCAAGAAACGCACCCAACACCACCCCGAAAAAAAAACGCCGCCCACCCAGGAACACTGCCGCCAGCGCCCAACCGGCAGGAAGCCAAACAACGGGCGCGCCATTGGACGGCTGACTCCACAGTAAACTAATTTGTGCGGTGATGTAGTAACCCAGAGCAACCACACCCATTTCGATGAACCAGCGAAAAAGGAACCGAGCGCGTGATCGTTTCATGATTGTCTATTCCACAGTCAATTGACTTGCCCACACCAAGCAAGCCATACGTTTGAAAACTGAGCCGCCAGAATCAACCAAAGGAAAAAAGAAAACGCCCTACCTATTGGATCGGAAAGGGCATAAGGATTCAGGCACAAGGCATGAATCCAGCAGACACGGCAGAGCGTTGCAGCTCGGCGATCCAAAATGGACCCGTGGCTTTGCGTCCCCAACTTGCGCTGGGTTTGCCCTTTCGCTCCGTCATTTGCTCTGACTATAATGCGGATATGCCAGATTGTCAATTGTACCAAAACGGGTGTCGCCCTCACCCCTGCCCTCTCCTTGGACAGGGAGAGGGAGCAAACCGCCCTCGCCCCTTTGGGGAGAAGGTTGGGGAAGGGCGGCATAACTTTTGAGAAACCGTACCCTTGACTTGGCTTTACTTTGACAAGCCGGCAAATCTGACTAGAATGGAGCACAATCGAACTCAACTGATACTAGCAAACTCGTCGAAAGGCGAGGACGCAAAGCTACGGGGCTATGTTCCTGCGGGAATACGCTCGCCGAGCTGCCAAAGGGAGATCATGATTACAAAATATGTATCGTGGCAACCTGCTCCGGCATTTGGGAACAGGTTTTTTTATTGCACGCGGCGGGAGGTAAACAATGCCTACCCCCAATAAAACCCGATTCGGAAAACGGCTGAGCACACTGTTCGGGCGATGGTTTGCCCCGCCCAACTTTCCAGGTGACGAAGCCAAAACGCGCCGCGCCGCTCTACTCAACATCGCCCTCACCATCTCGATCACCATCTTACCCTTTACCCTCACCAGCAACTTGCTCGGCGGCAACACTCCACCCATCGTCTTTGGCTTAAACCTGCTATACTTCATCCTGTGCTTGGGGTTGCGCTTCTGGGTACACCACGGCAAGATCACCCGGGTGAGTTTCATTTATATCGCCTTGGTCTACGTATACTTGACCAGCGCCATTGCCAACTTGGGCACCGTGCGTAGTCCGACCACCGCTATCTACATCCTCTGGGTGATGGCGGCAGGCATTTTTTTTGATCGCCTCGGACTGGGCATTGCATTCGGGCTAAGTGCGCTCGCCACGGCGGGACTGATCGGCGCGGAAAATTTCCACCTCTTGCCGCGCGCCGATTTTTCGGTCACCGTTACGCAATGGACGATCTATAGTTTCACCTTTGGCGCGGCAGGCGGTTTGATGTACTGGACGCTCCAAGAATTGCGCCAAGTCCTCGCCCGCGCCGATCAAGAAATTGCCGAACGCAAACGCGCCGAGGGGTTGGTGCGGGTGCAACGCGACTTGAGCGCCGCGCTCGCCTCCGCCGTCACCTTCGAGGCGATGCTTGGCCATGTGCTGGATGCCACTCTGGAAATTCAAGGATTGGATGCGGGCGGCATTTACTTGGTGGATGCGCGCACCGGCGCGCTCAATCTTAACGTTCATCGCGGGCTATCCGCCAAGTTCGTCCAACGCGCCCAGTATTTCGCCGCCGATACGCCGCAAACGCGGCTCGTGATGGCTGGACAACCTTTCTACAGCACCAATTCGGAACTTGCGGCGAGTATGCACACCGAACAGGTAGGGGAACAGTTGCGTGCGCTCTGCGTTCTGCCGATTCGACACGAGGACCGCGTAATCGCCGCGCTCAACCTCGCCTCCCATACCCACGACGTGATCGGGATCAGCGCGCGCCCAGTGCTTGAAAGTCTCGCGGCGCAAATGGGCGGCGTGATCGCGCGCATTCAAGCAGAACAAGCTTTGCAGGATAGCCAACGCAAATTGCAAACTCTGTTTGACACCGTTGACGACATGATCGTGATTGTTGACCCGCAGGGCAAAATTCTCCACGTGAACCCGGTCGTGTTGCAACGCCTGCAACTGGAGCCAACGGACATTGCGGATATACACATTTCGGATCTGCACCCGCCGGAGCAACGCGCCCAAGCCCAAGCGATCATCGCGGCAATGCTCGCCGGCAACGCCACATCGTGCAACATCCCATTGGTGGCAAAGGACGGCACGCGCATCCCGGTCGAAACCAAAGTGCAGTTGGGCAAATGGGATGGGCAAACGGTTCTGTTTGGCATTTCGCGCGACATTACCGAACGCCAGCGTCTCGAGTCTGAATTGCAAGAGCAACGAGATTTTGCCCTGATGGTGTTGAACACGATGGGGGAAGGTTTAACCGTCGCCGACGCAACGGGGCGATTTGTTTTGGTGAACCCGGCATACGGACAGATGGTCGGCTATGCGCCGCAGGACTTGATCGGCAAAAGTCCGCACGATGTTACCGTCGTCGAGGATCGCACGGCGTTGAACCAAGCCTGGGTGGAACGCACTCGGCGCAAAACAACAACTTACGAAACACGGTTTCGTCACGCCGATGGCACGGTAATCTACGCGCAAATCACCGGCACCCCGCGCTGGCATAACGGCGAATTTGCCGGGACGGTTGCCGTGATTACCGATTTAACCAAAAGCAAACGCGTGGAAGCGCAATTACGCGCGAGTGAACAATTGTATCACCAGATGTTCGATCACCATTCGGCGATCAAACTCTTGATTGACCCGGCTTCGGGCGCAATCGTGGATGCCAACCAAGCCGCGATTGAATTTTACGGCTACCCGCTCGGCATTCTGCGCCAAATGAGCATGTATCAAATCAGTGGACTCGCGCCCGAGGAACTAGCGCGCGAACACCAAGCCGCGCTCACACGCGAAAAAGATTATTTCATTCAGGCGCATCGCCTCGCCACCGGCGAACTGCGTGATGTTGAATCTTATCTAGTGCCCATCGAGACGCAGGATCGCATCGTTTTATATTCGATCATCCACGATATTACCGCCCGCCGACAAGCCGAATCGCAACTGCGCTACCTCGGCACACACGATGCCCTGACCGGTTTGTACAATCGCGCCTTTTTCGAGTCCGAGATGGTGCGTTACGAACCCAGTCGCAACTTTCCGATCAGTCTCATCATTGCCGATGCCGACAATCTCAAAGTAACCAACGACACGCGCGGGCACACGGTTGGCGATGAAATGATTCAGCACATTGCGGCGGCGCTCCAAGCGGCGTGCCGCGC
>CAIKBD010000084.1 GCA_903825565.1 uncultured Anaerolineales bacterium | reverse complement strand
CGGAGGAAGCGGCGGCACGATCCGAAATTGATATCGTGGCGCGCGGCGAAGGCGAAGCGACGTGGATCGAATTGTGCGAGGTAGTCGCGCACGCCAAGCAAGCCAATCCCAATTTCAAAGCGGCAGACCTGCTTGACCCAGCGCAAAAATTGCTCGCGGGTGTGCTCGGCATTACGTACCAAACCAGCGACGGCAAAATTCGGCATAACCACGAACGCCCCGCGATTGCCGATCTCGATGCTTTGCCGTACCCCGCTTACAAGTATTTCAAAATGGAACGCTACACCTCGTTGCAACCGGCGATGGACGCGATTGAAATGGGCAAGTCATTCAGCATCATGACTTCGCGCGGGTGTCCGTATCGGTGCACGTTCTGCTCGCAAAGTGTGATGGCGGAGAAATGGCGCGCGCGCTCGCCGGAAAGCGTCGTCAAAGAGTGGCGACACTTGGTCGAAGAGTTGGGCGCACAAGAGATCGGCATCCTCGACGATTCGGCGAACATCAACCGCAAGCGACTCCACGATTTGTGCGATCTGCTCATCCAGGAAAAATTGAATCGCGTGCCCTGGATTTTGATCAACGGTATTCGCGCGAATCTTGCGGACGAAGAGTTGTTGCGGCACATGAAGCAAGCCGGCTTGTTGCGTCTGGCGTTCGGCGTGGAGACCGGCGACGAGGACATTCTCGAATCCATTGACAAGCGCGTGACGCACGATCAAATTCGCGCCGCGTTCAAGAACGCTAAAAAAGTTGGGCTGGAAACGGTGGGCTTTTTCATCATCGGCTTGCCCGGCGACACGGAAGCGACGATGGAAAAGACGATCCAATTCGCGTGTGAACTCGATCCGCTCGTCGCCAACTTTTCGATGATGACGCCGTACCCGGGCACCAAGGTTTGGGAGCAAGTGCACCGCAACGGCGGCAGGATGCTCGTCCAAGATTGGCAGGATTACGTTTTCTTTGAAGGCAAAGCGCGATTCGAGTTGGGCGAAACGACCGCCGCGGCGCAGGAAAAAAAGTGGGCGGAGGCGTACCGCCGGTTTTATCTACGTCCGCATCGCATCGCTATGACGTTGCTCCGCAAATCCACCTGGCAACATTTCCCGCGCACGTTGCGAATGGCGCTCAAGATCGTTCTGCCGAAGAAGACGAAGGACGACATCAAAGCGCTGACGTAAGAAACGCCGGCCGCCGGTTAAGGAAGACAAGATGAAACAACGAGCCGAATCCATTTTTACGCTTCAAGCCTGGGACGAGCAACCCTACGCCGAATTCGATGGACGCAAACTTACGCGCGCACATGTGCGGAAATCGTTTCGCGGCGACCTTGCCGGCGAAAGCACTATCGAATACTTGATGCTGTATCGTGAGGACGGTTCGGCAAGTTTCATCGGCATGGAATACGTCGTCGGGCAAATCGGCGCGCGCGCAGGCAGTTTTGTGCTGGAACATCGCGGCACGTTCGAAAATGGCGTTGCCCGCGCCACGTGGCAAGTTGTGCCCGGTTCTGGCACTGCCGCGTTGCGCGGCTTGCGCGGCGAAGGCGCATCGGCATTGGAACATGCGTCGGCATACGGCTTTGCGCTCGAATATGATTTCGAAGAAACACAATGAGGTGACTCGGAGAACGAAAGCGAAAGATAAATGGTCACGCGAGATGAACTGAAAGAGTTGTTGGGCATTCTCAATTTCTACCTCATTGTGGGTTTGCTCATCGGAGTTGTCACCGCAGTCATTGCTATCAACGGCGGCATTGTGCTGACAAGCCATAGTCACGGCGCATCACCGGCAAAAGCGATCACCGCGTCCATCCTCCTGGGAATTGGCGCGTTCACCGGCTTGAGCGCTTATCTGGTTCTGCTTCCCGCCGAACTCAAATTGGTGCGCCGTAAATTGCGCCCCAAAGTGTTGCGCCAACGCCTCGCCGGCAAAAATCGGCGCAACGGAGAGTGAACGCCACGCTATGCTAACTCACGCGCAAGATTTCGTTTGGCGCACGGCGCGCTTGCTGGAACGGCATTTGTTCGCGCATTTGTTTGCGGGCGAATCGTCAGAGCCGGTGTTGCGCGCTCTGCGCGCCTATCAAAACGCGGACGGCGGATTCGGCAACGCGTTGGAACCGGACAAGCGGTGCCCCGCGAGCCAGCCCGTAGATGTCCAAGTTGCGCTGGAAACACTCGACGCGGTGGATGGCTTTGCCGATCCGATGGTGCTCCGCGCGTGCGATTTTCTCGCAACGATCACCACGTCCGAAGGCGGCGTGCCATTCGCGTTGCCCTCGGTGAACGCGTATCCGTGCGCGCCGTGGTGGCACAGCGAAGCCAACCCGCCCACGGCGCTCAACCCGACCGCGGCAATTGTCGGCTTGCTTTTGAAACACACCGTCCGGCATTCCTGGGTTGACACAGCGAGCGAATTTTGCTGGCAAGCCATCGCCGCTTCCGAGTCGCGCCAGTTTCACGATTTGATGCCGATGATTACGTTTCTCGAACACGCGCCCGACCGCGCACGCGCCGAACGCGAATTGGCACGGCTCGCGGCGCGCATCCGCGAACCGGGAATGGTCACGCTGGAAACGCACGCGGACGGGTACGTCAAATATCCCCTGGATTGGGCGCCGCGTCCGGACAGTTTTTGTCGCCGCTTGTTTTCCGACGCGATCATCGAAACGCACCTGCGCGCGCTCGCCGCGCGGCAACAGGCGGACGGCGGCTGGATGATCAACTGGGAAACACTCAGCCCGCTGGTCACGCTCGAATGGCGCGGGATTGTCACGATCAAAGCATTGCAAACTTTGCGCGCGTATCAAGTTCCAATCACCCTGGGATGAGAATAAACATTTACGGAATGAATGGGATGCCTACTGTCGAGGCGACGTTGACGCTGACTAGAATTACCAGCGTGACGATCACCGACGATACAATTTCAGTTGATCTTGAAGACGGACGCACGGTTTCGGTTCCAATCGGTTGGTACCCACGCCTCGCACACGGCACCTCCACCGAGCGGATAAATTTTCAGATCGCCGGCGGGGGCTATGGAATTCACTGGCCCGATCTGGATGAAGATATTGGGATCGAAGGATTATTGTTTGGCAAAAAATCAACCGAGAGTCCCGCATCATTTGAACGATGGCTCAAACAGCGCGAGGATGGAAAAACGCGCCTGCGCCAAGTAAGCCCGCAATGAAGAGAAAGGAACCGACTTATGCGACTCTATGCCGATAGCGCCAGGTGCTCGGGTTGCCGCGCATGCCTCGTCGCCTGTTCGCTCAATTTGTTTCAAGAAAATAATCCGAAAAAAGCCGCGCTCACGATCCTGCCGCACTTTCCCGCGCCGGGCGTGTACGAAGTAAAAGTGTGCACCCAGTGCGGCGAATGCGCCGCGGTGTGCCCCACAAACGCGATCAAACAAAATGCGCGCGGCGCGTACTATGTCGAGTTCGCCGAGTGCACCTTGTGCGAAGCGTGCGTGCCCGCGTGTCCCGAGAACGTCATGTTCGTGCGCGCGGGTTTGGCGGACGTGGCGTGGAAATGTGATCTGTGCGGCGATTGCATCGCCGTGTGCGGCACGAACGTGTTACGTCTCGGCGAAATCGCGGCGGCGTGAAGGAGGCGACGATGAACGGCTATGGCGGCAATATTTTGCGCGTAAATCTTTCGACCGGCAAAATCACCAAAACCCCCACCCCCGTCGAACTCGCGCGCGATTACATCGGCGGGCGCGGCTTTGGTGCGTACTTTCTTTTCAACGAAGTTCCTGCCGGCGCGGATCCACTCGGACCCGAAAATAAATTGATCGTCTCGTCCGGGCCCTTGGCGGGCTTGATGATTCCCGGCGCGGGCAAATGCGATTTCACATGCAAGTCGCCGTTGACCGGCGGCTACGCGAGCGCCTCGGTGGGCGGCTTGCTCACCGCCGAAATCAAATATGCCGGGCTGGACAGCATCATCCTCGAAGGCGCGAGCGCCAAGCCGGTGTATCTCGTGATTGACGACGATCACATCCAACTGCGCGACGCCTCCGCGTTGTGGGGCAAAGGATCGATCACCGTCGAGAAAATATTGAAGGACGAACTCGGCGAAGAGTTTCAGATCGCGTGCATCGGACCCGCCGGCGAAAACGGCGTGCCCTACGCGCACATCAATCACGATTACGGACGCCAAGCCGGGCGCGGCGGCGTCGGCACGGTGATGGGCGCGAAAAAGCTCAAGGCGTTTGCCATTCGCGGCACGCGGGCGATCCCCGTCGCCGATCTGGACGCGTATCGCCAAGCCGGCATGGCGCTGTACAAAGCGTGCAAAGATTCGGAGGGCTTGGGTCCCTGGCAAAACTTGGGCACGACAATGGTGGTGAGTTGGTGCGATGAAATCGGCGCGCTCCCCACGCGCAACTTTGCGGCAGGTTCGTTTGCGGAAGGCAAAACGCTGTACGGTCCCGTCATCCGCGAACAAATCGTCATCACCGACAAGGGATGCTTTGGGTGCCCGTCGCCGTGCGGCAAATACAGCCGAATGAAACGCTACGGCACCCGGGTCGAGGGACCCGAATACGAAACCATCGGCATGGTCGGTTCGAACCTGGGAATCGCGGATGCCCAAGATGTCGCGCAGATCAATTTCCTGTGCGACGAGTGGGGCGTGGACACGATCAGCGCGGGGAGCACCATCGCGTGGGCGATGGAATGTTACGAAAAGGGCATCCTCACGCCCGCCGATACGGACGGGCTCGAACTGAAATTCGGCAACGTGCCCGCTGTGTTCACGCTGATCGAAAAGATCGCCAAGCGCGAGGGCAACCTGGGCGCGCTCCTCGCCGAAGGGACGAAACGCGCCGCGCAGAAAATCGGCAAGGGGAGCGAACAATTTGCGATCCAGGTCAAGGGGATGGAACAATCGGCGTATGCGACGCACAACGCGACGGCGATGTTGCTCGCATACATGACGGCGGATGTGGGCGCGCATCACAACCGCGCGTGGGCGATCACGTATGATCTCCAAGTCGGACGCGAACTGGTCGGCGCGGATAAAGTCGCGCGCGTGATTTGGTTGCAACACGTGCGCCCAATGTTCGACACGTTGGGTGCGTGCCGCTTGCAATGGGTCGAGTTGAACATTGATCTCGAAATGTATATTCCGGCGCTCGAGGCGATTACCGGCGTCAAGCGTTCGTGGCAAGATCTGGAATTGGTGAGCGAGCGCATTTGGAACCTGACGCGGCTGTACTGGGCGCGCGAGCACAAAGATTTTGGGCGCGCGTGGGATATGCCCTCGCCGCGCTTTTACACCGAGCCGCCGAAAACCGGCACGACCGCCGGGCAAATCACCAAACTCGAAGACGTGGAGCGAATGTTGGATATGTATTACGCGCAACGCGGGTGGGATGCGAATGGTTTGCCGAAACCCGAAACGTTGGAACGGTTGGGGCTTGCGAACCTGGTCGCGTGATGCAAATGAAATTGGAGATTGCGCGCTAATCTCCAACCTCTAATCTCTAATCTCTAATTTCTAAAATGACCGCACAAATCAAACTACTCGGCATACTCAAATCGTACGTCGGCAACCAAAGCCAGATCGAAGTGAACGCGGGCAACACGGTGCGCGAAGCGATGCGCGCGCTAAACATCCCGTCCGAACTGGTCGCGCTGGTGCTGGTGAACAACACGCCGCAGACGAAAGAGTATTGCCTGCAAGCCGGCGATGTAGTGATGCTGATGGCGGTGGTCGGCGGCGGATAAAAAATCAAATGGGCGATTGTCGGGAGATCAATTGAAACGACTCTGGTTAGACCTGGGCGACCTCGGCGTGTTCGTGCGCCCCGCTGGCGCGCATGATCGTTGGCAGGATCATGGCTTGGGGTTGCTCCGCACAATATTGAAGAATCATAACGTCGAGACGGATCTGTTCTCGACACGCGCGCTCCGCACGTTCGACGAACTTGCGCCGCGCGTGCAAGGGTACGATGTGCTCGTGATGAACGTGCGGAGTTATACCTACCCGTTCGCGTACCAAGCCGCCAAAATCTTCAAGCGCGTCAATCCGCATGGCATCGTCATCACCGGCGGGATGCACGCCACCGTCGCGCCGGACGAAATGGAAACAGTGCCCGAGTTCGATCACATCTGCCAGGGTCCGGGCGAAAACATCATCGTGGATTTGCTCACCGACCCGCGCGCGTTTCCGCGCATGGTCACCGGCGTCGGCGCAAAAACGATGGCGGACTGGCCCCTGATGGATCGCACGCTGTGGCCCAACCCGAACCTCGCCGATTTTCCGTGGCCCCTCGAACCAGAGTGCGGCTGGGGTCCCGATCCGGTCGTCACAATTTTGACGAGCCGTGTGTGCCCCTGGCAGTGCGTCTTTTGCAATGAATCTTCGTACATCCAAAATATGGGACGCAAGTCGGTAGATCAAACGATTGACGAGCTGAATTTTCTCGACGACAAGTACGGCCCCATCGGCTCGGTCGTCATCCACGATTCGATGTTCTTTCAGCATCCGGCATGGCTGAAAGAATGGATCGAAAAATATCCGCGCCGGGCGCACAAACGCTGGCCCTACTGGGCGGCGGCGCGCTCCGACACCGTGCGCCAGTGGCCCGATTTGTTCGAAGCGGTGGTGCGCGAGACGAACTGGAATCTCATTTCGATTGGCTTTGAATCGGGCAGTGATCGCGTCCTGAAAATTTTGAACAAGGAATGTACCGCCGAGGACAATTACTTTGCCATTGATCTGCTCAACCGAATCGGCGACGACTTGGAGGCGCGCGGCTACATCCCGCCGCGCTTTTGGGCGAACATCATGCTCGGCATTCCCGGCGAAACGCCGGAAGACGCATTCGATACGATTCGGATGCTCAAACGAATGAAGCGCGTGCTCCCTTCGATTTCGTACTATGCGCCGTACCCGGGGTCGGCGCTCGGCTATCAACTGATCGCCGAAGGCAAAAGCCGCATGTCGAAGGAAAACTACCACCGCTATCCTGACGACAAAAAAGTGGTGGGCATTGATTACGGTTTTTACCAAAAATTACTGCGCGGCAAATTCGACCGCGAGATCAACGCCAAGTTGCCGCAATTCTTGCGCGGCAAAGCCGGCGTGTACGCGGACGCGCTGATCAAGGCATAGAGTTTTCCCATGAGCAGTTTCAACAACCCGCACCACTTTTATCTGTTTGCGATGCAGAACGGCAAAAAGAAACTCGGCTATGGCACGACGCCGGACGACGCGTACGAAAATCTCAAACTGCGCTTGACGGCAAAAGAGATGGCGCAGATCATTCGCGAGCAACCGCAACGGATCACGCAACGCCAATTGCAGGCGCACGCGCGCGAGCTCGGCTAACACGCGAAACCCATTCCCCGCGCGACCAGGCGATCCGGCGCACCGGCACAGGACTCGCCTTTTTTTGTTGACCGCGATTCCGGCGCGATGTATAATCGTTTGGCAAAGGAGGCGCGCGATGGCAAAACTCAAAGAGACCAAAACAACCTACACGGCGGAGCCAATCACCGTCGTGACCGCGCGCGGGCGCACGGAAATTCCGCGCGCGTTGCGCGAGCGCTACCGGGTCACGGCTCAATCGCGGTTGCGCTGGGTAGACACCGGCAATGGCTTACTGGTGGTGCCGATTGAACAGCCGCTGGCGCCCAAGAAGCACAAACAGCTTGACGCAGAACCGCAACCGTTTTTCAAATCAGTGCGCTTGGAAAAGCAGGAATTTTTGGCGTGGCTAACCGAATGGATGAACGCACCGGACGATTGGACCACGCAACAATGGGATGAATTTGAAACCGAATTACGCACCCATCGCTTTAAATTGCGCGAGGTCGAACTATGACGACGTGCTTGCTGGACACCAATATCCTCTCCGCCATAATTCGTAAAGAGACGCGCGTTGAAAAATATTTCCGCGAGGCGATTGCCAACGACACGGGGTTGTTACTTTCGCTCGTAGTTTTTTATGAGATCAAGCGTGGCTTGTTAAAGCGAGATGCAAAGAAACAACTGAGCGCGTTTGAACATTTGGCAAATCAACTCGCTTGGTGCGACGTTGTTCCAGCGGATTGGGAACAAGCCGCACGTTGGTGGGCAGAGCGATTACGCGCCGGCAAGCCCATTGAAGATGCCGATCTCTTGATCGCCGCGCAAGCCAAGCGACTCCGCGCGACACTCATCACCGATAACGAAAAAGACTTTGCTGGCTTGCCCATCGAAATTGAAAATTGGCGCAGAAAGTAGGCAACTGAACTATGCGAATCCTTCTCGTTTCTCCCGAATCCAAAGTGTGGAACTCGCGCGCCCATATTCACAACGGGCTGGGTTATCTCGCGGGTTCGCTTTTGGCAACCGGCTATCCCAATGTCACGTTGTACGACGGCGCAGTCGAAGACGAATCCGTCGCGCAGGTTCTGGATCGTGCACGCGCCGACCACCAGCCGTACGATGTCGTCGGCATTTCCGCGCCGACCGTGCTGATCGAAAACGCGTGGGGTGTCGCGCGCGACGCCAAAGCGCGCGGCGCGATCACGATCCTCGGCGGACCGCACCTCACTTTGCAACCGGACGAATCTATGCAAAAGCCGGAAGTGGATTTCGTCGCGCGCGGCGAAGCCGAAGACACGATCATCGAATTTCTGCGTGTTCTCGAAACGACCGCTGACGGCAGACCGCAGACCGCAATCAGTGATGCCCGATTCCGCAACATCCTGGGGCTCTCGTGGCGCGATGCGACCGGGCGCGTGATGCACAATCTGGATCGCCCCCTGCGCGCCGACCTCGACAACATTCCCTTGCCCGCGTACCACCTGTTCAAAATCGAGCGCTACACCAACCTGAACCCACTCACCGATGGACTCGATCCGCACGCGCGCGCGTATACCATCGTCACATCGCGCGGCTGTCCGTACAAATGCACCTACTGTTCCAAACCGATCACCGGCGATACGTGGCGCGGACGTTCCATCGAAAACGTGATGCGCGAATGGCGTTTGCTCGTCCGGGATTTGCGCGCGACCGAGATCGGCTTGACCGATGACATTTGGAATCTCGACTTGAAGCGCGCGAAAGAATTGTGCCGCGCAATCATCGCCGAAGGGCTGAACACCGTGCCCTGGGTCACGGTACACGGCATGAAGGTCAACCACACCGATCTTGAATTGTTTCAATTGATGAAGCAAGCCGGCTGCAAACGCGTCGGCTTTGGGGTGGAAAGCGGCGACGAATACATTTTGAAACGCGTCGTCAAAAAATCGCAGACGCTCGATCAGGTGCGGAACGCGTTCAAAAACGCCAAAGCGGCGGGCTTGCAAACGATGGGCTTTTTCATCTACGGCATGCCTGGCGAAACCGCAGCGACGATGGAAAAGACAACGCAACTCGCGCTCGAACTCGATCCCGATCTTGCCAACTTTATGATCGCCGCGCCGTACCCTGGCACGGAATTGTGGAAGTTGGTCGAAAAAGAAGGCATCCTTTTTTCGCACAACTGGGACGATTACGCGATCCATTCCGACAAGGCGCATTTCCAGGTGGGCGACCTCACCGCCGAGATTGTCGAGCGCAAGTGGCACGAAGCGTACCGCCGCTTTTACTTTCGCCCCGCGCGGATCGCGCGCCGCTTGCTGATGAAGGACACCTGGCTCAACGCACCGCAACGTGTGCGCGACGCGGCGCGCTTTTTCCGCGTCCCCAAAGCAAACGCGCATTAATCGCTCGTTAAGGAGGATTTGATGATCAACCCGGTTTCCAAATTCATTTCGCCGGAAGAGTACCTGGCGTTGGAAGAGCGCGCCGAATTTAGAAACGAGTATTACGGCGGCGAAATCTTCGCCATGTCCGGCGGCTCGATCAATCACAATCAGATCACGCTCAACCTTGCTACCAATTTGACGCAGCAGTTCAGACACAAACCCTGCCGCGTCTTTAGCAGCGACGTGCGGCTGCACATTCCAAAGAGCGGCTTGTACACGTACCCCGACGTGATGATCATTTGCGGCAAGCTCGAATTTTTACCCAAGCGCGACGACACGGTGCTCAATCCCAGCGTCCTCGTCGAGGTTTGGTCGGACTCGACCCAGGCGTATGATCGCGGCAAAAAATTCGCGCTGTACCGGCAAATTCCCACGTTGCAAGAGTACGTGATGATTGATCAGACGCGGGCGTATGTCGAGCATTTCCGGCGCGACGGGCACTTTTGGGTACTGGAAACGCTGGAGCAAATGGACACAACTCTGGCGTTGCCGGCGCTGGAATGTCAAATCCCGCTTGCCGCGCTCTATGAAAAAGTCGAGTGGCAAAACCCGCCGAGCGAATCGGAAAAATAAATGCTCGCCTCCCTCCTCCCCAAAATCCCGCTCTACTGGGCGTTCTACCGGTTCGGCTTTCCGAAACTGTTGCCGTTCAGCGTCGTCGTCAGCGTGTCGTACCGGTGCAACTCGAAATGCCGGACGTGCGACGTGTGGCGCAAACCCAACGATGATCTCACGCTCGCTGAATGGACGCGCGTATTCCAAACCATCGGGCAACCGATTTACTTGACGTTCACCGGCGGCGAGCCGTTCCTCCGCAAAGATTTGCCGGAACTCGTGCTTGCCGGCTACGCGCACTGTCGCCCCGAGTACATCACGATCCCGACGAACGGCATTCTCACGGAGCGCATCGTCGCCGGCGTGGAGCAAATTTGCGCGGGCGCGCCGCGATCCAAAATCGGCATCAACCTTTCACTCGACGGCGTGGGCGCGGAACACGACGACATTCGCAACGTGCCGGGCAACTGGGCAAAGGCAATGGCAACCTGGGACGCGCTCAAAGTGTTGCGAAAAAAACACGCGAACCTGGTCTTGAGCATCCACACCGTGATTTCGCAATTCAACGTCAAACGTTTCCGGGAAATCTACGCCGGCTTGGAACCGCTCGCGCCGGATTCGTACATCACCGAAGTCGCGGAGGAGCGCGTCGAACTCGACACGGTGGGCTTGGGCATCACGCCGTTCGCGGACGATTACGCACCGCTTGCCGATTTTCTCAGCGCGCGCGCGCGCGCAACACCGGCGAGCGGATTTGCGCGCATCACCCAAGCGTTCCGCGCGCGGTACTATCAACTGGCGAAACGCGAGTTGCGCGAACAACGCCAAATCGTGCCGTGTTTTGCCGGCTGGGCGAGCGGGCACATTGCGCCGAACGGCGACGTGTGGTCGTGTTGCATCCGCGCCGAACCCATCGGCAATGTGCGCGAAACGCAGTACGATTTGCGCCCGCTTTGGTTCGAGCAGGTGGGCGCGCTGAAAAAACTGCGCGCCAGCATCGCGGCGGGCGCGTGTGCCTGCCCGATGGCGAACGCGAGTTACGCCAACATGCTTTTGCATCCGCCGACGTTGCTCCAAGTGGCGCGCGAGTTGCTCGCGCGCCCGAACGCTTCGCCGGCAAAATGACGCCACGCGCGAGCGGCAAGCTTCCGCGCAAGTTTTTTCGCCGGGATCGAAAATGCGGACTGGGAAAACCCAGCCCGCATTTTTTTGTGCGAGAATGACGAGAGTGCGGTGAACTATTTGGTGCAGTCTGCCGCGCCGGCGGGCAGTGCGCCGCTCACGTCTTTGATCGAGAGTTGCAACAAGGCGCAGGTGCGTTTAAAGTTGTGCATCGCGGACGCCTTGCCTTCGTTGCCCACGTGTCCGTCGGCAGTCCACATCGCGCCGTAGACCACGCGGAAGTTGAACCACGCGTTCTTGACTTTTTGATCCGCATCGGCGGGGAAGGTTGCATACGGACTGCTCGTGCTCTTCTTCACGCCTTTGCCTTCGAGGACTTTCATCAACGCGTTGAGCAAGCCCTTGGTTTCGTCAATGACGCCTTCGGTCTTGCCGTTGCCGTCATAGTCCGCTTTGGCTTTCATGTTGAAATCTTTCACGTCGCCGTGGCAGGACTTGCAGGACGCGCCATAAGCGGTCTTGCCGTCGGGGGACATGGCGTTGAACGAGTGACCACCCACCTTGAAGGCGAGCGTATCGGTCATCACCGTGACCGTGTCCCACATGTGGCAGACCACACAACCGCCGGGTACGTTGCCCTTGGTGTCTTCCGGCTTGCTCCATTTGAACTTGGCGGAGCCGGGAGTCGTGTTGCCGGATGGGACGGGCGCATTGCCGACCATCGCGCCGTGCGGCGAGTTCGGCACGGTCGCGCCGTAGGTGATGCCCGCGATGTCCGTCAACATTTCGGTGGCGGAGGAATAGTGCGGGTAGCTCGTGCTTCCACCCTTGGCGAAATCGTCACCGTTGCGGCGACCGTTGTGGCAGGTCGCGCAAATGCCGGAGAGGCCCATATCCTTGGCTTTGTCGGGATAGGGGAACAGCAACGGTTTGCCGACGACGCGCAGTTGGAACGCGTTCTTTTCATCGTGCGGGTCGTGACAACCGGCGCAGGTGAGTGCGCTCTCTTCGTTTTCCCACGCCGCGATGTTGGTCGGGTTGGCGACGAAGGACGCGAACGCGATGGACGAGTGGCAACGCACGCAGTCTTGCCGCGCGGGACCATTGATTTCTTCAAACGAGGTGCCGGTCGTGTGCTTGGAGTTGGCGAGTTGCCAGCCCTTGGAGTGATTCGCCGCCGCGCCGTGGCATTGATTGCAGACGCCGTTATCGAACGACGCTTGCATTACTTTCGCGCCATTCTTGGCATGCTCAAGCGCGGGACCATGGCACACTTCGCAGCCGATCACGCCCATGTTCTTGACTTCGGCGGGAGCGGCGTCCCAGTTGCTGGGAGCTTTTTTGGTGAACACTTCGTCAATCTGTTTCCAAGTTGGGAAGGTCCACTTGGCTTTGTCTTTGGCGTCCCAGTAACCGCCCGCACCGTTGAACGGCGCGAGATAGTAGCCGGTCGTGTGGCAACGCGCGCAGGTTTCGGAATAGTGCGTGATGTAACCGCCTGCACCGGGTTGCACGCCCAGGGGTCCGTCCACCTTGTTGTCGAGTTCACGCGCAAACAAAGTGGCGTGATTCGTCTTCGCCCACTCTTCGGTGTACTTGGCGTGGCATTGCTTGCAGTTGCCAGCGGTCACGCCGACGTACGTGCCGGCGTTGAAGAACGCGAATTGGGGCGCGCTGGTCGCGCCGGCGGCGTTCTTGATCGTCACTTGGACATAGTACGCGCCGACGACATCCGGCGTGAATTTAGCGACGTTCGTGCCGGTGATCGTGGCTTTGGAATCGGCGGGCTTGACGAGCGACCAAGTCGCAGTGCCGCCGTTTTTCGGATCCTTGCCAGACACTTCGAGCACCACGGGCACTTTGATCGGCACATTGCTCAAGCCGCTGGTGTAAAGCGCCGCCGTAGTTTTGGCGGGACCAACAACCGTGTCGGAAATGTACGTAATCGTCGTCGTGATTGCGTTCTTGTCGGCGGCGTTACCGGGGACCGCCAACACTTTGAGGACGGCGACGGGCGGCACGGGTGTCGGCGCTTGCGCGGACACAATTTGCGGCGCAGAGGTGAACACCATGCTCAACACAGTCACGAGCAACAGTGCCCCTGCAACCATGACGAGGGTCTTGATTTTCATACGAGATTCTCCTCACTGAGGGAAAGATTGGAATGGGTAATTGGCGTCTGATCTAGGTTTGTGTCGGTTAATGCCTCCTTTGTCGTGCGGCACGTTCGTCAGCCCCCTCGTCAGGACTGGCGCGCGCGCGCCGCAAGTGGTTGCCCCTCATGGGCGCTATGCAAGTCTGCGCCAGAGCCGGCGCAAATTGCCCAAATAAAAAACGCCTCGCCAAACGACGAAGAATTGCTCTTCGCGCCTGTCGAGACGCTTTGCGATTGCCCCTACCTGTAAACCCGTGACAGCATCGTCACATTTGAATATTTGGATTTGACGAAACTAAGTATATCAAGCAGATTCGCAAAAGTCAAATCGGATTGGGTTTCAATCCGGTCAAAATTCAACCACGCAAAAGCGGGCTGGAGTGATCCAGCCCGCTCGCTTTCGTTCGAACAGTCAGGTGGGTTGACGATGCGTCCGTCACGCCCAACCGCTTATTTCATTTCTGCCATGCCTGCGGGCAAGGAGCCGTTCAGGTCTTTGAGCGAGAGTTGCAACAAAGCCACCGAACGCTTAAAGTTGTGCATGGCTTGCGCTTTACCTTCGTTCCCGTTGCCGGTGTCTGTGCTCCACATCACGCCGTAAACGAGGCGGAAGTTGAACCAGGCGCTCCGCAATTTCAGATCTGCGCCTTGCGGCAAGGTGGCGTACGGATAGCCCGTGTCCATTTTCTTAAAGCCCTTGGATTCGAGCGTCTTCCACACAACGCCGAGCAAGCCCTTGAGTTCGTCTTGCACGCCTTCGGTTTTGCCGTTGCCGTCATAGTCGGCTTTGGCGGTCAAGTTGAAACTCTTGAGTTCACCGTGGCACGACTTGCAGGACGCGGTGTAATCGAACTTGCCATCAGGGCTTTTGGTGTTGAACGAGTGTCCGCCCACCTTGTCATAGTTCGGGTCTTTGGTGTTGGCGATGACGGGCCACATGTGGCAGACGACGCACGGACCTGGCACGTTGCCCTTGGCATCCGTCGTGCCGCTCCACAAGAACTTGGCAACGTCAGGATTCTTGACCGCATCGTACGCTGGATTGGCAATGGGCGCCGCGCCCACCATCGCGCCGTGCGGCGAGTTCGGCACGGTTGCGCCGTAGGTAATGCCACCGGTATCGCTGAGCAATTCCGCGATACTGCTATAGTGCGGAGTGCTGGTAGATTTGCCGGCGGCAAAATCTTCCGAACTCACGCGGCTGTTGTGACATTCCATACAAGTCGCCGAGAGACCAACTTCCTTGGCGACCTTGAACGGCATCCCGACGAGTTGCGCCGTGCCGTTGACGCGGAGTTGCCACGCGTTCTTGTCGTCGTGCGGATCGTGGCAGGTCGCGCATGAGATCGTTTGCTTTTCGTTTTCCCATGCCGCGGCGTTGTTAGGATCTTTGGTGAAGGAAACAAAGCCCAAGCCCGAGTGACAGCGCACACACGCTTGTTCGCCGATGCCTTCGATGGCAAATGCCGGCGAGGTGCGATCCGCGTGCCCGGCGTTCTTGAGTTGCTCGCCCTTGTCGTGGCGGCTCGAACCGTTGTGGCAGATATTGCACACGCCTTCATCCATGCTCGTCGCCATCGTCGCTCCGCCCTTGACGTGACCGCCGGCGGGACCGTGGCATTGCTCGCATTGAATGTTCGCCATGTTCTTGACGGCGGCGGGCGCTTTTGCCCAGTTGCCGCCCGCTTCGATCTCTTTCCAAGTCGGCATCTTCCAGCCGGCTTTGACAGCGGCGTCCTTGAACCCACCGCTCCCCGCGCCGACGGGCGGCACATAGTAGCCGGTCACATGGCAGGACACGCACGATTCGGTATAGTGCGTGGGCTTGACGTCAATTTCTTCGGTGAAGATTTTGGCGTGCCCGGTCTTTTTCCATTCGGCGACTTTGGTCGCGTGGCAAGTTTCGCACTTGCCGGCGTCAATGCCGACGAAGGTGTTGGCGTAAACGCGCACGCCGCCCACTTCACCGCCGCCACCCAGGTTACAGGTGACTGCGTACCAACCCATCACATCGGGCGTGAATTTCGTTTGGGCGGTATTCGTGAACACGAGCGTCGTTTTGGAATCTGCCGGCTTGATCAGCGACCATGCCGGTTTGCCCGGATTTTTGGGATCGTCGGACGCGCATTGCGCGACCACCGGCACATTGATCGGCACGTTGTTCAAACCGGTCGCGCCCATCGCGATGGTCAGGTTGTATTCCCCCACCGCCGTGTCGGTCACGGTCTTGATCGTGCCGGTGATTACGTTCTTATCGCCGGTCGCGTTCGCCGCGACAGGCACCACACTGACAATCGCATTCGGCGGCTTGGGCGCAGGCGTCGGGTTCTGCGCGTACACCGTTTGCGGCGCGGCGGTCAACACCATGCTCAACAACGTGACCAGCAACAATGCGCCGGCGATCATGACGAGGGTCTTGATTTTCATACTCGCGTTTCTCCTCTGTGCGAGAAAAATTTGGGTCCAGTTACAACTGTTGGCGTCCTGTTCTAGTTTCGCCCTAGTTCCCCTTCCTCCTTTTCTAAGCGATTCGTGACTTTGCCCCCTCGTCAGGACAAGGCACCCGAATTGCTAATCTGTTCTTGTTCCGCTTCACGGAGGGAAGCAGTCCACGTTTTGCCAACGCTACATGAACCGCAAAAAAATAAAGCGCCTCGCAGACGCGCATCAATTAACTTGACGCGCCATGCCGAGACGCTCAACCATCCACGATTGCGAGAACAAAGATAGCGCAGCATCATCACCGCGCTAAACAAAATGTATTCTAATATGAGTATAGCATACCCTAGAGTCAAAAATCAAACCGATTTGGTTACAATCCGGTCAAAATAATCTTGGCAAGCAAAACGCTGACGCTTGTGATTGAATTGACAAACCCGCCAGTTTGTTTATAGTGCAAACTATGAATCAACCGACTCCGGCGTCTCTGCCGCCCGACTTCGCCGCACGCCTCCCCCACATTGTACCCGCGCCATACCTCGCGGAGGTTTTGCGCGCGTTCACACTCCATCGCCCGACGACGTTTCGG
>CAIKBD010000083.1 GCA_903825565.1 uncultured Anaerolineales bacterium | reverse complement strand
CTGCTTGTCCGCGCTCGTCCACATCCAGTTTTTTTCCGGCGGAACCGGATTTTAACCGGGCGAATCGAGTTGCCGGAGCAAGCGCGGCAACGCTTCGCCGGATTTGGCGCGCACCACCAGATCGGCGTTCGCGGAAAGCGGCGTCGGCTCGGGATTGAGCTCGACGAGAAACGCGCCCGCCTCGCGCGCGAAACGCGGCAACGAAGCGGCCGGTTCGACCAAGCCGGATGTGCCAATCGAAAAGAACACATGGCATTGCATCGCCGCGCGTACGGCACGCTCCAACGCGGCGCGCGGCAACGCTTCGCCGAACCACACGACATCGGGGCGCAGATACGCGCCGCAGTGCGGACACGCCAACAAGCTCGTCGGGGTGGCGCGGGCGTCCTCGCGCGCCACAATGATTTCTTCCCGCGAGCATTTCGCGCGACGCAAGTTGCCGTGCAATTCGATCACCTCCGCGCTACCGGCTTGCGCGTGCAAACCGTCAATGTTTTGCGTCACGACGACGAAATGCGGAAAACGTTTCGCCAGTTCCGCCAGCGCGAAATGACCCGCGTTGGGCTGGGCGTGCGCCAGCAAGCCGCGCCGCCATTCGTACCAGTCCCACACGAGTTGGGGCTGGCGCGCAAACGCTTGCGGCGTGGCAAGTTCCAGCGGATCGTACTGCGCCCACAAGCCGGTTTGCGCGTCGCGAAAAGTCGGGATGCCGCTCTCCGCCGAAACGCCCGCGCCGGTGAGTGCAACGATGCGCGTTGCGGTTTTCAGTTTGGCAATCAGCGATTGCCAATCGAGCATCGGATCGTTTTGCATCGTTAGGGTTTCCAAAATTTGCGAATAATTTGGGTGACGGGCTTTTCGCTATAGTCGAGCCGCAAAACGCCGAAATGATTTTCCGGCGAGTCGGTCTTGATCGGCGGATTGCCGGACAGCCCCAGCGGAAAATCGTTGAGGCACCAAAAAACCGAGCCGCACATCTTGTTCGCTTCGAGCGCGTTCAAGACGATTTCGAAATGGCGCGCTTGATCGGCTTCGGGGCTGGGACTCTTGTCGTAACCGGGTCCGCCGCTCGGCAAGCCAAATTCTTCGAGCAACACCGGCTTGCGCGTTTGGCGTTTGTAGAACTGCATCAAGTCGCTGATTTTGGTCGCGTCATCGTAAAAGTGGAAACACCAGAAATCGAGATACTCGTCGAGGTCGGGAAAATACTTGGCGCGCGCGCGATCAATCCAGCCAATCGTTTGCAGATGATTCGGCGCGAGCGTGCGCGTGAGCAGGGCGAGCCGTTTGAAAAATTCAACGACCGGCTTTTCGCCCACGTTGCGTAGCGCGCGATCCGGCTCGTTTTGCAAATCCCAGCACAAGATGCGCGGATCGTTGGCGAACGACGGAATGAACGCGCGCAAGTACTCCTCGGCGATCCAGGCGTGTTGCGGTTGGTAGATCGCCCAGTCCAGCGCGTCGAACAGCGTGACAATCGTCTTGTAACCCAGGTTGCCGGCAAGATCGAGAAACTCGCGGACGTTTTTCACGTACTGCGCCAGCGGCGGCGCATACGTCGGTAGCGGCGGCGGCGTGGGCGCGGCGACCGGCGTGCGCGGCGGCGCATCCACCGAGGCGTTGGCATCTACGAAAACGCGGACGACGTTCGCGCCGAGCGTCGCGCCCAGTTTCAACTCTTGCGCCACAACTTGCGGCTCCCACTCGCCCAGGTTGAATGTTTTCCAGGGATGCAAACGCGGGTAATAGTTAAAGCCGTTGATCGGCAAGCGCGCGCCGCGCCAGTAAAATTGATCGCCGCGCACGGAAACGAAATCGAAACCGAACGGCGTGGCGGTGACGCTGGGCGTCGCCGTTGCCGTAGGCATTGGCGTGGCGGTGAGCGTGGGCGTGACAGAGGGTGGCACAGCAAGCGTCGGCGTGGCGGAGGGTGGCGGCTGGGTGGGCACGAACGTGGGCGTGGGCGTGATCGGCTGGCAAGCTGGGATCACCGCGCTGGCAAATGCGGCTGTGGCAAGTTTCAGAAATTCGCGGCGGGTCATAGTTCCGATCACTTATTTCTTCGCCTGCCCGTACACGCGCGCAAATTCTTCGGTGAACGCGGCGGCGAGCGGAATGTCGTCAATGATCAACAGGTTCTCGTCGTTTTCCGTCTCGGCGTTCTGCGAAAAATTGAATGAACCCAGAACGACGGTTTTGCCGTCCACGATAAAAACCTTGTGGTGCATCAAATAGCCGTTCCCGTCTTGACGCACGTCGAGATTCGCGCGTTTCAGGCGCGGATATTCGCTGTACTGCGTTTCGGAACCGGTCGTCTCGAACACGCCGCGCACTTGGACGCCGCCTTTGGCGCGCGCGAGGAGCACATCGCCGATGGCGTCGTCGGTGAACGAGAACGCCATAAAGTCAATCGTGCGCGCGGCTTGTTTCAGGCGCGCGATAATTTTTTCGGCGACTTTATCTTCGGGCGCAAAATAATTTTCGACGGTAACGCCGCCCAGCGTGAGGAGCGCGGTCGTGCCGCCCGGCTTGCGCCCGCGCCCGAATAATCCGTGGTTAAACATTTTTTCGAACGTGACGGTATAGTTGCGCGCCAGCTCGGACGATTGCATCAGGATGCCATTGTTGTTGTAGCGGTATGTATCGTTCGTCGTGAAATTCCACGAGCCGCTCCACACCGCCTTGCCGTCCACGACCACAAACTTGTCGTGCATGATTGCGTTGGGATTGCCGCCGACGACTTTGATGCCGGCTTTTTGCAATTGCAGAAAGGACGGATTTTCTTTCTTGTCTTCGAGGATATCTATATCCGTAACCACGCGCACAGTCGCGCCGCGTTTTTTCGCGTCGAGCAATGCCTGAGTCACGTTCGGCAGATCGAGTTGGTAGATCGCCATGTCCACGCTGGTTTGCGCGGTGTTGATGAACGCGGTCAGTTTTTCATCCAAGCCGCCGCGATGATCGGCTTCGCGATCCGGGAATTTGGGCGTGGTGAAATAAATTTGGTACCAGACGCTGGGGTTTGCAATCGGCGTGACATTGCCGGACGACGCGGGCGGCAGGTTGGACACCGGGGCGTTTGCCGGCGCGGAGGGCAACAAGACGATGATCGTGATCACCGCGCCGACCAAACAGATCGCCAACAACACCACTAGCGAGATCAGGAGCATTTTGGTTGCAAAGTTCATGGGGACCTCCCGGGCATCAAACCGCTTGCAGCTTGGGTGCGGTAGATTGGCTGGGGGCGGGCGTTTCGCCAAGGGGTTGTTGCAAACGCCACATCGCGCTCACCAATTCGGTAATGAGTTTGAACACTTGCTCGCGCGGGAGCGGTTGATACGCTTTCAATTCCGGCTCCAGCACGCTCAACACTTCGGTGAGGCGCAACGTGCCGGGCTTGAGCGCGTCAAGTGCGGCGAGTTTTTGCGCGACGCGCTTGGATTCGTGCGCCGCGATCTGTTCGGCGTGGGCTGGGTTGAGCGCCGCGCTCACGCGTTGCTCGAGCCACGCCGCCGCCCACGCCAAAACGACTTGCGCTTCGGCGTCGGTTAGATGCGCGCGCAAACGTTCGTCTTCATACAATTTTTCAATCGTGCGCTGAATCGTGTGCTCGTACACGGTTCCTCCTCGTGAATCTACTTTTTGCCGAGCAAGCCCCCCAGCCCTTTCAACAGGTCTTCCGCGCCCTTGACGGTTGCCTCGTTCGCCAACAACGCGTCCACTTGACTGGCGAGCGGTGCGGGCAAGCGTTCCTTCAAATACGTGATCACGGTTTCGACCGCAACCTTGGCTTGATCGGCGGGCAAGCCGGTGTTTTGCGAAACAAGCTTGACGAGTTCGTCCATCAGGTCCTCCTCTGAATTGGACGCGGACGAGCGCAGACGAGCACAGATAAAATATCCGCGTTTTCCGCGTTAATCCGCGTCCTAATAATTTTTCACGCACGCTGGAAATTTGCGCCACGCAGAAATGTGTGGGCACGGTGCGCGCCAGTCTACGCCTCTTTCGCCGCGCTGTCAATGGCGATGGCTTGGAGCGTCGTCGTCAAGCGTTCGCGCCACTGCGGATCGCTGTCTGGTCCCGGCAACCACGCGCGGTCGCGCGAAACGCGGAGGCGATCCTTAAAACGCGTTTGCAACTTGGCGGCAAGCGCCGGGTCTTCGCGCCCAAAGCGAATGACGATGCGCCCCTCTTCGACGTTGAGCGACGCAATGCGCGCCTGAATCGCCACGACTTTGAGCCGCAACACGTACAGCAAATTGGCAACCGGTTCCGGCGGTTTGCCAAAGCGATCCGTCAACTCGTGCGCGATCTCGTCAACCTGGGTCAGCGTCGCAATGTCCGCCAGCCGCCGATACAAGCGCAAGCGCAAGCCGGCTTCCGGCACATAGTCCTCCGGCAGTTGCGCCGGGATCGGCAGATCGATCAGCGGCGCGGCGAGGAGCGGCACATGCGCTTTTTCGGCGGCGCGCGGTTCCTGGGATTTGGCGCGCGCCAAGTCTACCGCATTAGCAAGCAAACGGCAGTACAGATCGAACCCGACCGCCGCAATGTGCCCCGACTGCCGCGCACCGAGAATTTCGCCCGCGCCGCGAATTTCGAGATCGCGCATCGCGATCTGAAAACCCGCGCCGAGTTCGCTCGCTTCGGCGATGGCTTGCAACCGCTCGTGCGCTTCGGCGGAGAGCGGATGATTTTTCTCGTAGAGGAAATACGCATACGCGCGCGCCGAGCTGCGCCCGACGCGTCCACGCAATTGGTATAATTGCGCCAACCCAAACTTGTCGGCGTGATGCACAATCAGCGTGTTGGCGTTGGGGATGTCAATGCCGCTCTCGATGATCGTCGTGCAGATCAGCACATCGTACTTGCCAGTCGCAAATTCGAGCATCACTTGTTCGAGTTCGCCCTCGCCCATTTGCCCGTGCCCAACGGTGACGTTTGCCTCCGGCACAAGGCGGCGAATTTGCTCGGCGACGATATGGATGCCGCGCACGCGGTTGTGCACGAGAAACACTTGCCCGCCACGATCCAACTCGCGCAGGATCGCATCGCGCACGATGCGCTCGTCGTACTCGGCAACATACGTGCGAATGGGCAAGCGTTCTTCCGGCGCGGTCTCAATCGTGCTCATATCGCGCGCGCCGGCAAGCGACAGATACAGCGAACGTGGAATCGGCGTAGCGGTCAGCGTCAACACATCCACCTGTTGCTTGAGCTGTTTGAGTTTTTCCTTGTGCACCACGCCGAACCGCTGTTCCTCGTCAATGATCAGCAGACCCAGGTCTTTGAATTGCACGTCGTCCGAAAGCAAGCGGTGTGTGCCGATGACGATATCCACCGCGCCGGTCTTGATCTTTTCGACGATGGCGCGCTGTTCCTTGTCCGAGCGAAAACGCGAGAGCATTTCGACGGCGAGCGGAAACGGCGCGAGGCGCTCGCTAAACGAATTGAAATGTTGTTGTGCCAGCACTGTTGTCGGCACGAGAATGGCGACTTGCTTGCCATCGTTCGCGGCTTTGAACGCGGCGCGCAACGCGACTTCGGTTTTGCCGTACCCCACATCGCCGACGATCAAGCGATCCATCGGACGCGCTTTTTCCATATCGGCTTTTACGTCGTCAATCACGCGCAGTTGGTCTTCGGTCTCGACGTAGGGGAACGCCGCTTCAAGTTCGTGTTGCCATTGATTGTCCGGCGCAAACGCATGACCCGACACGATTTCGCGCGCGGCGTACAGTTCGAGCAATTCGTCCGCAATGTCGGCGATGGCTTTGCGTGTGCGCTCCTTGACCTGGCTCCATTCCGCCGTACCGAGCCGACTCAACACGGGTGGATGTCCGCCTGGCGCGACGTATCGGCTCAGGCGATCAATCTGATGCACCGGCACATAGACCGTATCGCCGCGCTGATATTCGATCTGCAGAAATTCGCGTTCGGGTCCATTCAGCGCGATGCGCGCCAAGCCGCGAAAGATGCCGATGCCATGATCAATGTGGACGATGTAATCGCCAATCGCCAAATCCGCAAAGAACGCTTCGGGCGAAGCAGTTTTGGGTTTGGCGGCGCGGCGCGGCTTGGGGCGCGACCAGCCGAATAGTTCGGCGTCCGTCAACAGTTCCACGTTTAAGGTTTCCGGTTTCAGGTTTGACGTTGAATCTTCGACGTGCAACTTGAAACCTTCCGCCAGCGCGCCCTGCACCAACACGAGGTGCCCCGGTTCGGGAACGTGCGCGAGGTGCGTGGTGGGCTTGGTGAAAAAATCGCGCTCGCGCAAAAGTTCGGCGAGGCGTTCGGCTTGGCGCGTGACGACAATGACGCGCGCGTGTTCGTCGCGCCGCTTGAACAACTCGTCCAACACTTTGCGGAGTTGACCGCCGTAGCGCGGGCCCGGCGTAAAGGGCAACGCCATGGCTTCGCCCGGCGTCGCGTAATCGAACAGCAGGCGTTTGCGCCGCAATAATTTTTCGCGCAACGTCTGCCACGCCAGGTACGGCGCCGCGACGTTGGGCGGCAATTCGCGCCGCGCTTCCAAATCGCCGCGCACATCCTCCGCTTGAAATTCAAGCGACTGGGCATGCGCTTCCACTTCCGCCCAATCTTCGACGATGAGCAAACCCTGCGCCGACAAATGATCGAGCAACGAGGCGGATTGCGCGTAAAAGTACTGCAAATAAAATTCGATCCCGGCAAAGCGGCGACCTTCGGCGAGCGTCTCGCGGTCACGCTTGAAACCGGATTCGGCGATGGGATGACACGCGGACAAATCCCAGGTAGCGACGGCGGCGGCGACCGCGCGCCCGCGGCCGGGCAATGCCTCGCTCGCCGGCGTGAGCATCACCGCTTTGAGCGTGTGCGCGGAGCGTTGTGTTGCCGGATCAAAGGCGCGCAACGAATCCATTTCGTCGCCGAGAAATTCGACGCGCACCGGTTGCGGATCGGCGGGCGCCCACACGTCCAAGATGCCGCCGCGCCGGCTGAACGTGCCCGGCGTCTCGACGACGGCTTGATAGTTGTAACCGAGCGCGCCCAGCGCCGTCAAAAGTTCGGTGAGGTTGGCGGTTTCGCCGCGGCGCAACACGCGCATCCCAGCGACAAGATCAGCGGCGGGCACAGTCTTTTGCATCGCCGCGCGCACCGAGGCGACGATGATCGGCGCAGGGTTTTGCGCGAGCGCGGAGAGCGCGGCAAGTCGCGCGGCAATCGTATCCGCGCCCCAGGGAACCCGCTCGTAAAACAGGGGATCAGGTTCGGGAAAATCAAAAATGTTCGCGCTGTCCGGCGACCAGATGTTGAGTTCGCTCGCGAGTTGCTTGGCGCGATCCGAGCGCGGCGTGAGAATGATCAGCGGGACGTAGAGCGCGCGCGACAAGGCGAGGATCAGCGGCGCGCGCGCCGATTCGATCACGTCGGCGGTGAGCGTCGCTTGCTCGCGGAGTTGGCGCGTCACATTTTTGAACGCGTCGAGGTTTTCGATTAGAGG
>CAIKBD010000082.1 GCA_903825565.1 uncultured Anaerolineales bacterium | reverse complement strand
GGCGATGGCGTCTTGGCGATCCTTGTCCGCGAACGGCACGCGTTGCAACTTGATCAGCAACAGATCGGCGAGCGGCAGGGTTGGCGCAGTCAAACCCAGTCGTGGCGCGAAATTGGCAAACCCGAAATTCGGCGCGAACAGTTCCAGCGTCACGCCGTCTTTTTCGAACGTGGGGTGCGCTGAGTGCGCGCGCGCTTCCCAGCCGTGCGCGGCAAAAATGCCGGCGAGCGCGTGCCAATCGCCGCGCGGGGCGACGAGATCAAGATCGTGGCGCGCGCGTTGCAGTTTGGGTTGCGCGGCAAGGTTCGCGCAGGTCAACTCAATCGCCACGCCGCCCACGACGCGCAGGTTGATGCTTTTTTGTTTCGCCGCCTCCACCAACATTTTGGCGACGGCAGCCAGTTGATCGTTCGTCATTGTCATGGTTGGCATTATAATCGAGAATCCCGTTTTCTCCCAAATGGCGGCGTCACTGGGCGTGTGCCTGCACCTGCGCGATGATCGCATCGGTCACTTGGCGCATGTTCGCCGTGCCGCCCAGATCGGGCGTGAGCGTGGCGCGCGCGCCGGTCACCGCTTTGATCGCGGTCAGCACTAAATCGGCGCTGGTTTGTTCGCCGAGAAATTCCAACATCATCGCGCCGCACCAGATCATGGCGATGGGATTGGCGATGCCTTTGCCGAAAATATCCGGCGCGGAGCCGTGCACCGGCTCGAACATCGAAGGATAGGTGCGTTCGGGGTTGATGTTGCCGCTTGCCGCTAAACCCAGACTGGCGCAGATCGCGCCGCCGAGATCGGTGAGAATGTCGCCGAACAAATTCGAGCCGACGACGACATCGAGGAATTCGGGGCGCAGGACAAAGCGCGCGGCCAGTGCGTCAATCAGCACGCGTTCCGTCGTCACCGTGGGAAAGTGCTTGCCAACCTCGACGAAAATTTCGTCCCAGAAGGTGAGCGAGTGTTGTTGCGCGTTCGACTTGGTCGCGTTGATCAATTTTTGGCGCCGCCGTTGGGCGAGCTGGTAGGCGTAGCGAATCACGCGTTCGACGCCGACGCGCGTGAACACGGAGGTCTCGAGCGCGAGTTCAATCGGCAAACCGCGATGCGCGCGCCCGCCCGCGCCGGTGTACTCGCCTTCGGTGTTTTCGCGCACGACGACGAAATCAATGTCGCCCGGTTTTTTGCCGGCGAGCGGGCTGGTGATGCCGGGCAACAGCACGCTGGGGCGCAAGCAGACGTACTGATCAAAGCCCTGACAAATCGGCAGGCGCAAGCCGCGCAACGAAATGTGATCGGGCACGAGCGCGGGAAAGCCGACCGCGCCAAAATAAATGATGTCGAACTGTTCGAGCGTTTTCAAACCATCGTCCGCCATCATCTTGCCGGTTTTCAAATAGTACTCGCAACCCCACGGGAAATAATCGTACTGCATTTTGAACGCGCCGGTCGCTTGCCCCACCGCATCCAACACGCGGACGCCTTCGGGTGTTACTTCTTGGCCAATGCCGTCGCCGGGGATAACGGCAACATGGTAATTTCGCACGGGTCTACTCCTCGAATGAATTGGCGCGCGCCGCGAGATGGGACGCCACGCCGCGCACATTGTAACGCGGTGTGGAGGCGGTGTCAAAAACGCGCCGGCAAATTTCGCCGGCAAAATCCGCTTGACCTTTGCGCCGGTTGTGCGTATACTTACGCCACTGCGAAACTCGCTGCACTCGTGGAAAAGGAAATTGGCAATGACGCCAGAATGGTGCGTGGTGCAACAGCGGATTATTTTGAGTGATGGGCAAGCCAACGGAGATTCTGCTTGCTCACGCTTTCTCCGGCGAAAGCGAGGCGCGGATGCCTAGTTTATCCCCCGCGCGTCTCGTGCGTCAATTGCTTTTTCATCGCTGGTTTATTCCCCTTACGTTGAGCGTCATCGGTTGTGGTTATGTGCTTTGGGAAGCCGCTTGGTTAAATGGCTATGCGCCGAGGACACTCTTGGGCTTGGTGTTGCTCGGCGTTGCCGGTCCCGGGTTGGCGTGGGCTACATTGACTTGGACGTTGCGCGTCGCGCAAGGGTTTCAACAGACTGAGCAACGGCGCGAGCGGCAACACCAACAACTCTTAGCGTTGAACAAAATCGGCGAAGCGGTCAACCAATCGCTCGAACTGGATGCCGTGCTCAACCACGCGCTCGATCTCGTGCTCGAATTGATGCGGCTCGAATCGGGCCAAGTGCGGCTCGTCCAAGACGGGCGCCTCGTCTTGCGTGCGGCGCGCTGTGTTTCGCCGACGTTTGTCGCCGCCGAGCCAGCCATTGACTTGGGACAATGCGTGTGTGGCAAAGCCGCGCAGACCGGCGAATTGATCGCCATTTCCGATTTAGGGCGATCACCGCATTTCGCGCCAACTGCCTGTGCGTGCGAAAAGTTCGAGGCGGTGTTGAGCGTGCCGGTGCGAACTGCCGACCGCGTCGTCGGGGTGATTCATCTGGCAAGCCAAATGCCGCGCACCTTCGACGCCGCCGAGCGCGCATTGCTGACGACTATCGGCGGTCAACTCGGCGGCGCCATTGAAAAAGCCCGCTTGCACGCCGAGTTGAAAACGCTCAATCAGCAACTCGAAGCGCATGTGGCGGAACGCACGCACGAACTGGTCGCGGCAAAAGAAGAATTGACGCGCAAAGCCGATGTGCTCGCGCAGGTTTTGGCGGAGGAGCGGCGCATCGAAGAAAAAACGCGCGCGCAGATCGCCCACGATTTGCACGATGGCGTGCAACAGTTGATCATCGGCGCGCTGTTTGAAACGCAAGCCGCGCGCGACGCCTTGCAGCGCAACCCCTTGGCGGCGACGACGCGCTTGGTGTCGGCGCAAGATTTGTTGCGTCGCATCGAAGCGGAAATGCGCCGCGCGATCTATAGCTTGCGCCCGGTGGCGTTGGACGCGCACGGGCTGGTGCCGGCATTGCGCGAACTCGCCGAGGGCTTTGCGCGCCGCACGCAAATTGAATGTCGCGTCTCGGTCGAAGGCACGCCGCGCCGCTTCAACCCGGACGCTGAGGTGGTGACGTTTCGGATCGCGCAGGAAGCGTTGAACAATATTCATGCGCATGCGCACGCGCAACACGCACACATTCACTTGGCGTGGGGCGTGCGCGAACTGCACGCTGAAATTGTGGACGATGGCGCGGGATTTGAAATCGCCCAGGTGACGCGCCAAACGCGCACCCACCTGGGTTTAATCGGAATGCAAGAGCGCGCAGAGAGCGTGGGGGGCACGTTCGCCGTCATTTCACGACGGGGCGAAGGCACGCGGGTTTCGGTGCGCGTACCGGTGAATTAGGAGGCAAGATGAGCGTGTTTCGAGTTTTAATCGTAGACGATCACCCGGTCGTGCGGCAAGGTGTGCGGAGCGTGCTGGCGAATCACGCGGACATTCAAGTGGTGGGCGAAGCGGAAAACGCCGCGACGCTGTTTGCCATTGTGGATTCGCTCAAACCCGACGTCATCCTGCTCGACGTGCGCTTGCCGGGTCAAAGCGGAATCGAGATTACCCAACGCCTCAAGCGCGATTATCCCGACATCAAAGTGATCATTCTCACGACGTTCGACGACGACGAGTACTTGTTTGGCGCGTTGCGCGCCGGCGCGGAAGGGTATCTGCTGAAAAGCGCATCCCAGGATGTGCTGGCGGATTCGATTCGCCAGGTCGGGCGCGGCGAACGTTTGCTCACGCCGACGCTCGTCGGCAAAGTGATCCGCGAGTTTCATGATCTCGCGCGCGACAAGACGCGCGCCGATTCCGGCTTGTCCGATCAAGAGTTGCAAGTGTTGCGCATGATCGCCGCCGGCGCGACGAACAAGGAGATCGCCGAGAAATTGTACTGGAGCGAGGTCACGGTCAAACGCAAAGTGCAAGACATTCTCGAAAAGATGGGCGTGGCGAATCGGGCGCAAGCCGTCGCCGAAGCCGGCAAACGCGGCTTGCTGTGATCGGGATGGGAAAGATTCGTCAAACCTGTCCGACTGCGCGGTGCGCTTCGGGCAGGTTTTGCATTTCTGCGGCAAGCGCGCGCGCCTGATCGAGACTGAGCGTTTTGCCGGTCGCGCAAGCGGCGGCAAATTTTTCCGGGTCCAGGTCAATCCGGGCGCGCACCCAGTCCACTTGTGCGCGCTCTGCGGGCGTTGCGTCGGCGCGCGCGCCCGGCGGTTGGCGCAACGCTTCGGCTGCGCCGAACAATTGCGCGGCGCGTTCGGGTTGGCGTTGCGCGGCGAGCACGCCGGCATAGCCGCACAACGCGTCCGCGCCCAGCCGGCGATGGTGCGCGACGATGGGCGCGCGCAACAACTCGTCGAATGCGCGTTGCGCGAACTCGAAACGCGCTTGATGCAACGCGACGAATCCCAGGTTGGCGAGCTGTTGCGCGACGCCCAATTCATCTGCCGCGCTGCGCCACCCCGCCAAACTTTGCTCGAACCACTGCGCCGCGTCTGCCCATTCTTGCCGCGCCTGCGCGATACTTCCCAGGTGGCTCGCCGCTTGCGCCGCGGCGCGCGTCGCGCCGATGGCGCGCAATTCGTCCACGCTTGCGCGCAGCAGCGTCCGCGCCCCCAGTGGATCGCCCTGCCGCAATTTCAGCAAACCCAGGTTAAAGCGCGCGTGCGCCGTTTCCCACGCATCGCCGACGCGTTGGTATTGCTCCCAGCCGTCGCGGTACAGCGTTTCGGCGCGCGCATAATCGCCGCGCGCTTGCGCGAGCGCGCCCAAGCCGCACAACGCGTTGGCGATGCTAGGCGCAAGATTGTGCGCGTGGGCTGTTTCCAAACCTTGCTCGAACCAACGTTGCGCCGCCGCAAAATCCATTTGGAGCAGGGCGAGATAGCCCGCGCCGATCAATACATTCGCGCGTGCGGGCGCATCGGCGGGGGTGTGCGGCAGAGCGAGCATTTTCGCCAGACGATCAGCGCCGTCGCGCCAATAATTGTGCGCGCGCCAAAATTGCCACAACGCCGCGCCGAATTGCAAAGCCAGATTCGTCTCGCGCTGTGCCAGCGTCCAATCGAGCGCGGCGATCACGTTTGCGATTTCGCTTTCCAAGCGCGCGCGCCAAATGTTTTGCTCGGCAGTGTGGAATTGGCGTGCGGCGTTGCGCGCGTGCGCCAAATACCCGGCGCGATGATTGCGGCGGGCGGTGTCTTCTGTGTCTGCCGCTTGCAGTTGGGCAAACGCAAATTGGCGAATCGGTTCGGGCAGGCGGTACCGCAATTCGCCAGCGCGCGCCGAATAGATCGTCACGAGCGCAAGCGCGTGCAACTGTGCCACATCGCGCGTCGTGTCGAGCGTGCCCGTGCCGCAAAACGCTTCCAGCGCGTCGAACGATCCGCCGTCGGCAAAGATGGACAGGCATTGCAACAACCGTTGCGCGGAGGGCGCGAGGCGCGCGCATTGCGTTTCCAACACGGCGGCGAGCGTTTGCGCTGGATCGCCGGGCGCGGGCAGGGTCGCGCTGATTTGCGCGAGCGACGCGGTGCGCGCGCGCGCCGCGATCAGTTCAAGTGCAAGCGGCGCAGCGGCGAATCGTTCGCCAACCTGGGTGATCAATCCCAGGTTGGTTTCGTCCAGCGGCGTGGATGGATTCGCGGCAATGACGCGTTCGCGGAACAATTGCGCCGCGTCTGCGCGCGCCAAACCCGGCACGGCGAAAACGTGCTCGGCGGCGAGGTTGAGCGGGCGCGCGCTCGTCGCCAAAATGGAAACCTGGGGACAGCCGCGCAATAATGTTTCCGCCAAGCGTGCGCACGCGCCGGTAACGTGATCGCACGCGTCGAGCACGAGCAACAAGTTCTTCTCGCGCAAATTCTCGGCGAGCGAAACGGCGAGCGCGCGCCGCGCTTCCTCCGGCACGCCGAGCGTTGCGGCGACGCGTTGCGCGACGAGCGCGGGATCGCGCCAGCCCGCCAGTTCGACCCACCACACACCGTCCGCAAACTGTTCGAGCGATTCCTGCACGGTTGCCAGCGCGAGCCGGGTTTTGCCGATGCCGTCCGCGCCGGTCAGCGTGATCAGGCGTTGCGTTTCCAGGTGCGCGCGCAGTTGGGCAATTTCGGCGGTGCGTCCGATCAAACGCGTGGCGAACTGCGGCGCGTGGGTGTGACAGCGCGCGGCGATGCGCGGCGGCGCGGCGATAACCTGGGCGAGCGCGCGGTCTACATCGTGCGCGCTCGCGAAACGATCGCGCGGCTCTTTGGCGAGCAAGCGGAGGATGATGGATTCCAAAAGCGGGGGTACGTCGCGGCGTGTTTGGCTGGGCGGCACGACCGATTCTTTCAGGTGTTGCGCGAGGATGCTCTGCGAATCGAAATCGGAAAAGGGCACGCGCCCGGTGACGAGTTCGTAAAGCATCACGCCGAGCGCGTACAAATCCGCGCTGGCATCGGTGGGCTTGCCGGCGATCACTTCGGGCGCGACATAGTACACGGTGCCGGCGACCTCTTTTTCGGCAGGGATATTCGGATCGCCGCGCGGGCGCGCGAGTCCAAAGTCCAGCAATTTGGCGCTGTACGCGCGCCCGCGTTTTTCGACGAGGACGTTTTCCGGCTTGAGATCGCGGTGCACGAGGTTTTGCGCGTGGGCGTAGGCGAGCGCGGCGCACACTTGGCGGGCAATGTCCACGATCTGCGCGAAGGTCAAGCCGCGCCACTCGCTGAGCGGTTTGCCGGCGAGCAATTCCATCACGATGAACGGCGCGGGCGCACCCGCGCCAATGTCCGCCGCGCCGATTTCGTGGACGGCGACGATATGCGGGTGTGCGAGTTGCGCGGTGATCTGCGCTTCGCGCAGAAATTGCGCGCGCGCGCCGGCGCCCGCTTCGGCGACATTGATGATTTTGAACGCGACATCGCAGTCCTGAGCGAGATCGTGCGCGCGGTACACGACGCCCATCCCGCCGCGGCCCAGTTCCGCGTCGAGGCGATAGCGGTGCGCGATGATCGCGCCGACGCCGAAGGTTGTTTTAGGCGCGGCGGGGGGTGGTTTGGGCGCGTGCCGTTGAAATCGTTGCGCGAAATTGTCGAGAAATTTCCCTGCCATGCTTGGAATTATAAGGGCACTTGATCGGTTTGGCAATGGGTGGGTGCGAAAAAAGCACGGCGCGTCGCCGCTTGACAAAGCGCCTGAATCGGAGTATAGTCTCAATTGCCTACCCCCTCCGGTGGGGGGTGGGGTAGACACCCAAAGGAATTTGATCATGGCTCAGATCACTAAAGAGAATTTGAAAAACCGCGCGCTCTCGATTCAGGGGCACATGGGCGCAGTGGCGCGCATGATTGATGAAGACGCCTACTGCATTGACATCATCAAGCAGACGCAGGCGATTGAACGCGCGCTCGATAAACTCAACGCACTCTTGCTCGAACGGCATCTCGGTTCGTGCGTCACCACCGCCATTCGCGGCGACAATTCCAAGGAGCGCGAGCGCGTGATCAAGGAATTATTGGACGTGTTCGAAACGACGGCAAAAATTTAGTGGATTGGGCAAGCGGGCAACCAGGTGTCCAATCGGCAAGGAGTATAGATGGCTCTCAAACAAGTCACGCTTCCGATTTCCGGGATGACGTGCGCCGCGTGCGTGATGCACGTGGAAAACGGCTTGAAAGAAATGGACGGCGTCGCCAGTGCGGCGGTCAACCTGGCGAACGAGCGCGCCACGGTGCAATTCGACGCAGAAAAAACGGGCGTGGATAAAATGGTGGCGGCGGTGCGCGACACCGGCTACGATGTGGTCGTGGACAAGATCACGTTGCCGATTGGCGGGATGACGTGCGCCGCGTGTGTGATGCACGTCGAAGGCGGCTTGAAGGAGGTCGCCGGTGTGCTGAACGTCAGCGTTAATTTGGCGACTGAACGCGCGACCGTCGAACTGATTCCGGGCGCGGTCACAATTGCCGATTTGAAACACGCCGTTGAGGATGTCGGCTATGAAGTGCTCGATGTGGGCGGCGACACCGGCGCGCAAACCGGCTCGGCGGAGTTGGTGGATCGCGAGCGCGAGTTGCGCGAGCAAGAGCGGCAGCGCGAATGGCGCGATCTGATCATCGGGATCATTTTTACCGCGCCGCTGTTCGTGCTTTCGATGACGCATGACATTGTGCACAACGTGCCCGCGTGGCGCGCGCAATGGGGCTGGTTCTTTGGCTCGACCGCGTTCGCGTGGGGCATGTTTGCGCTGGCGACGCCGGTGCAATTTTACGTGGGGCGCTCGTACCATCGCGGCGCGTGGAAATCGCTGCGTGCGGGCGCGCCGAATATGGACTTGCTCATTTCGCTGGGCACGAATGCCGCGTACTGGTTCAGCGTGATCGTGTTGCTCGCACCCTTGTTCGGAATCAAAATGGACGCGATGAATTATTTTGAAAGCGCGGCGGTGATCATCACGCTGATCAAAGTCGGCAAGTATCTCGAGGCGCGCGCCAAAGGGCAAACGTCCGAGGCGATCAAGAACCTGATGAAACTGCAAGCCAAAACGGCGCGCGTCGAACGCAACGGTGCGGAGATCGAAATCCCGGTCGAGCAAGTGCGCGTCGGCGATGTGGTGAGTGTGCGCCCCGGCGAAAAAATTCCGGTGGACGGGGTGGTGCTCGCTGGCTATTCGTCGGTGGACGAGTCTATGATCACCGGCGAAAGTTTGCCGGTGGAAAAAAATATTGGCGATGCGGTGATCGGCGCGACGATCAACAAAGTGGGCGCGTTCAAATTTGAGGCGCGCAAAGTCGGGCGCGAGACTGCACTCGCGCAGATCATCAAATTGGTCGAGGACGCGCAAGGATCAAAAGCGCCGATTCAACGTCTTGCCGATCAAATCTCGGCGGTGTTTGTGCCGGTCGTCGTGGTGATTGCGCTGGCGACGTTTGGCGTGTGGATGGTTTTTGGTCCGCAACCGGCGTTCGACATGGCGTTTGTCAATTTTGTCGCCGTGCTGATTATCGCGTGCCCGTGCGCGTTGGGGCTGGCGACGCCGACGGCGATCATGGTGGGCACCGGCAAGGGCGCGGAGAACGGCGTGCTCATTCGCTCCGGCGGCGCGCTCGAAACGGCGCACAAGGTCACGGCGATCATTCTCGACAAGACCGGCACGCTGACCCAGGGTGCGCCGGCAGTGACCGATGTGGTTACAAATTCCAAGTTTCAGGTTTCAGGTTCGCAAACCTTGAACCTGAAACCTGAAACCTTGCTTCGCCTCGTTGCGTCCGCCGAAAAAAATAGCGAGCATCCGTTGGGGCAAGCCATCGTCAAGCACGCGCAGGACGCCGGGCTAAAGTTGAGCGAGCCAACCGAATTTGGCGCGGTCGCCGGGCATGGTGTGCGCGCGCGCGTGGACGGGCGCGAAATTTTGATCGGGAACGCCAAATTGATGAGCGACACGGGGATCGCGCTGGGTGATTTGGACGCGCCCGCGAGTCGCCTCGCGGACGCCGGCAAGACGGCGATGTTCGCGGCGGTGGATCAGCAAATCGCCGGGTTGATCGCGGTGGCGGACACGCTCAAGCCCAATTCCCAAGCGGCGGTCGCCGAGTTGAAGAAACTGGGCTTGAAGGTGTACATGCTCACCGGCGACAACCAACGCACGGCGGCGGCGATTGCATCCCAGGTTGGGATCGATCACGCGTTCGCCGAAGTTTTGCCGCACCAAAAAGCGGACAAGGTGAAGGAACTGCAAGCGCAAGGCGAAACGGTGGCGATGGTCGGCGACGGCATCAACGATGCGCCCGCGCTCGCGCAAGCGAACATTGGCATTGCGATTGGCACGGGCACAGATGTGGCGATGCAAGCGGCGGAGATTACGCTCATGTCCGGCGATTTGCGCGGCGTCGTCACGGCGATAGCGTTGTCCAAGCAAACGATTCGCACGATTCGCGGCAACTTGTTCTGGGCGTTTTTCTACAATGTGCTGGGAATCCCGGTTGCGGCGGGCGTGTTGTATCCGTTCATCGGCTTGTTGTTGAACCCGATGATCTCGGCGGCGGCGATGGCGTTCTCGTCGGTGTTCGTCGTCAGTAATTCGTTGCGCTTGCGCGGTTTTCGCGCGCCGGCGCTCTAAGCGGTTGCGTTTGTAAAATCGTTGGAGGATGAAACTGCGATGCTCATTCCCGTCATCGTCCAAGTGTGCCGCAGTTGCCGCGAAAGTCCCAGACTGATCGCGCAAGCGCGCGATCTCGAAAAACAGTACGGCGGCTTGGTCGCGCTCGAAACGGTCAACTGTCTCGATTGCTGTCACTATCCGCCGGCGATGGCGGTGGATGGCGCGTTGATCGTGATGGCAACGCACGTGCAAATGCGCGAAGCGGTGGCGCGCGCGGTCGAGCGCAAGTTTGGAGCGATGCGCCAATGAGTGATTCGACGACCAATTGGTATGATCCGATCATCGCGCCGTTCGATCACCTGGGGGTGCGCCAGTGGCGCGAGTGGGTGGTGCGCGATGTGCGCGGGCGTGTGCTCGAACTGGGCGTCGGCACGGGGTTGAACTTGCCGCGTTATCGCGCGGCGACGGCGATTGCGGCGATTGATCCCGATCTCGGATCGTTGCAACATGCGTTGGCGCGGCGCAACGGCAAGCCGATCACATTGCACCAGGCGCGCGCGGAAGCGTTGCCGTTCGCGGCGGACTCGTTCGATGCGGTGGTGGCGACGCTCACGTTTTGTTCGGTCGGCGATCCGTTGCGCGGTTTGCGCGAAGCGGCGCGGGTGCTGAAACCCGGCGGCGCGTTCCGTTTGGTTGAGCATGTGCGCGTGGACAATCGTGTGATCGGCGGCGTGCAAGATGCGTTGACGCCGGCGTGGAAACGGATCGCCGGCAACTGCCACCTCAATCGGGATACGCTGGCGTTGGTGCGGCAAGCCGGCTTTCAGGTGCGCGGCGTGCGCGAACATCTCGGCGGAATTTTTATCGGCATTGATGCAATCAAGTAGAACAATTTTCGAAATTGTTCTACCAAAAAATTACAGGAGGATTTCACATGCAACACAAAGACCCAGTCTGCGGAATGACGGTGGAGGAAAGCACCGCCAAGTGGAAATGGGACTATCAGGGCAAGACGTACTATTTCTGCGCGAAGGGGTGTCAAGTCGCGTTCCAAAAGGATCCCGAAAAATTCCTAAAGAACGGCCCGATGATGCACATGCCGGATCACGGGCACAAGGCGTAGCGCAACGTTTGGCGCGGCGATGAACCGCGCGCCGTGTTTTTGTTTTTTCGGCGTTTCGAGTATAATCAGCGCGCAAGTTTTCCAGACCCCGTAATTTCGATTGGTCGGCGGAGCGCAGAAATGTGGACTGCGGTCGAGGTCGTCCCACTTGCGAATCATTTGAGCACTTGCAACGCGTCCCGCGCGGTGCGAGTGCTTTGTGTTTTTTGCACCGGGTAAGACGCACGCGTTGGGCAAATTGAAAATTTGCCCGAACTATCCAGAGGAGGTTGGCAATGCCTAGCCAGAAATGGATCGTGTTCGGTGTACTCGGAATGATCGGGGTCGGCATTTTGGCGTGTGCGAGTGGAATTGTATTGGGGCGCGCGTTGCCAACGAATGTGCCGGCGACGCCCATCGTGATTTTGATCACCGTGATCCCGGAGCCGGCGGCGCTGAGACCCGTTTTGCCGGAAGTGCCAGCGCAACGGGGCACACCGTCGCCGACGGTCGCCAGTTTTGCGCCGGCGCCGTTGCCCAAGCCCACTGCATCGGCAAGCGACGCCGGCGGCGAAACGATTGCGTGGAGCGAGGCGCAAAATTATGTGGGGCAAACGAAAACGGTGTGCGGCACGGTGGCGCGCGCGAACTATGCGGCGCAGACAACCGGCAAACCGACGTATCTGGATTTGGGGCGCGCGTATCCCGATCCCGCGCGCGTGAGCGTTTTGATTTGGGGCGAGTCCCGTGAGAAATTTTCGACGCCGCCGGAAATCGCGTACAAGGACAAGCCGATTTGCGTGACGGGTGTGATCAAACTTTATCGTGGCTTGGTCGAAATCGAAGTCAAAGCGGCGACGCAAATCCAGATTAAATGATGCCTGCGCCGGCAGGGCGGGCATTATGCAGGGGCGAAGCATTTTCTCGACAGTTATCTTGTTAAGAAAATGCTTCGCCTCTGCCAATCCAAAATTCTGATGCACCTATTTTTTTACGTGGTTTTGACAAACACTCTGATTTGTAATATAAATCACCAAGATTAAATCTCCTCGAGTGGAAGCCCAATGCCTGAAGATTATTTGCCTATTTTGGCGATGGTTGTCGTCGTCATCGGTTTTGCCGCTGCGGCGCTGGTCGTCTCCGCGATCACCGGACCCCGCAAACCTAATCCTGCCAAGTTGTCGCCGTATGAATCGGGGATGCCGCCGTTTGGTTCCGCGCGGCGGCGTATTTCGATTCGCTATTATTTGACGGCGGTGTTGTTCATCCTCTTTGATATTGAAATTGTCTTCTTTTATCCCTGGGCAGTGCTGTTCCGCCAACTCGGTTTGTTCGGCTTGATCGAAATGGCGATTTTTGTGGCGATCCTGTTGGTGGGTTACGTTTATGTTTGGCGTAAAGGCGGCTTTGACTGGGACTAGAGATTGGAAATTCGAGATTGGAGATTTCCGCCGCGGGGCGTGTGAAATCGGTCGAGGGATTCATGCTTTCTGAAAACGCAAAAACGCAAATCGCCAAGTTGATGGCGCAATATCCCGATCCGCGTTCGGCGGTGATGCCGGCGTTGCATCTCGCGCAACGCGAAGTGGGTTGGCTGCCGGACGATGTGATCCAAGAGATCGCCGATCTGGTCGGGTTGGCGAAAACCGAAATCAACGGCGTCGCCACGTTCTACGCGATGTACGCGCGCGAGCAACCCGGCACGCACACGATCCTGTTCTGCACGGATCTGCCGTGCGCGTTGCGCGGTGCGGATAAATTGCTCGAGCAACTCGAACACCGTCTGGGGTGCCAAGCCGGGCACACAACGGCGGACGGCAAGATCACGCTGAAGGAAGCGGAGTGTCTTGGCGGGTGCGATCACGCGCCGGTGTTGCTGATTGACGGGAACGAGCACCAGCAAGATATGACGCTGGAAAAACTTGACGAAATGATTGAGCGGCTGAAGAACGCGTAATGCGAAATACGGATTATTGCGGATTGCGGATTGCGTAAAACGTAAAGCGTAAAACGTGAAACGTGAAACGTGAAACCTGAAACCTGAAACGTAGAGCGTGAAACGTAGAACGTGAAACGTAGAGCGTAAAGATTGAGGGACTTGTGACTCTAGAGCCGTGGCTGATCACTGTAATTGAAGCGCTGATCAAAGTGCTGGTCGTCATCGTGGTGTTGTTGACCGGCTTTGCGTACCTGACGTTGGTCGAGCGGTACGTCGTCGCCAAAATCCAATCGCGTGTGGGACCGAATCGGGTGGGCGCGGCGGGCGGCATCGCTTGGTTGCAACCGATTGCCGACGCGGTCAAGATGATCATGAAGGAAGATTTTTGGCCCGCGCAAGCCGACAAGGTCACGTATACACTTGCGCCCGGCATTGCGGTGGCAACGGCACTGCTCGCGTGGGCGGTCATTCCGCTGAACCCGGCGATCACCGTGTTCGGCTACACGATCAATTTCTACATCGCGGATGTAAACGTTGCGCTCTTGTTCCTGCTGGCGGTTGGCTCGCTGGGCATTTACGGCATTGTGCTGGGCGGCTGGGGTTCCAACAACAAGTACTCGATGCTGGGCGCATTGCGTTCGACCGCGCAGATGATCAGTTACGAAATTTCGCTGGGGCTTGCGCTCGTTGGCGTGTTGATGATCAGCGGCTCGCTCAGTCTCGTCAAGATCGTCGAGCAACAATCGTTTTGGTGGTTTGTGTTCTTTCAGCCGGTCGGCTTTGTCATTTATTTCATCGCCGCGGTTGCCGAAGTGAATCGCTTGCCGTTCGATCTGCCCGAAGCGGAAACGGAACTCGTCGCCGGGTATCAGACCGAATACTCGTCGCTGAAATTCGCGCTGTTTTACATGGCGGAGTACATCAACATGATCACCGTCAGCGCGATTGCTTCGACGATGTTCCTCGGCGGCTATCAGGGCCCGTTTGGCATTTTGCCCGGCGCGCATTGGCTCATCCTCAAAATTCTCTTTTTCATTTTCGTGATGATGTGGATGCGCGGAACGTTGCCGCGTTTTCGGTACGATCAACTGATGCGATTCGGGTGGAAGGTGCTTTTGCCGCTCGCGCTCGCCAACATTTTTGTGACGGCGGTGGTGTTGGTGCTGATTGGTAAATAGAGATGCGCGCGCCGTGCGGGTGCGTTTTGTGGGCGATATGTTATACGTCGTGCTCGACGATGGACGTGAGATTGGCATCACCGTGAAAAAGATCAAGTGGCTCAAGTGGTTGGCACAAGCCACACCGAAGCAACGCAGTCATTGGACCATCGACACGCACGGTGACGCCATTTATTGGAATGAACTGGACGATGGAATTGAGGTCTGTCATTTGCTTGCGACGCGTTCGCTGGTGACGGCTTGACACGTCCGGAAAATAAGAAGGCGACGATGCTGACTGAATTGGTTCCGCTGGTGGAAAAATTGCGCGCGACGCGCGCCGCTTTGGATTGTGCGCTGGATTCTGTTTCAGACGAACAGGCGACGCAGCGCACGCTCTACGCCGATTGGACGATCAAGCGGGTGGTCGCGCACTTGATCGGCGCGGAGCGTGGGATGACGCGATTAGCGCAACGTTTCGCCGCCGGTGAAAACCCAACCTTGCCTGCCGATTACAACAACGATGTGTACAACGCGCGGCAGGTCGCCAAACGCGAGGCGCTTTCTTTCGCGCAGGCGCGCGCGGAACTAGCGGCATCGCGCCGCGATCTGATCGCGTTCCTCGAAACGTTGACGCCGGCGCAATTGGAACTGCGCGGCGAGCACCCAGTCGCCGGGAATATTTCGCTAAACGAGTTGCTCGGCGTGATCGCGCATCACGAAGCGCAACATCATCAACAAATTCTAGACACGCTCGAAAAAGCCAAGTAAATGGAAATCATCGTCTTTTATCTCTTTGCCGCGATTGCCGTAATTGCCGCGTTGGGTGTTGTCGGCTTGCGGAATCCGGTGTATGCCGCGCTTTGCCTAGCCGTCGTGTTCGTCTCGTTCGCCGGCTTGTACGTTTTGCTCAGCGCGCCGTTTATCGCCGTCGCCCAAGTGATGATCTATGCGGGCGCGATCCTGATCCTGTTCGTCTTTGTGATCATGCTCCTCAGCCCGCCGGTGGATCAGGGCGAGGGTGCGCTGAAATGGCAAAAACCGCTCGCGTTGGGGTTTGTCGGCGCGCTGGCGGTGCAATTGGTGCTGGTGCTCGCGCTCGCAGTGTTGCCGTCCGCGCGCGGCTCGTTGACGCCGGAAGTGATCGCGCAACGTGGCGACGTGCAAGTGGTCGGCGCGGCGTTGTTCAGCGATTATCTGTTGCCGTTTGAAATGACCTCGCTGTTACTGCTCGTCGCTATCGTCGGCGTGATCGTGCTGGCGAAAAAACGCTAGTCGCTGGGGCGCGATGTTTCAGCGGCAAGGGTGCAACGGGTGGATTTGACTAGATGATTAGGTAACGAATGACAGTCCATCATTTTATCATTCTGAGCGCAATTTTGTTTAGCATCGGCGCGGTGGGCGTGCTTCTGCGGCGCAACCCGCTGATCATGTTTATGAGTATCGAGTTGATGCTCAACGCGGTGAACTTGGCGTTCGTCGGCTTTTCCCGGTTTTTGCAACTCGTTGACGGGCAGGTGTTTGTCTTTTTGATTCTGACGGTCGCCGCCGCTGAAGTTGCCGTGGGCTTGGCGATCATCGTCGCCATTTTTCGCGCGCGCGATTCGGTGGATGTGGACGAGGTTAGCGATCTCAAGGGGTGAGGTTGCCCCGCGAGCAGATGTGAAGGGCAATGAGCGATGTGATGCCGGATCGCGAACGCCAAGCGACAAACAAGGCATTTCGGATTTTCCTGCTTGGGCTGGAAGAGGTGCTGGGCGTTGCCGATTTAGCGGCGGCGTTGCGTTTGGCTGGCTTGCCGCAGTACATTGACCAGTATCCGCCGGCGACGCCGGAATCGGCGGGGCACAAGTCGGTTTACATTTCGCAGATCGCGCAAGCGGTTCACGCGATTTATGGCGCGCGCGGCTCTAAAGCGATTTTGCAACGCGTGGGGCGCACGCAAGCGCAATTGGGGATCGTCGAAAACCAGAAACTCGTGAATGTGACGCGTGCGGCGATCAAACTTGCGCCGCCCTCCCAACAGATCAAGTTGGTGCTGGAGACGGCGGCGCGCGCGATGCGTGAACAAGTCGGCGATGAGATTTTCGTCGCCAAAGATTGGGCGGGTTGGTACTATGAGGCGCGCACGTGTTGTTACTGCGCGGGTTGGCAAAGCGATGCGGCGGTCTGTCACGCCGGGGTCGGTTTGCTGAATGGTTTGCTGGGAACGTTGCTTGGTGACGCGACGATCACGGTGGATGAAATCACGTGTCGCGCGCGGGGTGAATCGGCGTGCCGCTATCGTGTTCGCGCGCGCACGGGGACGGAATGAGTAGTGATCTGGGGTTGACGAATCGCGCGTTTTGCGCCGTGTTGTTAGGCGCGGAAGAAGTGCTGGGCAAACACGGGCTGGCGGCAGTTTTGCGCCAGGCAAATCTTGCGGCGTACATTAACAATTATCCACCGAGTGATCTCGAACGCGGCGGGCATCGCGCTGAATTCGTGACCCAGATCGCGCAAGCGATTCAATCTATTTACGGCGTGCGCGGTTATCGCGCCATTTTGCATCGCGTCGGCGCAATCCAAGCCAAGCACGGGATCGCACAAAACCCGCTCGTCGCCAACGCCGCGCGGATCGCGATCACGTTGTTGCCGGCGCATCTCAAAGTCAAGATTGCACTCGAAGCGGCGGTGAAAGAACTTAATGCGCAGATGAATCGGCAGGCGCGCATTGTCGAAGAGGGCGCGGCGATCATTTACGAAGAGCCGACGTGCATCTATTGCCTTGGCGTGCATGGCGACAAGCCGATCTGTTATTCGGTTGCTGGTTTCATTCATGGTTTGGTAGTGTGGGCGTTGGGTAGCGACGCGTTTACGGTGGAAGAGATCGCGTGTCGCGCAACCGGTGCGGCGATGTGCCGATTCAAGATTGTCTTGAACGAATAGGGCGCGGCGGAGTGGACTATGGGTAAAGAGCCGCAGGCGACGGCAAAGGCGTTTCGCACTTTTTTGGTCGGGCTGGATGATGTGATCGGCGTGCGCGGCACGGAGCAGTTGTTGCGGCGCGGCGGCTTGGCGCAGTACATCGGCAATTATCCGCCGAGCACGGAAGCGCGCGCCGGTTATCGCCTGCGTGATTTCAGCGCGGTGACCCAGGCGTTGTTCGACGTTTACGGCGCGCGCGGCTCGAAGGCGATTTTGCAACGCGTGGGGCGTGCGCAGGCGAGTCGCGGCTTGGAAGAGAGTGCGTCGCTCGTCGTTGTGGCGCGCGCGGCGATGAAATTGTTGCCGCTCCACCAACGCGTGCAAATGGTACTGGAATCGTCCGGGCGCGCGCTCGCCGAGCAGGTGGATGTGGTGGTGCGCGTGACGCGCGAGCGCGACGAGTTTTACATTGAGTTGGAGCAGTGCCCGTACTGCATCGGTTGGGAAAATAGCGCGCCGGTCTGTTTTTCGATGATTGGGTTTTGGCATCGCGTGTTGCAGCGCGCGACCGGCGGCACGGAGACGATTGAAGAGGTGGCGTGTTGCGCGACGGGCGCCAAGGCGTGCAGGTACCGGGTGACGCTGAATCCCGAAGAGTGAGCGCGTTCAAACGATTACCTGGCTATGCCAAGAATAAAATCCGTTGACCCATTGGGCGAGAAACGTTTGTTGGTCACGTTCGTCAATGGGATTCAAAAAATATACAGTTGCCAAGAAATTATCCCGCTGGAGCGGTTCCGACTGTTGGCAAGTGACGCACTTTTCAAATCGGTTGTGGTGGATGTGGGTGGTTACGGCGTTTCCTGGGATGACGAGATGGACCTGAGCGAGTACGAGTTGCGGACGAATGGGGTTGAAATTGCCCCAAGCAAAACTCGGTTGATAGGTTCGAGTATGAATGAGCAAGGCGCGGTGGTTGCCAAATAAGGGGAGTAAAATTCTGTGGCTGGCTCTAGCGCTCCGTTTATCATCATCACCTCCGCGCTTGTGTTCTATTCGATTGGCGTGTGGAGCGAACGGTTTCAGGGTCGGCTCAAGGTTTGGCATCTGGTTTTCTTTTGGCTGGGATTGGTCTGCGATACCTGGGGTACCGGGTTGATGATGGAGATGGCGGGTGGGCTGACGTTCGATGTGCATGGCATCACCGGTGTCATCGCGATAGTGTTGATGCTGATCCACGCGGTCTGGGCGACGGTTGTGTTGGCGCGCAAAGACGAACGCTGGATCAAGGACTTTCACAAATTGAGTGTTATCGTTTGGCTCATCTGGCTCATCCCGTATTCCAGTCCGATGGTGTTGCGGATGGTGGTGAGGTAAGGTGCGTTTGGGATTTGTGTAATTAGGTGACGTTGAATTAGAGGACTCTCCTGATGATATTTGAGTGGGATCCCAAAAAGGCGACGAAGAATTTCCGCAAGCACAAAGTATCTTTTGTGGAAGCGGCGACAGTCTTTAGCGATCCGTTTAGTGCAACGAGTGTTGATCCAGATCATTCGGAAGCAGAGAATCGTCTTGTCATCATTGGACAATCAAACCGGCGACGCTTGTTGATTGTGGCTTTTACAGAACGTGGGGATCGGGTTCGGGTTATCAGTGCGCGCGAGTTGACGCACCTAGAGAGAAAAGTTTATGAAGAAGCAAGTTAAAACTGAAATGGACGATGAACTTCGCCGCGAATACGATATGCGCGAATTGCTCAAGGGTAGTGTGCGCGGAAAATATGCGGCGCGTTATCGCGCAGGGACGAATCTGGTTTTGCTTGAGCCAGATATTGCCAAAGCATTTCCCGATGAGAAAGCGGTCAATGATGCTCTGCGTCTAGTTATCCAATTGACCAAGGTTTCCAAGACGGGTAAGCATAGTGCGTTGAAGGTGTAAGTGTTTGGTTCATTTGGCTCATCTGGCGCATCCCATATTCCAGTCCGATGGTGTTGCGGATGGTGGTGAGGTAGGTGGTACTATCGAACAAATTCGACAGTGCCATAAAACATTTAATGAAAACTATATCGTGAACACCATGCGTTTTATCAATCAATTCACAACCGGCCGGCGTTACCACTCGCGGGCGCAACAATCAACGCAATCTTTTCACGCAAACTATCGTGTGCCATCGTCGGCGCGCGTCAAGTCATTTGAAGAAATGAAACGACGACTGGAAAAAGAAAGCTAAACCGATGGCTGTCATTTCCATGTTCTATGGACTCATCGTATCAATGTATTTTCTTGATACGCGCAAACACCATTTGCCACATATTCACGTCAAGTACCAGGGGCAAGAAGTTGTGATCGCGATTCCCAATGGCGAAATCCTTGAAGGCGAAATCAAACCGAATCGGTTGAAACTTGTTTTGGCGTGGATCGAAATTCATCAGGACGATCTAATGGCAGATTGGGAACTCGCAAGCCAAGGACAGGATGTTTTCAAAATTGAACCTTTGCGGTAAAGGAGGTTCGATGAATCCGCGCGTACAAACGGTTAAACCCAACCCTGACTATACAATCACTTTGGTTTTTACGAATGGCGAGGCCAAACGTTTTGACGTCAAACCGTACTTGGGCATTGGCGTATTTCGGGCTTTAAGAAATCCCAGCGCCTTTAATTCAGTCAAACCGTTTTTGGGAAGTGTACAGTGGGAGCAAGGACAGGATTTTTGTCCGGATACATTGTATATGGATAGCGTTCCGCTTACTGAAATCGAATCCGTCCCACCAGGTGCGATTAACACGCAAGGATAACAAGGGATTCTCACTCGCTCAACTACCTCTGGCTTGTGCCGGCGTTACCACTCGCGGGCGCAACAATCAAAATTTCTGCACATTATGAAAACGGTCATCGTGTCTTCTCGGACAAAAACCTTGACAACTTTGCTTAGAAGAGCAAAGCGGGGCGGTCTGATTTTGCGCTCGCCTGATGGTCACGAATTCATATTAGCCGAGATTGATGACTTGGACCGTGAAATTGAACTCACACGCCAAAATAAAAAATTGATGAAATTGCTTGACGAGCGCGGCAAGCAAACAAAGACACTCAAAGCATCAGAAGTTCGTGCCCAACTTGGGTTATAATCATACAAAATAGCGCAACGAATTTACCAAGGGATTTTCACTTGATCAACTATCTCTGGCTTGTGCCGGCGTTACCACTCGCGGGCGCAACAATCAACGCAATTTTTTCACGTAAACTCCCGCGCTGGATCGTCAGCGCCATTGCGGTCGGCGCGGTGGGCGCGTCGTTTGTCGTCTCGCTCCTCGCGTTCTTTACGCTGCAAGGACTGGACGAACACCAGCGCGTCATCAACGTGCCGATCTATTCGTGGATTCCGGTCGGCGAATTTCGGGTGGATGCCGCGTTCCTGCTCGACCCGCTCTCCGCGCTGATGCTCCTCGTCGTCACCGGCGTTGGCTTGCTCATCCACATTTACTCGATGGGCTACATGGCGCACGACGAGAATTACGGCCGGTTTTTCACGTACCTCAACCTGTTCGTTTTTTCGATGCTCGTGCTCGTGCTCGGCAACAATTACTTGCTGATGTACGTCGGCTGGGAACTCGTTGGCTTGTGCTCGTACCTGCTCATCTCGTTCTGGTTCTTCAAACCCGAAGCCGCCGCCGCCGGCAAAAAAGCATTCGTCACGACGCGCATCGGCGATTTCGGTTTTGGGCTGGGCGTCCTGCTCATCTTCACGACGTTCGGCACACTCGATTTCGCGCACGTGTTCAAAGAGGCGCACGAGTTGTTCAAACCCGGCGCGCCGGTCATCACCGCGATCACCTTGTTGCTGTTTGCCGGCGCGGTCGGCAAGTCCGCGCAGATTCCGCTTTACGTCTGGTTGCCGGACGCGATGGAAGGTCCCACGCCGGTCAGCGCGCTGATTCACGCGGCGACGATGGTCACGGCGGGCGTCTATATGGTCGCGCGGTCGAACGTGCTGTTCGAACTCGCGCCGCTATCGTCGGAAGTCGTCGCGTGGACGGGCGCGCTCACCGCAATCTTTGCCGCGACGATTGCGCTCGTGCAGATGGATTTGAAACGCGTGCTCGCCTACTCGACGATTTCGCAGTTGGGATATATGTTCGTCGCGGTCGGCGTCGGCGCGTATGGCGCGGGCGTGTTCCATTTGATGACGCACGCGTTTTTCAAAGCGTTGCTCTTTCTCGCGGCGGGCAGTGTGATGCACGCGATGAACGGCGTGATTGATATGCGACACCTGGGCGGCTTGAGCAAAAAAATGTTTTGGACCTACGCGACGTTCGGCGCGGGCGCGCTCGCCATTGCCGGTTTTCCGCTCCTCTCCGGCTTTTTCAGCAAGGATGAAATTCTCGCCGCCGCGTTCGGCACGAATCACTTGGCGATCTGGGCGCTCGGTTTGATCACGGCAGGGTTGACCGCGTTCTACATTTTCCGCGCGTTCTTCCTCACCTTCCGCACCACGCCGCGTTGGGAGGTCGAGCATCACGCGCCGACCGATTCCGCGCACGCGTGGCGCGGTCCGCACGAATCGCCGGCGACGATGACTGCGCCGCTGGTGATCCTCGCGGGGTTGGCGGTGATCGCCGGTTACGTCGGCATGCCGAAAGTGCTGGGCGCGAATTTCCTCGAAGGATATTTCGAGCCGGTGTTCAAGCCGCACGATTTGCATCTCGCCGCGTCAACCGAATGGATGCTGATGGGCGCGTCGGTGATCGTCGGCTTGCTCGGCATTGCGACCGCGTGGTGGATGTACGAAAAGCAACCCGACTTGCCGGTAAAACTGGGCAAGCAATTCAGCGGCGTGTACAATTTGCTGTGGCACAAGTATTATGTGGACGAAATCTACAGCGCGGTGTTTGTCGCGCCGGGTTACAAACTGGCGATGTGGTTGTGGCAATTCGTGGACGTGCGGATCATTGACGGCGTGGCGAACGGGTTGGGGTATGCGACGGCGGCGTGCAGTCGCGTCGTGCGCGGTTGGCAAACCGGTTACGCGCGCGCGTATGCGTTGATGATGCTCATCGGCACAGTGATTGTGATCGGGTGGTTGATGATGCGGTAGAAAGCGCAGGCGATAAATGAGTGGCACCGATGTTTTGCAATCCGTTCAATTCGTAACGGCAAAAGGCAAACGCTTTGCCGTTGTGAGTGCGGAAGATTGGGAAGCGCTGATTGAATGGCTTGAAACGGTCGAGGACTTGGAGATCGCGCGCAAAGCATTAGCGCAACTCAAAGCCGCGGGCGGAGACCGCGCGCGCGCGGGCTGGCTCGAATGGAAGCAGGTTGCGGGGGAACTTTGAGCCACTATTCGGTGTACGTTACGCCGCAGTCTTGGCGCGAAATCAAAGACCTGCCCGGGTATATTCGCCAACGCGTCAAACGCGCGATTGACGCGTTGGAAACGAATGCACGTCCATCGGGAAGCAAACACCTGGATACACCCGGTGACATGCAAGTTGAATTGTGGCGGATGCGTCTCGACCAATGGCGAATCGTGTACACGATTTCCGAAACAGATTGCGCGATTGATGTATTGGCGGTTCGCAAACGTCCGCCGTACGATTACGGCGATTTGATGGAATTGCTGAATTAGCGAATCGAACAAAACCCTGAATGTCTTGAATGAGCCGGGATAATTTGCGTAATGTGGAACTCGTAGACACCTCCCTCTGGGAGGATTGTAGTTGAGAGACTAGGCGTTGTTAAACGCTGATCGAGGAACCGACTTTCAATATGAATTTTCCATTGCTTTCAACCCTGATCGTTCTTCCGCTACTCGGCGCGCTCGTTCTGCTGTTCATTCCACGCGCCAATGATCGCGCGATCCGTTATTTCGCGGTTCTCGTCGCTTTCGCGGCTTTCGTGGTGAGTATTGCGTTGTTCGTCGGCTTTCGCGCCGAAGCCGATCTGCAATTCGTCGAACGCGTCGCGTGGATTCCGCAGTTCGGCATTGCGTACTATGTCGGCGTGGACGGGCTTTCGATTTTACTGGTCCTCCTCACCACGTTCTTGATGGTGATCGCGCTGGGCGGTTCCTGGGTTGGCGTGACCGAGCGCGTCAAAGAGTACCATATCTTTTTCCTTTTGCTCGAAGCCGCGATCATCGGCGTGTTTGTTTCGCTCGACTTGTTCCTGTTTTACGTCTTTTGGGAATTTACGCTCATCCCGATGGCGTTCCTGATCGGCATTTGGGGCCACGGGCGACGCGTCTACGCCGCGCTCAAGTTCATCCTGTTCACGATGTTCGGCTCGACGCTGATGCTCGTCGCCATCCTCGCGCTCGCGTTTGCGTACCGCGATCTGACCGGCACGCTCAGTTTTGCGCTCACCGATCTCTGGACCAAGCCGGTGCCGCTCGGCTTGCAACCCTGGTTGTTCGGCGCATTCGCGCTCGCGTTCGCGATCAAAGTGCCGATGTGGCCCTTCCACACCTGGCTGCCCGACGCGCACGTGGAAGCGCCGACGGCGGGCAGTGTGATCTTGGCGGGCGTCTTGCTCAAGATGGGCACGTATGGTTTCCTGCGCTTCAACTTGCCCCTGTTCCGCGAAGCAGCGCATCAGTTCGCGCCGGTGATCATTGCGCTCGCGCTGATCGGCATCGTTTACGGCGCCATCGTTTCGATGGTGCAACGCGACATTAAATCGCTCGTCGCGTTCTCCAGCGTGTCGCACCTGGGTTACGTGATGCTCGGCTTGTTCGTATTCAACGCGCAAGGGATCAGCGGCGGCATTTTGCAAATGATCAATCACGGCTTGTCCACCGGCGCGCTGTTCCTGCTCGTGGGGATGCTGTACGAGCGTCGCCACACGCGCCTCATCGCCGATTTTGGCGGCGTGGCAAAAGTGATGCCGATTTTCGCCGCGTTCTTTTTGCTCGTCATGTTCTCGTCAGTGGGCTTGCCCGGCTTGAACGGTTTTATCGGCGAGTTCCTGATCCTGACCGGCGCATTTATCGCCAATCCAATGTACGCGGCGGTGGCGGCGACCGGCGTCGTGCTCTCGGCAATTTATTTACTCTGGATGTACCAGCGCGCGATGGCGGGCCCGCTCACGCACGAGGCGAACAAGACGCTGAAGGACTTGTCCGCGCGCGAAATTGTTTTGCTCGGTGCGCTCGTCGTGTTCATCGTTTGGATCGGTGTGTACCCGCGCACCTTCCTCGATCCGATTCAGCCCAGCGTGATGGACTTGATCGGTATTTTGCGCTAACGCCAATCGGAAATCGAAAATCCCTATGAATCTTGATCTCAATCTCCAAGTGATCGCTCCCGCGTTGATTGTCGCGCTCTCCTTGTTGCTCGTCCTGCTCGGCGAAGTGTTTTTGCCGGCGAGTCAGCGCCGCTGGCTCGGCTACCTTGCGCTGATCGGCTTGCTCGGCGCGGCAGTCGTTGCGGCGATGCTGTGGGGCGCGAACCTGTCCGGCTTTGGCAAAATGGTTGTCGCGGACGCGTTCGGCTTGTTCCTCACGCTGATCATTTTGCTCGGCGCGGCGTTGAGCGTTCTGCTCGCGTTTGATTTTGTGCGCGCGCACCAACTCGACACGGGTGAATTTTTTGCGCTCGTGCTGTCCGCCGTCGTTGGCATGATTGGGATGGTGACGGCGACCGATCTGATCGTGATCTTTCTTGCGCTCGAATTGTTGTCGCTCCCGCTCTACGTGCTCGCCGCGTTCAAGCGCGCGGACAAGCGGTCGCTCGAAGCCGGGCTGAAATACTTTTTGCTCGGCGCGTTCGCGTCCGCGTTCTTCCTTTACGGCATCGCGTTCGTGTTCGGCGGGACCGGCACGACGAACCTGGGACGCATTGCGGCAGTGTTGGGCGCGTCGCCGCGCAGCGATGTGGCGCTCGTGGGGATGGGCTTGCTGGGCGTTGGCTTTGCGTTTAAGGTTGCGCTCGTGCCATTTCATTGGTGGACGCCGGATGTGTACGAAGGCGCACCGACGGTCGTGACCGCGTTTATGAGTGTGGCAGTCAAAGCCGCCGCGTTCGGCGCATTCTTCCGCGTGTTCCTCGTCGCACTGCCGGAACTGGCGGCGGATTGGCGCGCGCTGCTGGCAGTCATCGCCGTGCTGACGATGACGCTGGGTAACGTCGCCGCGCTGTTGCAGTCAAACGTCAAACGGATGTTGGCGTACTCGAGCATCGCGCACGCCGGCTATATTTTGATCGCGTTGGTGGCGATGGGCGTGAACGGGGCAGGGAGCGCGCTGTTCTATCTGCTTGCCTACACGCTGACGAATCTGGGCGCGTTCGGCGCGGTGATCGCGTTGAGCGATGGCACGCGCGAACGGCTGGAGTTGAACGATTTTGCTGGCGTCGCCAAAGCGCAACCGCTCGTCGCCGCGGCGTTGACGATCCTGTTGCTGTCGCTTGCCGGCTTTCCGCCGTTCGCCGGTTTCACTGGCAAGTTTTTCATCTTTGGCGCGGCAGTTGAAAGCGGCTGGGCGTGGCTCGCAGTGATCGGCGTGCTCAACAGTTTGATCTCGGCGTACTTTTATCTGCGCCCCGTCGTGCAAATGTACATGGTCGAACCGGCCGGCGGCTGGAACCGGCTTCGCGTTGCGCCGTTCGTTGCGTTCGTGTTGGCAATCGCCGTGATCGGCGTGCTCGCGTTGGGCATTGTGCCCGCGCCGGTGATTGCGCTGGCAAGCGGTGGCTTTCTCAAATAGAAATTGGCAAGCCGATTGTTTCCCGACCCGTCCGGTTCGCAGGCGCGAAATTCTGGCGGGTCTGTTTTTGCCACCGCGTGCCCTAAAATGTGCGGCGGGAAACGCGATTTGACAGAAACTCACGAATGGATATAATCACACAGCGCAAATCGTGACAGACAAATTGTCTCACGACATTTTGTTTTGTCTGCAAACGGCGATTTTGCGATTGCTTGGGTCGCCCGTCCCGAATCAGGGATGTAGAAGGGTTCCGCAAACGGTCGTTGTCCACGCAAGTGTGGAGACGCGGCCGCCTGAACGAAGCCTTTCGCGGAAGCCGGTTAGACCCATCGTCCGCTCGACTGGACGGAAGGATCGAGTTCCCTTCCCCCGTGAGCGCGGATGGCACGAGTCAAGCCATACCGTCGCTCGCGTTGAATCCAAGCGGAAGGGTTTTTTGTTGCCAAAAATCGGCAGTCGTGATCGTCAGCAAGCCGGAGAGTTTGCTAGGAGGAAATGTAGGTGCCCACGATCAATCAATTGATCCGCAAGGGTCGCAAGTCCAAAATCAACAAGACCAAAGCCCCCGCGTTGCGCTTTACGTTGAACACCTTGCGCAACAAGCAAGAACGCGGCAAGGGTTCGCCGCTCAAACGCGGCGTGTGCACGGTGGTTCGCACGATGACGCCGAAAAAACCCAACTCGGCGTTGCGGAAAATCGCGCGCGTGCGCCTGACGAACGGCATCGAAGTCACGGCGTACATTCCCGGCGAAGGTCATCAGTTGCAAGAGCACTCGGTGGTGCTCATTCGCGGCGGGCGCGTCAAAGACCTGCCCGGCGTGCGCTACCACATCGTGCGCGGCGCGTTGGATACGACCGGCGTGGAGAAACGCCGCAAGGCGCGCTCCAAGTATGGTGCCAAGCGACCGAAAGAAGCTGCCGCAACGGCGTAGTGGTTTAGGCGATCAGGCGGTTGGGAATTGGGTAACTGGTTGACTGATTCACCGACTAACTGCCTAATTGACTCATTAACGGAGTTTTGGAAATGCCCCGACGAGGAAAAGTTGAGCACCGGCCCGCGTTGCCGGATATGAAGTATAACAATGTGACGCTTTCGGCGTTGATCAATCGTGTGATGACGCGCGGTAAAAAAGCGGTCGCCACGCGTTCCGTCTACGCCGCGCTGGACATTATCGGCGAAAAGACGAAAAAGAATCCGATTGAAGTTTTTGAAACGGCGCTCCGCAACGCCGGCCCCAACATCGAGGTGCGCCCACGTCGTGTGGGTGGCGCGACGTTGCAGGTGCCGGTCGAAGTGCCCACCGTGCGCCGCACCGCCTTAGCCATGCGTTGGATCATTGCCAACTCGCGCGCGCGTAGCGGCAAGACCTTTGCCGAGAAACTCGCCGGCGAATTGATGGACTGCGCCGCGAATCAAGGCACGACGATCAAGAAACGCGAAGAAGTCCATAAGATGGCAGAAGCGAACCGCGCGTTCGCCCATTATCGTTGGTAAAAATGAAATGACAAATTACAAATGACTAATGACAAACACATGTCACGTCTACATTTGTCATTTGTCATTCGCTCATTTGTCATTTAGGATTTGTTGTGGCAAGACTAGTTCCGCTCGAAAAAATTAGAAATATCGGTGTGATTGCGCACATTGACGCCGGCAAGACAACGGTCAGTGAGCGGATTTTGTATTACACGGGCAAGACGTACAAAATCGGTGAAGTGCACGACGGCACGGCGGTTATGGATTGGATGATCCAGGAACGCGAGCGCGGTATCACGATCACCGCGGCGGCGACGACGACTTCGTGGCGCGACCATCAGATCAATCTGATTGATACGCCGGGTCACATTGACTTTACCGCCGAAGTGCAACGTTCATTGCGCGTGCTCGACGGTGGCATCGTCGTGTTCGATGCGGTCGCCGGCGTGCAACCGCAATCCGAAACCGTGTGGCGGCAAGCCGACCGCTTTGGTGTGCCGCGTTTGGCGTTCGTCAACAAGATGGATCGCACCGGCGCGAATTTTTATCGCACGATTGAGATGATCGTGGATCGCTTGGGCGCGCGCCCGGTGGCGATCCAAATGCCGATTGGCGCAGAAGCCGCGTTCGATGGCATCGTTGATCTGTTGACGATGAAAGAATTTGTGTTCGGCGTAGATACCGATGCCGCGCCCGAACCGCGCGAAATTCGCGCCGAACTGAAAGCCGAAGCCGCCAAGCTACACGCGCAAATGGTCGAAATGATCGCCGAGACGGACGAAGGGCTGACCACCAAATATTTGGAAGGCGACGAAATTTCCACCGCTGAGTTGATGCCGGCATTGCGTCGCGCCACCATCTCCGGGCAGCTCGTGCCTGTGCTGTGCGGCGCGGCGTTGAAGAACAAGGGCGTCCAGCCCGTGCTCGATGCCGTCGTGGATTTGTTGCCCTCGCCGATTGATATTCCGGCAGTCAAGGGTTCACAGCCGGACGACGCGGAAAAAATCGAAACGCGCAAAGCGGACGAGAACGAACCGACCGCCGCGCTGGCTTTCAAAATCGTCACCGATCCCTACGTGGGGCGCTTGGCGTATGTGCGCGTCTACTCCGGCAAACTGGTCGCCGGGCAGGCGTACATCAACACCACGCGCCGCAATCAGCGCGAACGCATCGGGCGGCTCGTTCGCATGCACGCCAACTCGCGCGAAGAAGTGACCGAAGTGCTCGCCGGCGATATTGCCGCGATCATCGGTCCGAAAAATTCCTTTACCGGCGACACGCTGTGTGACGCCGACAAACCCATCCTCCTCGAATCGATCAAGTTCCCCGAACCGGTGATCTCCGTTGCGATTGAGCCGCGCACCAAAGCCGATCAAGATAAAATGGCGGAAGCGTTGCGCCGCTTGTCCGAGGAAGACCCCACGTTCCGCGTTCGCACCGATGAAGAAACCGGGCAGACGATCATCAGCGGCATGGGCGAGTTGCACCTCGACGTGCTCGTGGATCGGATGACGCGCGAATTCAAGGTGTGGGCAAACGTCGGCAATCCCCAGGTTGCGTACCGCGAAACGATCACGCGTCCCGTGCGTGCCGAAGGGCGTTTTGTCCGGCAAACCGGCGGGCGTGGGCAGTACGGTCACTGCTGGCTGGAACTAGAGCCGCTCGAAAAAGGCAAGGGCATTGAATTCGAGAACGGCATCGTCGGCGGCGCGATTCCCAGGGAGTACATCGGCGCGGTCGAAAAGGGCGTGCGCGAAGCGGTGGATAGCGGCGTGCTCGCCGGTTATCCAGTTGTGGATATCAAGGCGCGTCTCGTGGACGGCTCGTACCACGAAGTGGATTCTTCCGAAATGGCGTTCAAGATCGCCGGTTCGATGGCATTAAAAGCCGGCGTGCACAAAGCCAACCCGGTTCTGCTGGAGCCGGTGATGCGCGTCGAAGTTGTCGTGCCGGAAAATTTCATGGGCGATGTCATTGGCGATTTGTCGGCGCGGCGCGCGCACGTCGAGGGGATGGAGCCGCGCGCGGGTGGCGCGACCGCGATTCGCGCTTTTGCGCCGCTTGCCACCATGTTCGGCTATGCGACGGATTTGCGCTCGGCGACCCAGGGACGTGGTACGTTCACGATGGAATTCGATCACTATTCGCAACTGCCCGCGAATATCGCGGAAACGATTTTAGGCAAGGAACGTCTCAGCGCGTAACGCGCAATGAGGTAATTGGAATCCGTAACCAGGTGACTAGCTCTGATTCACTGGTTGCCTGATCACCAAGGAGTCAAAATGGCGAAGCAAAAATTTGAGCGAACGAAACCGCATGTCAACGTGGGCACGATTGGACACGTCGATCACGGCAAAACGACGCTGACCGCGGCGATCACCAAAGTGATGTCGTTGCGCGGGATGGCGCATTTCGTGTCCTACGACGAAGTGGCCAAGGCGTCGGAGAAGCAAGGTCGCCGCGACGACTCGAAAATTTTGACGATTGCGATTTCGCACGTTGAATATGAAACCGACAACCGGCACTATGCCCACATTGACTGCCCGGGGCACGCCGACTATATCAAGAACATGATCACGGGCGCGGCGCAGATGGACGGAGCGATTTTGGTGGTGAGCGCGCCGGATGGTCCGATGCCGCAGACGCGGGAGCACAT
>CAIKBD010000081.1 GCA_903825565.1 uncultured Anaerolineales bacterium | reverse complement strand
GTTACTACTCAGCCATGACCGAACTTGAATCGAATTTGTATAGCAATGCATACTTGGGTGCGAGATAATTGAGCCGATGACAACAACACCCTTACCTACACCTGAACAAATTCGCGCCATCTATCACCAAGGCGAAGAAGCAACCGTCAACCTAATCATGCAACTGATACAAGTGATTGCCCAATTGGAGTCTCGGGTGCAACAACTCGAAGACCAAGTGGGCAAGAACAGTCGCAACAGCGGCAAACCGCCATCCAGTGATGGACTCGCCAAGCCACGGACCCGCAGTTTACGCGAACCCAGCCGCAAACCCACGGGTGGGCAACCCGGTCATCCTGGGCATACATTGAAAATGGTCGAGCGTCCCGATCATATCCAAGTCCATCCCGTTGCAACTTGTCGGCAGTGCCACGCGGCCTTGGTGCAGGTAACGCCAAGGGATTACGCAAAACGCCAAGTGTTTGATGTCCCGCCCGTGCGGGTGGAAGTGACCGAGCATCGTGCGGAAATAAAAACCTGTCCGCAGTGTGGCGCGGTCAACACTGGCCCTTTTCCCACCGAAGTGACCCAGCCCGTTCAATATGGTTCGCAATTGCAAGCCCAAGCGACCTACTTTAACGTCTATCATTTTGTCCCGTTGGAACGCACGGCGGAATTATTTCAGGATCTGTATGCGCATCCCTTGACCGAAGCGGCAGTGGTCGCCGCGAACACCCAGGTCGCTCAACAAGTTGCGCCCGCTAACGCCGCGGTGAAAGATCAATTGATCCACGCTGCGGTAGCGCACTTCGATGAAAGTGGTCTCCGCGTGATGGGCAAGTTGCATTGGGGTCATGTGGTGAGCACGACACTCCTCACCGTTTATGCGGTTCATGCCAAGCGCGGTTCAGACGCTATCGATGCGATTGGCATTTTGCCCAACTTTCGTGGTCGCGCCATTCACGATAGTCTGGCATCCTACTTTCAATATGCCGAATGTGCTCACGGCTTGTGCAATGGTCACCATCTGCGCGAACTTCAATTCATCACCGAGAACTACGCGGAGCGGCAAGCGTGGGCAGCCGGCATGACGACACTCCTCCGCGAGATCAAACAGGCGGTTGAGCAAGCCCAACAACAGAACCAATCGCATTTGGAGGTTGAGCAACTGCAGCAGTTTGAGCAACGTTACGATGCTTTGGTGGCGGAGGGACTCTCCATCAATCCGCCGCCGCTAGTCGCTGGACCGAAGGCAAAGCGGCGCGGGCGAGTTAAACAATCGCCACCCAAGAACTTGCTGGATCGCCTGAAGAAGCACAAAGCCGCAGTCCTAGCGTTTATGTATGATTTCAAGGTACCGTTCGACAACAACCAAGCGGAGCGCGATATCCGCATGCTAAAAGTCAAACAAAAAGTGTCAGGAGCGTTCCGCACCCTGACTGGTGCGGAGATGTTCTGTGAAATTCGCGGCTACATTTCCACTGCGCGTAAGAACGGGCAACGCGCGATTATTGCGCTACAATCTGCGTTGGCTGGGACACCGTTTATCCCGGTCACAAATTCAACTCAATCGGTTACCGGCTGAGTAGTAACAAAAGTTCAGCATATGCCCGATTTACGGCTTTTTTTTTGCTGTAGCGCGCGGTGAGGTGCGCCCGGCTCGCTTGGCCCGTGACCAGCGCGCAATCTGTTGCATCCGGCGGCGCGCGCTGCGGTTATGGCTCTGGCAAAGGCGTGCGCCATTCGAACGCGTCGGCAGTAACAAACGTGCGCGTTTCAGCCACCGGCTCAGGATGCGGACGCCATCGTAAAGCAACGCGCTGTCCGTCGGATAGTGAATGTTGCTCTCGGTTACACTACTGTCCACGCGCAGCCGATAGCCCCGCGTGAGATGGTACGCCTGTGCCAGCGCGCTCATCCGGTCATTGATGCGATGCAACGTGTGCGGTTGAATCACGCGCTCCAGCTCATTCAAAGTCGTATGGTCAGGTACCGGTTCGGTGTAGACTCGCACCCAGCCTCGATAGGTGGGGCTGTCGCGAACTTCCTGTTCGGCTTGCCGATACGTCCACTTCTTGCGGCGGCGCAGGACGCTCATGCGCCAGACCACTTCTACGGCAATCGGACGGCGTCCTTTGCGAGTGGGTTTGTAGTGCTGCGCAAAGTCCTGCCGCACCAAGTCGAACAGGACTGGATCATCCAGAATCCAATCCAACTCCTGCAAGATGGGATCGCTAGTTTGGCATTCGGGAAAATTGGCAGGACGGCTGTATCGGTCTATAATCATTGTGGACTCCAAGGGGTAAGAGGTTGTTTGGCAACTTCCATCTTATTCCCTTGGGGTCCCAGCGCAAATCACGCTCAGTTTTGAATTTTCCGACAAGAACTAACTATGCACACGCCGTGACAGGATACATGCAAATATTGACTTGGCACGATCTTGCACTATAATATTGGTACTTGCTCAAGAATACTAGGTAGGTGCTCAAATGCCCCCAAAAACCTTGTTGAATCATGTTGTTCGAACAGATCAGGATAGTGATCAGCCATCGATTACTAATGGATCAGCGGTAAATCTTGAGGTCAATGTTGGGAGTCGGCTACGTCAATTGCGGACTGAACGTGACCTTTCGATGCGAGTCTTGGCTGAGAAAAGCGGGCTATCGATCAACACTCTGGCTTTAATCGAAACACAGAAAACATCACCGAGCGTTAGCACTTTGCAACAAATTGCTGTTGCATTGCAGGTGCCGATTACAGCATTCTTTGAAACCAATGTGCCCAAGAGCAGTATTGCGCATGTCAAAGCCGGTCGGCGTCCACGTATGGCATTTGCACATGGCAGTCTAGAAGATTTAGGTGCGGGGTTAACAAATCGTATGGTCGAACCATTTGTTGTTTACCTCGAACCCCTAACCAACAGCGGACCCAACCCCATCGTTCACACGGGTTATGAGTTTGTTTTTTGTCTAACCGGCCGGAACACCTACATGATTGAAAATCAGACTTATCTGCTTGAAGAAGGCGATAGTCTCCTGTTTGAATCGCATCTACCGCACCGTTGGCAAAATGTTGGCGAAGTAGCTGCCCAATCTTTGCTTGTCTTATTCCCAACTGATGCACATGATCATCCCACCAAACAGCATTTTGGTCTTTGAAAGGAAACTCATTTGACATAGCAAACCTGTCTCTATGTATAAATCGTTATCGTCATTTATATAGATTGTTGGCAAACATATGTAATCAGTATTGGAGTGTGGTGAAGTTGCCCGTCCTTTGATCGAACAAGTGATTCGAGAAAAGGGCGGGTATTTATTTGAGCTCAGGAGGTTGAGTAATGGATGCGCTATTTTGGGCGCGCTTGCAGTTTGCAGTTACAACGGTGTATCACTTTTTCTTTGTGCCGCTCACGCTCGGATTAGCGGTTTTCGTCGCATTGATGCAAACGCGTTATTATCGTTCGGGCAAAGAAGAAGACAAACAGTTGACCCAGTTCTGGGGCAAATTGTTCTTGATCAATTTCGCGATGGGCGTTGTGACCGGCATCGTCCAGGAATTTCAGTTTGGCATGAACTGGTCTGAGTACTCGCGTTTCGTCGGCGACATTTTTGGTGCGCCGTTGGCGATTGAAGCCTTACTCGCGTTTTTCGTCGAGTCCACGTTTCTTGGCGTGTGGTTTTTCGGCTGGGACAAACTACCAAAGGGAATTCATCTCGCTTCGATTTGGCTCGTCGCCATCGGCTCGATGTTATCGGCGTTATGGATTTTGATTGCGAATTCGTTCATGCAACAACCCGTAGGTTTTGTTCTACGCAATGGTCGCGCCGAGATGACGGATTTCTTTGCGCTCCTCACAAATCCAAATGTCTTGACACAATTCCCGCACGTCTTTTTCTCCGGCGTTGCGACGGCAGGTTTCTTCGTGCTGGGTATCAGTGTGTGGCACTTGGCGCACAAGAGCAACGTCGAAATTTTCAAACGCTCATTCCAATATGCCACGTTGTATGCATTGATCGGCATTGTGTTGGTCGCTTTGATTGGGCACAGTCAGGCACAACACATGGTGCAAACCCAGCCGATGAAAATGGCGGCGGCAGAAGGATTGTACGAAAGCGAAGACCCGGCGCCGTTCTCGCTTCTTACGATTGGTTCGTTGGACGGGCGCAGTGAAGTATTTTCGATTCGCTTGCCAAACTTGCTCAGCTTGCTTTCGTACAATCAACTGACCGGCGAGGTCAAGGGCTTGAACGATTTGCAAGCCGAGTACACGAAAAAGTATGGCGCGGGCGATTACTTGCCGCCCGTGCCGTGGATCTATTGGAGTTTCCGCATCATGGTCGGCGCGGGCATGCTGATGGGCGTGCTTGCGTTCGCGTGTTTATACTTGGCGATGCAAAATAAAATCGATGCGAATATGCGTTATCTGCAATGGTTGCCGTATGCGATTCTGTTGCCGTACGTCGCCAATTCCGCCGGCTGGATCATGACCGAGCTGGGTCGTCAACCCTGGCTCGTGTTCGGATTGATGCGCACTGAGCAAGGTGTATCGTTGGCGGTGAGCGGCGGTGCGGTGCTCATCTCGCTCGTGCTGTTCACGCTCGTTTACGGCGCGTTGATGGGCGCGGATATTTTCTTGCTGAAAAAGTATGCGACGACCGACCCGGCGAAAATCGCCGAAGCGGTTGGGGCGTACTAGGAGGCGATGATGGATCTCAATACACTTTGGTTTATTTTAATCGCGGTACTGTTTGCCGGTTTCTTTTTCCTCGAAGGATTCGATTACGGCGTCGGCATTCTCTTGCCCTGGCTCGGCAAGGACGACGATGAACGACGTATCATCATCAACACGATTGGACCATTCTGGGATGGCAACGAAGTGTGGTTGCTCACCGCCGGCGGCGCGATCTTTGCCGCGTTCCCGAATTGGTATGCGACAATGTTCAGCGGATTTTATCTCGCGCTCGTGTTGATGTTGATTGCACTGATTATGCGCGGCGTTGCATTCGAGTTTCGCAGTAAAGACAAACGACCGGGGTGGCGCAATTTTTGGGATTGGTCAATCTGCCTCGGCAGTCTCGTGCCCGCGTTGTTGTGGGGTGTTGCGTTCGGCAATGTGTTGCGCGGCGTGCCGATTGACGCCAAGATGCAATACACCGGCGATTTCTTCGGCTTGCTCAATCCGTACGCGTTATTGACCGGCGTCTACGGTTTGGTGTTGATCGTTCTGCACGGCGCGATTTATCTCACGCTGAAAACCGAAGGCACGGTGATGGAACACGCGCACGCGCTCGCGCTCAAATTGTGGTTGCCCGCCGTCGTTTTGTTGTTCGCCGCACTCGGCGCAAGTTATATGGCAACCGATATGTACACCAAGCTCGGCGTGAATCCCGGCGTCATTCCGATTCTCGGCGGCGCGGCGCTCTTGTCGGTCAGTTGGTTCTTACGCAATCAACGCGCGGGCTGGGCGTTTGTGATGACCGCGCTCACTTTAATCACAACCGTCTTTACGATTTTCCTCACGCTCTTTCCGCGCGTCCTGGTTTCGAGCACCGACCCGGCGAAACTCAGTTTGACGATTTACAACGCATCGTCCTCGCCGTACACATTGACCGTAATGACGATTGTCGCGTTGATCTTTGTGCCGATTGTATTGATCTATCAGGGCTGGACGTATTACGTGTTCCGCCAACGCGTCGGCAAGAATTCGCTCGTGCACTAGAACAACGACCTTCTAGGTCTCGACAACCTGGAAGGTCTAAATTTGTTATGAACCTCGATCCACGTTTGCTGGCTCAACTGCGTTCCACACGCACGTTCCTCGCATTGACGATTCTGCTCGGCTTGGGCGTTGGCATTGCAATCATCGCCCAAGCCGGGTTGCTCAGTCAAATCATCGCCCGCGTTTTTTTGCATCACGCCACTCTCGCCGATGTGCAGAACCCGATGCTTGTTCTGCTTGCGTTGTTTGGCGCGCGTGCGCTCTTGACCTGGGGCAGTGAGGCGAGTGCGTTTGAAATTGCATCGCGGATAAAAATGGATTTGCGCTCGCGATTGTACGCGCACATCCTCGCGCGCGGTCCACTGTTTACGCGCGGCGAACGCACGGGCGAACTCACACACACGTTGATCGAGGGCATCGAATCGCTCGAAGCGTATTTCAGTCAGTACTTGCCCCAGCTTGTTCTCGCCGTACTCGTTCCGCTTCTCGTCCTCGTCTTCGTTTTTCCCCTCGATTGGCTTTCGGCAATGATTTTGTTGATCACGGGTCCGCTCATTCCCCTGTTTATGATTTTGATTGGCAATGCGGCGGATGCACTCACGCGCAAACAATTTCGTGAACTGGGTTGGCTGAGTGCGCATTTCCTTGATGTTCTGCAAGGATTGACGACGCTCAAAATTTTCGGGCGCAGTCGTGAACAGATCGAAACGATTGCACGTGTGAGTGAACAGTATCGCATCACGACGATACGTGTGTTGCGTATCGCATTTCTTTCCGCGTTCGCGCTCGAAATGATTGCGACGTTAAGCACGGCGATTGTTGCGGTGCAAGTGGGGTTGCGTTTGCTCTATGGACAACTCGAATTTGAGCAAGCGTTTTTTGTGTTGATTCTCGCACCCGATTTTTATTTGCCCTTGCGTTTGCTCGGTGCGCGTTTTCACGCAGGTATGTCGGGCGTCGCCGCCGCATCACGCATCTTTGAAATTCTGGCGACTGAAGACGGAAGTCCGACGACCGAATCGCTTCGCGTCCATCTTCCGTCTTCCGTCTTCCGTCATCTTTCTTTCAACGATGTCCATTTCACCTACGCCGACAATCATCCCGCGCTCAACGGAATTTCGTTTGACATTGAACCAGGTCAACGTGTTGTGATTGTGGGCGCGACGGGCGCTGGCAAGAGCACGCTTGTCAATTTGCTGTTGCGATTCATCGAACCGACGCGTGGAACAATTTTGTGCGACGGAATTTCGCTGAACGCGATTGTGCCGGACGAATGGCGCGCGCAGATTGCGTGGGTTCCCCAACTGCCGTACTTGTTCGACGCACGTGTCGCCGACAACATCGCGCTTGCGCGTCTGAACGCAAACCGCGATGATGTGATTCGCGCGGCGAAATTGGCGAATGCGGATGCGTTTATCCGCACGTTGCCGCAAGGGTACGACACAGTGATTGGCGAACAAGGTGCACGAGTGAGTCGTGGGCAAGCGCAACGTCTCGTGCTCGCTCGTGCATTTTTCGCAGACGCGCCGATTTTGATTTTGGACGAGGCAACTGCGCATCTCGATGTGGAAAACGAGTTGCAAATCCAGCAAGCGATTGAACGTTTGGCGCAGAATCGCACAACCTTAATCGTGACGCATCGGCTTGCGAGTGTCGAGCACGCGGACAAGATCATTGTGTTGGATGCTGGACGCATCGTCGAAGCGGGCACGCATGAAACGCTGATGCAAAAACGCGGCGCGTATTACAATTTGGTTTCGATGCCACAGAACCGCGAACGTAATGAACAACTTGATTTTGCTGATGAATCAAAACCCCATGCACAATCACCAATCGCAAATTGCAAATCGCAAATCGCAAATCTCAGCATTCAATTATCTTCTCGTACAATTTTCGCGCGATTGTTGAATTTGATTGCGCCGTTCAAATTTCAAGTTGCGTTGGCAATTGCGTGCGGCGTGTTGACGATTGGCAGTAGCATCGGCTTGATGGCAACGTCGGCGTTGATCATCGCGAGCGCGGCATTGCATCCGTCCATCGCCGAACTTGCCTTGCCGATTGTCGGCGTGCGATTCTTTGGAATTGCGCGCGGTGTGTTTCGATATTTGGAACGCTACATTTCGCACGATGTGAATTTGCGCGTGCTCGCACGTTTGCGCGTGTGGTTTTATGAGATAATTGAACCAGGTGCGCCCGCGCAGTTGCTCGTCGTATCGCATCGCAGTGGCGATTTGTTGGCGCGCATTGTCGGCGATGTTGAAACGTTGCAAAATTTTTTCGTGCGTGTTCTCGCGCCGCCGCTCGTCGCACTTGTCATCGCACTTGGAATGTACATCTTCCTTGCCGAATTTTCGATTGCATTGGTGTTCGCCACCATCGCCTTTATGTTTTTCGTCGGTCTCGTTTTGCCGGTTGCGACCCAGCCGATGTATCGAACGGCGAATCAACAATCAATCGCGACGCGCGCAACGCTGTCCATGTACTTGGTTGATCACTTGCAAGGCATCGCCGATGTGATTGCGTTCGGTCAAGCAAAAACATCTGTGGCGCAAGTTCGCGAATTGAATCGCATACTCTCGCGTACACAAACCCGATTAGCTTGGCTCGCAAGTGCAATGAATGCGCTCGGCGTTGCGTTCGCAAATCTCGCCCTGTGGTGCGCGTTGTGGATTGCGATTCCGTTGACAACGAGTGGACAAATTTCTGGCGTGTTGTTGCCGGTGATTGCCTTGGCGGTCGTGACCAGTTTCGAGGGTGTGCTTGCCTTGTTGCCCGCGTTTCAACATCTCGATGCGCATTTATTTGCCGCGCGCCGTTTATTTGAAATTGCCGATGTGTCGCCTCACCCATCGCGCGCCGATGATTCGAGTATGCCATTCATCGCAACGCCCGCATTGCACATTCGCAATTTGAGTTTTCGTTACGCGCCGAACGAACCACTCGTGTTAGATCACGTGAGTTTCGATGTGATAGCCGGAAAAATAACTGCCATCGTTGCGCCGAGCGGCACAGGCAAGACAACGCTCATTAATTTGCTTTTGCGATTCTGGGATTACGAGGGGGGGACGATTTTGATCGAAAAAAACAATTTGCGTGACCTATCGCCGAAGCGAACACGCAAATTGTTTGCGGTGGTCACGCAACCCATTCATTTGTTCAACGCGACGATTCGCGAAAATCTGCTACTCGCTTGTCCCGATGCGACAGAAGCTGAAATCATTTCAGCCGCACAGTTAGCTCAGATGGACGAATTCATAGCATCGTTGCCCGAGAAATATAACACGCGCATCGGTGAACAAGGTTTGCGTTTGAGCGGCGGCGAACGTCAACGGCTTGCAATTGCGCGCGCGTTGCTCGTGCGCGATGCGCCAATTCTCTTGCTCGACGAAGCAACGGCAAACCTGGATTTGATCACTGAACGCGCAGTTATTTCGGCGATTCGCGCACAAGCCCGCACGACCATTTGGATTACGCATCGTGTACTACAAGCCGATGAAGTAGATACAATAATTGCTTTATCGTAACTCAGACATAACCAAATCTGCATGCCTTTTGTATTGCAAAGTACACAGAGATTAGAGATACTGGGACTAATGGGACCCATCGACGAATAAATCCGTGTGTGCTATGAAGGAACTTCGTCTTTATGGTTGTCTGGAAGGAGTTTTTTATTTATATCGCACGTTGGTAATCGTGATGTAAGCCACTGGGCGCTGAAAACGCGATGTTCTTTTTTGGGGAGAGGCTCTTTCCCTCAACTTGAAATCCTTCTGGTACTTTCTGCTCGCTCTCTTGATGTGGTCGAGCTTGGGTGAAGAACACTAAGAGCCTATCCCAAAAATAAAATTGGATACAATGTGCCTGGAGGATCAACCCTATGGCACATCTAACGCATGGTCAGAAAATCCGTCGGCGGGAGTTGAAAGCGCACCAACAACGGCAACGACGAATTAACCTCTT
>CAIKBD010000080.1 GCA_903825565.1 uncultured Anaerolineales bacterium | reverse complement strand
TTTCCAGATCGCGATCAGCAGTCCGCCGAACAACACCGCTACCGCCAGGTTCAGCCCATCCACAAAACTCGCGCGCCCACTCGCCAGCAAACCAATTGCCGCCGCAAAATTTTCCCAGGGCAAAACGAATCGCGCGTGGAGTTCGCCCACGTAACTCGACACAAGCGCGAGATTCGTGAACGCGAGAAATGCGGCAGTCGCGAGTGGCAGCAACAGCAACGACGCACTACGTAATACGTAATACGTAATACGTAATACGTAGTGCGTAGTGCCTATCGCGTGTTGCGTATTCCGTAATTGTTGCAGGCAAAGATAGGCGAGCGGCACAACCAACAACACACCTTGCAAGCGGGTCAATGCGGCAAGCGCCCCGCACACCGCCGCGCCCATCCATTTATCGCGCCGCGCGCACTCGAACGCCGCCAGCGCGAGAAACAAGAATAGCGATTCGGTGTACGCCGCCAGCAGAAAAAAACCAGTTGGGAACAAGAGCCAGTATGCGACGGCACGCCGCGCGCTCGCGGCATCGAACCAACGCGCCGCGAACTGATACAGCAAAGCCAACGCGCCGATCAACGCAAGGTTCGAAATCGCCAGCGCGGCAAACAGCGAGCCGCCGGCGAGGTGCACGAGCAACGGATACAGCGGAAAGTACACCGCGCTCGCCGCGTCATCGCCATATCCGCGTTGCGCGATTTTCAAATACCAATTCGTGTCGAAGCGTTGCCAAACGGAGGCAAGCACATTCGTTTCAGGCACGATGCCGCGATACGGAAAAATATCTTCGACCGGATAAAACGACGCGGGCAACGTGCGCCCGGCAAACTTGCCGGACACGGCGCGCGCCTCGCGCAACGACCACGCACTGCCGGTTTGATCGTCCAGCACGATTCCCGGCTCGCCCGCACGAAAAGTCAAACGTACGCCATCCACCTCGCGCGCATACGCGTAACGCGCGCCCGTCGCCACGTCGAACACGGCGAGCGTCGGCGCACCAAACAAATCGAGATTTTGGACGAGAACGGGAAACAGCCCGGCGAGCAGTAACGCCCACGCGCTCAACGCGCCGCGCGCGACGAGAAACGCGCCAAGCGCGAATTTCCATGCCGGATCAAGCGCGCGCCAAGACTGCGTTCCACGCCGCCAGATATTCACGCACAGACTCCTACGCTCATAAATTCGCTAACAATGACATGGACGCCATCGCCTGATCACTTACGGGGACCCAACTCATATACGGTATACGGTTCGTCATCTGAACCGGCAATGCTGATCTTGCCTGTTCCATCCACCGCATACTCGAAGGGAATCGCGCCATACACTTGACGCGCCTGACGCGTCAAGATGTCTTTCAAAACAGCCACATCGCTTTGCGCCAAACCCGATAACGGATCGGCTAATTGAAATTCCAACCCCCAGCGATTCAGCAAAATGTATTGGTATCCCTCCGCACGCAACGCGTCGCTGATGGTCGTTGCGTCGCGGTATTTGAAACGCAAATGCGCGAAACGATCCAGGAGTTCGTCGGGCAAAACGACTGCCGTTGCCGGCGCATAGTACGCCCGCGGCTCCCACAAAAAGATCACCTGGGTTGATGACTGTTGCGCCAAAAAATCTAGTGCCTGCCAATATCCTTGCGGCGAAAGCCGCGTGGCGAGAAATCGTTCGCGCGATTCAAATCCCGCAAGATAAGGCAACGGGTTCAACTGGATAAATTCCATCACTTGGGCAAAGAGCGTCAACGCCAAGATCAAGCCAAACCACAAGCGCGAGAAATGCGCCACCGAGAACTGCGCGAGATCGAGCGTGGCTAAGCGCGCGCAAGCAACTGCCCCGAGCAAAGCCAGCACCGGAAAAACCGGATAGAGATACCGCGATTGAATAAAGGAGCGCGACACACTGGCTCCCGCCAACCAAAAGAGATACAGCGTCGCACTAAAAACGAGCATCTGGCGCAGGATCGTCCGCGTCGTTGCAGTGTGTTCATTGCGCCAAACAAAAATCAAAATGGGCACGGTGACAAGCAGACCGGGACCAATCGTCGCTTCGTACATCATTTTGCCCTCTTGCCCCAAAACGGTCGCTTCCCACGGTGCCAGCACGATGCGCCACGGCTGGCTGAGCAAACCGCTTCCGAACAGACTCATGACGCTTGAACGAAAGTCATCCCAGTACCGCCCACCGAAAAAAAACGGATAGAGCGGATTGCCCATAAAAACCCAGTTCCGCAAATACCACGGCGCGGCGATTACGCCACACGGCACCAGCAACCACAACCAACGCTTGAATGGCACGCGTTTGCCAAACCACAACATCGCCATGAGCGCAATCGGCAAATCGAGCGCCGTATATTTTATTCCCAACGCGATGCCGGCGCAGACCCCGGCAAGAACGAGCCAACGGTCTTGCGGGTTCTCCTGGGCAATGGCGGTGGCATAAAACGCCATGAACACATAAAACGTCAGCGCCACATCGGCGTACGCCCAGGTCGCCACGAGCAAGTACGATGGCACGGCAAGCAAGATCGCACTTGCCAATAGACCGATCTGCGTTTCGAGAAAACGCCGGCTGAAAGCCAGGAGCGCACCAACCGTCAACAACGCAAAGCTCAGATGAAGCATTGGCGTTGCGCCATCCCCTTTGAGTGTCATCGCGGCAAGATATATCATTTCAACGAACGATGGATAACTCAATGTGGGAATATCCGGCGGGACTGTAATACGTCCCTGTGTCAGCGCAATTTTCCCGACAAGCAAATGATACATTTGGGCGTCCCAGCCGAGTGATGGAGTAAGCGTTACCAGAAACGCCAAGCCCAGCGACACGCCGATAAACCCGAGCAACACCCGCTCAAAGCGCGAGGTGGCAACCCAGCGCATCCCACGCCACTGTTTCCACTCAGCGCGCAAATCATTGCGAAGTAGAAATATACCTCCAACGCCAAGGATCCAAAACAAAAACTGGTAGAGCAGTCCGGCTAAACCAAGCGCAAAGGTCGTCAAAGAGAGAATGCCAAATCCAATGCCAAATTGAAACACAAATTTTTCGAGTGTTGAAGCAAAATCAAAACTTGACAGAACGCGTCGCCCCAACCCAATCGCCAGCGCAAACAACACGCCGGCGACGAACACATCGCTCAGGACATTCAAAATTGCCAGCACGTTCTTGTCGGAGAATGGCTTGTGCGCGATATAGTACGCAAACGTGACAACGAACAGCCAGATCACAATAACGGACACGCTCACTACGGTGCCAAGCGTACTACGTTTCATTGCGTCCAACCTTCGATTGAAAATAGAGTGCGACGAGCGGAAGCAGAACATAGCCGCCGCCAAAACCACTTAACCCTGCATCCAAAGTAAAAGCGAGCAATGCCGCGCCGGTCAGCGCAAGAATTTGTCGGCGCCCATTCACCACGGCGAGCAATGTCGTCAGGTTCGCCGCGAAGAGCACTGGCACAAGCAATTGATTCAGAGCTTGTGCGACCGCGATCGGATTTCCGCCTCGCTTGAACGCCAAAACCGCCAAGCCGCTAGCGCCAACCAAAATCAGCACGCCAATGATCACGCCAAATCCGCCCAACCACCACCACGCCCACACCGACGAAGTGAGCAGAGGAAACACAGCCATAGACTCGCCGGCGCGTTGCGGTAAAACATCAACAAGGCGGAATAACCAAAGCGGATCAAAAATAAATGCCGGCAAACAAAAGATCACTGTGCCGATCAAAAACGCTATACAATTTTTCCAAGCGCGTGTAAGCACCCAACGCAAAAACACATACGCAACCACAAAGATCGCTAACTGCGGTTTGATGAGTAAAAAGACTGCGCCGATTCCGGCAAGCACCGGACGATTGCCCGCGACCCAAGCCAGTGGTAACAGTAACCAACCATCCAGCATAGCATCGGTCACATTGAACCACAACGGCGGGAACAAGACAAACCACGCCGCTTGACGACGGTGCAAGATCAAAATGAACACAAAAGGCGCAATTGCCCACACTAGACGAAATCCATCTGGCAATAAAGACAGCGGCACGAAAATCCACAACACGGTCGGCAACGGATAATAATGCCGAGGACCTACCGGGTTGATGCCGAGCCGTGCCGCATTCCCCATTTCCAGGTAAAGCCCGAAATCGTACGGATGCCACGTTTCCAGCACAAGAGGTAATGTTAAGCCAAGTTCCATCGCCAATGCTAGCACGGCGATGATCAAAAATCCGAGGAGTACATTGCGGCGGGTAAGTAAAGTGGGCATCGTCATTACATCGTCGGCGGAGGTTCGTACGTGCGCTGAAAGCGCGCGAGCGGATCGCCCTCCAGATCGATCTGGCGCGCGTCAATCACGCCAAGCCCCGCCCACGCCGCAAAATCCAAATAATCAATCTGCGCCGGCTCGAACCCCATCAGGCGCGCGCACGTCGCATCCACCGCGAGCAAATCCGCGCCCGCCACAAGCACTCCGCTCGGCACCGCACCGCCAAAAATCGGACCATCGCCTTCGAGTCCAACCACGCCATCCACCACCGCGCACGCGCGCACTGGCAGAGAATCTACCAACTCGGCGAGGAAAACTGGGATGCCTTGTACATGCAAAGTGTTTTTGGGCCAGCCATACTTGATGCCCGGCACAATACCGAAAAAATTTTTAACGCTCGCCGAGACGGTTGTCCAATGATGCGTCTTCATTTTCGGCAACGAGACCACCACATCCGCGTCGCGGATCGTTTTGGCGACAAAGAGCGTTTTGAGTTTGGTGTAGCCGCCCGTGAGCGCGATCTCGCCGAGGTCATCGTAATTCAGATCGACAAACGCGACGTGTTCGCGCGCGAGCAGAGCGCTGTACCCGGTCGCCTCCAACGTCGCTTGCGAATCGCGCCGAAACGTCGTGCCCTCGGCGACGACGATGTCGCGCGCGCCCTGTTCGCGCGCGAGGTGAATCATCGCCTCGACGATGCGCGGATGCGTAAAGCATGGATACCCTGCGACAAAATCTACCAAGTTCGGCTTGAGCACAACACGCGCGCCACCCAGGTTCGGCAACGCCGCGCGCGTCCACGCCGTGCGCACCGCGCCGAGCACGTCCGCGTCATACGTCGCGCACGCCGCGAGCGCGACGCGCGCGTGCGGCGCGAACCACCGCGCCAGTTGACCGCGCGCCATCCACCGAAACCAACGCTCAAACCCAACCGCCTCGGTAGATTTATAGATCACGCCCGCGCCAGCGGCAATGCCGGTGAGAAGCGCGAGGCGGAGAAACGCGCGCCGCGTCAAGCCATTTTCGGTTTTCGATTTTGGATTTTCGATTTCTGGGCGTTTCACGTTTCCGGTTCTACTTGCCGTTTTGCGCTTTTCACTTTTGACTCGCAATCGCGGTGATGAATGGATTGTCATTCCAACTACCGTTCGATTGTTGCAACGCCTCTAGACGCGCCAACGCATCTCCCGTGCCCATTCCCCAATCTCTCAACGCGTAAATGCCCCACGCCAATTCGGCGGGCGTTTGCGCGCGCGCCACAGCATTTCGCAAATACTCAATCGCTTGCGCCACACGCCCCGCGCTACGCGTCTCGCCTGCCGCGTGCAATGCTCGCAACACAACCGCCGTGTCTTGAATCGTCGCCGGAATTTGCTTGTCGAGCATCCACGGATTGCCAATATTCCAACCGCCCTCGGAACACGCGCGATCTTCCAAATACGCGATGCCCGCGCGCACGCGTGCCTGTTCGCCCTGCCCCACGGCTACCAGCGCAAGCACCGCCAACGCAGTCGGGTGCACCCAACCCGCATCGCCCGGTTGCCAGGGCCACCCGCCGAGCGCAGAATCAATCTTGTGTAACTTTTGAATAACGCGCCGCGCGTCCGGGTCCGTGATGCGTTGCCCTTCAGTTGCCAGCAACCACACGCCACCGCGCCGCGCCGCATCGTGCGCTTCGGGCAATTCGGCAAGCGCACGCACCGCCCACGCCGTCATCCAGCCGCTTTCCGAATCCGCCACCGCAATACCCCAACCGCCGTCCGCGTGTTGCGCGCGCAATAAAAAATCGCGCGCCGCATTGCGCGCGGATGAACTGGGAAGGACTCGCATCACCGCCGCCGTCGGCTCGACGTAGGACATGCCGGCGATCCGGTATCCCCAGCCGCCATCGGCATTTTGGGATTGAAGCAAAAAATCCATTGCGCTTGCCATCGCCCCAAGAGTACCACGCCGGGCTGGGATTGTCAAGATGCAAAAAGTAGGGGCAAGACATTCGTTCGACAAAACTGCCGATGAACACGCCCTTGCCCTTCCGCCCCGCCGATTGACAATTCAAACGATCCTACTATACTAACGCGCGCAACACAAACGCCGGAGCGCCTTGTGGTTGTTTGCCCGTGTAACAATCGCCGACCTTTGAGAAATCCTCTCAAAGGTTTTTTTAGATGCGCCGAAATGCCAATGGAGGGCTGGGATGAGTTTTCGACACGCCGACATTTTATCCGCCGCGCAATTTTCGCGCGCCCAGATCGAGCAGTGGTTTGCGCGCGCCGACGATCTCGCCGCGCGTCTGGCACGTGGCGAGCGATTGCGGACGCTCGACGGCAAAATGCTGGCGACCGTTTTTTACGAACCGAGCATTCGCACGCGCCTGGCGTTTGAAGCGGCAATGCAACGCCTCGGCGGCGGCGTGCTCTCCCTCGCCGATGCCAAAACCGCCACGGCGATCAGCGGCGAACCCTTGCCCGATGTCATTCGCGCCGTCGCCCACCTCGCCGACGTGATCGTGCTACGCCACCCCGACGCCGGCGCGGCGTGCGTCGCCGCCAACGCCAGCGCTGCGCCGATCATCAATGCAGGCGACGGCACGGGCGAACACCCAACCCAGGCATTGCTCGATTTGTACACACTCCGCGCGGAGCGGCAAACGCTCGATGGGTTACACGTCGCGCTCGTCGGCGATCTCAAACACAGCCCCGCCGTTCATTCATTCGCGCGCACACTCAGCGAATTCCAAGTCGAATTTTCTTTTGTGACGCCCGCGGCGTTGGCAATGCCCACCGCCATCACCGACGATTTGCGCGAGCGCGGCTTTAGCGTTGAAGAGACCAATGATCTGGCGCGCAGTTTGCAAACCGCCGACGTGGTGTACATGACGCGCGTGTGCAAGGAACGCTTTAGCGATCTCAAGCAGTACGAAAAGCTGAAGGACTTTTACCTCCTCACCCGCGCCCTCATCGAAAAAGCCAAACCGGGGTTGAGCGTCCTGCATCCACTGCCGCGCGCGAACGAAATCGCCGCCGAGGTGGATGCGTTGCCAAACGCGGCATATTTCCGCCAAGTTAAAAACGGCGTTGTGATCCGCATGACCCTGCTCGCCGACATCCTAGCCGACTAGTGCGCCGGCGCACTGTTTTGCATCACACCGCATCCGCGAGACTGCCGATGGCTACCTATTACGTCTACGTGAATTGGCGCACGCGGGGCTATCGTGCCCGCGTGCATTTTGCCCACTGCGCTTTTTGCAACGCCGGCGCGGGCATCCACCCGCGTGCGACCAACCGCAGCGGCTGGTGGTGTGGTCCCTTTGCCACTTTGGAAAAAGCCACTACCGCCGCGCAACAACTGGCGCGGTATCGCGGCGTCTGCAAACGGTGCAAACCCGCGTGAGCGCGCGCCGCAACGGAATTTGGATTTTGTGAGACACGTATGAATACCGATCTGATTCTCCAACTGTATCAAGCCCAAGTGATCGAGTTCGGCACCTTCAAACTCAAAACTGGCGTCCTTTCGCCGTTTTACCTCGACTTGCGCGTGCTGGTTTCGCACCCCCAGGTTTTGCGCGCCGTTGCCGGCGAATTCGCGCGAATGCTCCAGCCGCTCAAATTCGACCGGCTGGCGGCGATCCCCTACGCCGCATTGCCCATCGGCACAGCCGTCGCGCTCGAAATGGATCGCCCGCTGATCTATTTGCGCCGCGAAGTGAAAACCTACGGCACGGGTCGCCCCATCGAAGGCGAGTATCACCCCGGCGAAGTGGTCGTCGTCCTCGACGATCTGATCGCCACCGGCGCAAGCAAACTCGAAGCGATTAGTGCGCTGACCGAAGCGAGATTGATCGTGCGCGATATAGCGGTGCTGATTGACCGCGAACAAGGCGGCGTCGAAAATTTGCAACGCAAGGGCTACCGTGTGCACGCGCCGATTTCACTGCGGGGAATGATCGGCGCGCTCCAAGACGCCGGCAAACTGGGCGCGGAGCAATATCGGGATGTTCTGGAATTTTTGCGAGGCGCAGAGCCAAGATGACGCGCGCCCGCAAATTGCCGTACTCCAGCGACAAATTCTTGCGGCATAAAAAAATCGGGTGAGGAGTACTCCTCACCCGATTTTACTTTCGCATCTGCGCGACCACTTTGGGCAACGCGCTGGTCACATCCTCACGCAAAATCAGCGCCGCTTGCGAATCCAGCACGGTAGATGAATTGTTGACGATGATCAATTTCGCGCCATTCTTTTTCGCCACGAGCGGCAAATCCGCCGCCGGCGCAACTTCCAGCGACGAGCCGGCGATCAACATCACGTCGCACCGTTTGGATTCTTCCGTCGCCTCGTACATCACACTCACCGGCAACATCTCGCCGAACAACACCACGTTCGGTTTCATCACGCCGCCGCAAATTTCGCACGTCGGCAGGTCGCTGTCCGCCAAAAATTTTTCGAACAGGGGTTGCGCCTCGACCATGTGATAGCACCGAATGCACGTCGCCTGCCGCAGGTGCCCGTGCACTTGGAGCACGCGCTTGGAGCCGGCGCGTTGATGCAGGTCGTCAATATTCTGCGTGATGATCGCCCGCAAACAGCCCAGCGTTTCCAATTCCGCCAGCGCACAATGCGCCGGGTTGGGTTGCGCCGTCAACAACGTTTGCGCCAACGGCTTGACCCAATCGTAAAATCCTTGGGGGTATTCGATAAAGCCCCACATCGAGGCGACATTCATCGGGTCGGCGCGTTTCCACAACCCCGAGCCGGGACTGCGAAAATCGGGAATGCCGGATCGCGTGGAGACGCCTGCGCCGGTCAGCGCAATCGCGTGCCGCGCGTGCTTGAGCCATTCTGCCGCTTGCGAAATCTTTTTGTCGTTTGCCATCAGAATAATCTCGCTGTGCCAGAATCTAGATCAATCGGTTCGCCGCTGGCAACCCGATGCGCGTGGCGCGTCGTTTCCGGCAAGCGATACCGAGTGGTACATTTCAAAACCAGTGCAATTGCGCGATCCAAGTTGACACGATGCCCCACGCTAACATACACCGGTTGCGTGCCCGGGCGCGTCCGCACTGCCGCGCCAACCGTCTCACCCTGCTCGATCAGCAACGACCACGCCCCGGCGCGATCCACCGGCTCTTTGGCGCGCCCACACAAGATAGATTTGGCGCACCCAATTGTCGGCACGTCCAACCACACGCCCAAGTGCGAGGCGATGCCAAAGCGCCGCGGGTGCGCACGCCCCTGCCCGTCCACGATGAGCACATCGGGCGCGGTGTTCAACTGGGCAAACGCGGCGAGCACGACCGGAATTTCGCGGAAAGCCAGCAAACCCGGCACGTACGGAAACGTAACCGGCAGGCGCGCTACCGCCGATTCAACCGGCGTGAGTTCGGGAAACCGTAACACCACAACCGCCGCGCGCGCCGTTTCGTTGCGCGCGCCTTCAAACCCGACATCTACGCCGGCAACCAAGCGCACGACCCCAGTCTGATCCTGTTCGATCACGCGCGCCGCTAATTCGTGTTGAATTTCCAATGCCTCGGCGGGGGTTACATCCCAACGATGCAAGACTGGACGTTGCATACTGTTTCCTCACGCGCATTATACCCCGTTCGCCTCTGCTTGACAAGAGAAAATTTCGGAATAATATATAAGTGGAGATTTATATATTTTAGGACGCACCAGACGCACCGCCTATGGATAGTCGCGGGTTTAAGGAATTGCGCGAGTATTTTCGCACGCTGAGTGATTCGACCCGGTTACGCATCATTGAGCAACTCGCGCGGCGCGAATTAACGGTCACCGAAGTGGCGCGCGGCTTGCGGATGAGTCAGCCGCTCGTCTCTTGGCATTTGCATCGCTTGAAACGCGCTGGCTTGATCAAGATGCACCGCGAGGGTCGCGAAGTGCGTTGTTCGCTCGACCGGGCGCGCGTGGCAGAGTACGCGCAGACACTCGCCGCGTTGATCGCCGAAAATCATTGAACGCGTAAGGGAAACGAGACCGTGCTGTATTGGATTTGGCGACTGGGAGTGTGGCTTACCAACTGGTTGCCGCGCGCGTGGAGTTTGCAGGGGGCAACTTGGTTGGGCGCAACCCTGTACTATCTGATGCCGTTGCGCCAGCGCGTCGCGCACGTCAATTTCGCGCATGTCTTGGACAAACCCGCCGATGACCCGGCGGTGGCACGCACCGCGCGCCGCGCGTTTGAAAATTACGCGCGGCATCTGCGCGATGTGATGCTCTATCCGCAAATGACGCTCGCCGATTTGGAAGCGCGCGTGACGATTCATAACCCACACGTGTTTACCGAGGCGTTGGCGCACGGCAAGGGTGCGATCATCGTCAGCGCCCATTTCGGCAATATGGATTTACCCAGCGCGGTGTTCGCCTTGCGTTACGCGCCCATCACCCTCACCGGCGAGACATTGCGCCCGCAACGCTTGATGGATTGGCTAACGCGCGTGCGCAAACGCAATCGCATCCACCTGTTTCCGTACGAGCAAGCCGCGCGCCGGATTCTTGAGGCACTCAAACGCAACGAGATGACCGCGTTCCTGATTGACTTTGGAATCACGCATCACTTTGATATTCCGACGACCACCGTTTCTTTTTTCGGAACCGAAACACAATTCCCCACGAGTCCCGCGCAACTGGCATTGCTGACCGGCGCGCCCATCATTCTGGGGCACGCTCACGTGGACGCCACCGGGCACATTGACGTGTACACGACCCCGTTGATCTGGATCACGCGACAGGGCGACCGCCACCAGATTTTGCAAACGACGATGCAAGAAATCGCGCGGCGGATGGAAGAATTCATCCGACTCTACCCGGAGCAGTGGTACATCTTTCGCCCGATGTGGAAGGGCTTGAACCTCAAAGTGAAAGATTCGCGCTTGGTGAATTGAGCGCACTCGAAACAGGAAGGGCGATGCTGACCTACTATTTGTTCCGCCTCGCGGCATTCATCTGTCCCCGGCTACCGCCGCGCGTGGGCTACTGGTTGTTTGCGCGCGCCGGCGACGTGGCATTCGCGCTGACCGCCAAAAAACAAACGACGTATTTTTTCAATCTGCGGCGTGTCTTGGGCAATCCCGCCTCGCCCACACAGACAAACGCCATCGCGCGGCGCGCGTTTCAAAACTTGGCGAAAAATTATTACGACCTATTCAGCGCGCACGGCATGACGAAAGAAAAAATCCGCGCGCAACTCGCCGCCGTGCACGGCTTTGACTATATCGCCGCTGCGCTCCAAGCCGGCAAAGGCGTCGTCGCCGGGTCTGCCCACTTTGGCGCGTGGGATTTGTTCATCAACCTCACCGCCATTCATCTCAATACACACGTGGTCGTGCCGAACGAACGCCTCCAGCCGCCCCAGTTGTTTGAATTTATTCTCCAACTCCGCAACAGCCAAGGGATTGAAATGGTGCCGCTCGACGTTGCGCCGCGCGCGTTGATCAAGGCGTTGCGCGCGGGGCAAATCGCCGGGCTGGCGTTTGATCGCGACCTCACGCAAACGGGACCCTACGTCATGTTCTTCGATCACCCGGCGCGGATGCCGGACGGCGCGGTGCAACTGGCGCTCAAGTACAACGTGCCGGTGGTGATGGGTTTCTCCGTGCGCCAGCCGGACAATCGCAGTATCGTCTACATCGAGCCGCCGCTCTGGTTCGAAAAAACCGGCGACTTGGAACGCGACATTCACACGGGCGTGCAACGCATGGCGCAGGTGATGGAAAAATACATTCGCCAGTACCCGGATCAGTGGTTGATGTTTCAAAAAATTTGGGAGATGGAAATTTCCAATTCGTAATTGCCGACTCCGCGCGCCGGAGCCGGCAAACGAATTTTGAATTTCGGATTTTTCAATTATGGGCAAAGCCGACATTCACATTCACACGACGCACAGCGACGGCATGGCATCAGTGCGCCAAGTGTTCGAGTTCGTCGAAAACGAAACCGCGCTCGACTTGATCGCGATTACCGATCACGACATGTTCGACGGCGCGGACGAGGCGCGCAACTTGGCGGCGCGAGGCAACTATCGGTTTCAGGTTTTGACCGGCATGGAAGTCACCACGCTGGAGGGGCACCTGTTGGTGCTGGGCATTGACCAACCGCTCAAGTCGCTGATGGGACTCGACAAGACCATCGCGCAAGTGCACGCGCAAGGCGGCGTCGTGATCGCGCCGCACCCGATGAGTTGGATGATCCGCTCGATTGGGCGCAACGGGTTGCTACGCATTCATCGCCACCCGCACGACGAGGTGTACTTTGACGGCTTTGAAACGCTCAACCCCTCACTTGCCGGTTGGGTGGTCGCCCAGCAAGCGCGCGAGTTGAATGCGCGTTTATTGCAACTCGCCGAAACCGGCGGCAGTGATTCGCACGTTCTGCCGACGATTGGCACCGCCGCCACCGTCTACCCAGGAACGAGTGCGGACGATTTGTTACGCGCGCTCAAGGACAAGACGACCACCGTCGAAGGGCATTATTGGACGCGCGAAGAAATGCGCTACCTCGCGCGCATTGGACCCGCGCAACTCTTCCAGAGTTTGGTCAAGTTGCCGGTCAAACACCTGCGCCGGAATTTGGGCAAACGAAAGTAGGCAACCTTGGCGCGTTTGAATTGGGGCTTATGAAAATCGCTCTGGTTTCTCCGTACGACTATCCCTACCCCGGTGGTGTCACCGAACATATTGCCGCGCTCGATCAGCGATTCCGTGCGCTGGGGCACGACACGCGCATCATCGTCGCCTCGAGCGAAGACGACGAGGTATTGAGCGATCATGTGATCAAGGTTAGCGGCGCCGTGTCCGCCGTGCCATTCAGCGGCTCGACCGCGCGCATCACTTTTTCGCCCCAAGTGTATCGCCGCGTCAAGCAAATCCTCAAACAGGAAAAATTCGACATTGTGCACGTGCACGAGCCGGGCGTGCCGATCCTCTCGCTTGCCGTCCTGCGCCATTCGCACGCGGTCAACGTCGGCACGTTTCACGCGTACCGCGAAAGCAACGCCGTGTTCGAGTACGCACACGCCCTCGTCAAACGCGTGTTCAACCGGCTCGACGGGCGCATTTTTGTTTCCACCGCCGTGCGCGATTACATCACGCGCTATTTTCCCGGCGCATTTACGATCATCCCCAACGGAATTGACTGCGCCCGCTTTTGCTCGCCGGATATCAAACCGATTGAAAAATTCGACGACGGGCGCCCGAATATCTTGTTCGTCGGGCGAATGGAAAAGCGCAAGGGGTTTCGCTTTTTGATGCGCGCGTACCCGCACATCAAAAAAGCGATCCCCGCAGCGCGGCTGATCATCGTCGGCGCGTTTACCGACAAGGACAAGAAACCGTTCGTGCGCTACGCGCGCGCGCTGAAATTGCGCGGCGTCCATTTCGTCGGGTATGTGTCGCCGGAAGAATTGCCGCGCTATTATCGCACCGCCACGGTGTTTTGCGCACCCTCAACCGGCTTTGAAAGTTTCGGGATCATTTTGCTCGAGGCGATGGCGGCAGGCGTCCCGATTGTGGCAAGCGCTATTACCGGCTATCGCGCCGTGATCGAAACCAGCGTGGATGGCGTGCTGGTGCCGCCGGAAGATGAACAAGCGCTCGCGCACGCCTTGATCGATCTGCTCAACGATCCGGAACGCCGCGCCAAACTGTGCGCCGCCGGCAAAGCCAAAGCGGCGGAGTACGACTGGGATTTGATCGCGCGGCGCGTGCTGGCGTACTATGAAGAGTTGATCGCCGCGCAACCCGCGCCCGTCCCCAGCTCCGTTGGCAAACACCGCACGGTGCGCGTGCGCCATTTGTTCCGCTTGCCGCGCCGCAAGAAAAAAACGCACGTCTCGAACGAAGGGGCGCTTCCATGAGCCGGCTCATTGCGGACGTGATCGTGATCGGCGCGGGCATTATCGGTTGCAGTACCGCGTTTCATTTGGCGCGGCAAAAAAACGTGCGCGTCATCGTCGTCGAAAAGGGCGCGCTGGCTTCGGGGATGACGAAACGGAGCGGCGCGCTGATCCGCGCGCATTACCCGCATCCCGTCGAAGCGCGGCTCGCGCTTGCCAGCGTCAATTTTTTTCGCGCGTGGAAGGAAATCGTCGGCGGCACGTGCGGCTGGACGCCGACTGGCTTGGTGATCACGGCCGGCGAAAACGATGCGGCGGAATTGCGCGCGCAGGTTGCCCAGTTGCAAACGCTGGGCGCGGACACGCGCCTGCTCACCCCCGCCGACTTGAGCGAACTTGAACCCGCCGCGCGCGTGGATGATCTCGCGCTCGCCGCGTACGAGCCAGCCGCCGGCTTTGTCGATCCGGCACTGGCGACGCAAACGCTCGCGGCGCGCGCCAAAGACCTGGGTGTCGCATTTCGCACCGGCACGCTCGTGAAAAATATTCGCGTGCAACACAATCGCGTGGCAGGCGTCGAAACCAATGCGGGTCCCATTGACGCGCTTGCCGTCGTCATCACGGCGGGTCCCTGGTCGGATCGTTTGCTGAAACCGCTCCACGCGCCGTTGGGCTTGCGCGCGCAACGCGCGGAACTCGCGTTCTTTGATCGCCCTGCCGCGTTGAAAGCGGGGCATTGCGCGTTTGAAGATTGGACGACCGGCGCGCGTTTTCGTCCGCACACTTTCGGCTTGACGATGGGCGGCTTGAACGCGCCCGACCACGAAAGCGAGACGAATCCCGATGCGTTCGACGAAGGCATCGCGCCCGGGTTCATCGCGGCGGTGCAAGCGCGCCTCGCCGCGCGTCTGCCCGCCCTGGCGCACGCGCGCTATGTGCGCGGACACGCCGGCGTGTACGATCAGAGCGCGGACGGACATGCCATCCTGGGACACGTGCCACAAATTCCGGGTTTGTATGTCGCCGCCGGCTTTAGCGGCGCGGGCTTGGCGCTTGCGCCGGCAGTGGGCGCGTGCCTGAGCGAACTGGCAACCGAGGGTGAGGCAAGCACGGTGGATGTGCGCGCATTGGGAATGGATCGCTTGGCGATGATTGCCGTGCCAAGCGCCAAGTGATACGAAGAGGGAATTGGGTGCTGAGTAAAATCGTGCGCGCACGCGCGCAAGCATTTCTGAATGTCATCGCCGCTGGTTTGCACAAATTGGGCATGACGCCGAACGCGCTGACGCTGATCGGGTTTGGCTTTATGTGCGGGATCGGTGTGGTGTTGGCACTGGGCAATTTTGCGCTCGGCGGCATTTTGATCATCGTCGCCGGCATTTTCGACGCGCTTGACGGCACGCTCGCGCGGATGACGAATCGCGTCACGGTGTTCGGCGCATTTCTGGATTCGACGACCGACCGTTTCGCCGAGGGCGCGCTGTTCCTCGGCATGTTGCACGCGTTTTTGCAACGCGGTATGATTTGGGTCGCCTACGTTCTCTTTTTCGCGCTCCTGGGATCGCTGATGGTGAGTTATGCGCGCGCGCGCGCGGAGGGCATTCAGGTTGAATGTAAAGAGGGGCTGTTGACGCGCTTTGAACGGATCGCGTTACTCGTCCTCGGCTTGATCCTCACGGCATTTTTCGGCGACCTGCCCTTGTTGATCGTGTTGAGTTTGCTCGCGGTGTTTACCAACGTAACTGCTGTGCAACGGATCTGGTTGGTCTACACCGTCACCCGGAGGTAATGCGTACGATGAGCGCCGCGCGTTATCGTTACTCGGTGCGATTGTTACCGCGCTTGGTACGCTTGGCGCTCGGCGGACCTTCTTCGCTCTGCGCGGACACAGCGGCATTGTTGCAAGGCGCATCCCCGCCGCCGCGCGCGCTCAACCCGCAACACATTCCGGCGAGCCAGCCGTTCGTGCTCACGTTCAATCATTACGACCGCCCGGGGTTGGGCGCGTGGTGGGGTGCTGGCGCAATGGCGCAAGCCGTTGCCGCGCGCCGCACCGGCGCGCCGCGCGAAATTCATTTGGCGATGGCGCGCGAGTGGTGGTATCCGACCGGATTCGGCAAATGGATCAAGCAACCGTTGACGCGCTGGTTCTTCGGGCAACTGGGAAAAGCATACGGGCTGATTCGCTTGCCACCGGTGCTGGGGCACGATGAATTTCGCGGTGAGGGCGCGTGGGCAATCCGGCAGGCACTCACACTCACGCGCCGCGATCCGCCGGAATTGATCGGCATTGCGCCGGAAGGCGCGACGGGGGCGGGGCTGGCACTGTGCACGCCGCCGCACGGCGCGGGTTTGTTTCTCTTGCTACTCACGCGCGACCGGATTCCGATTTTGCCGGCGGGAATTTTCGAGGACGAGGCGCAGACACTCACGGTGAATTTCGGCGCGCCGTACCAACTTGCCGTTCCGCGCGCGTTGCCGCGCGCCGCGCGCGATTGCCAAGCGGCACGCCAAGTGATGGTCGCTATCGGCAAATTGTTGCCGGCGCGAATGTGGGGCGTGTATCGCGCGGACATCGCCGCGGTAATGCAAAAAGACCCTTCGGGTTTTTAGAAACCCGAAGGGTCTTGAACGTACCGCATCAGTTATAAACGCCTAGCGCACCCGGATCAGCGGCAAGAAATTTGTCGGAAAGAGTCCGCTATAAACGGGTCCCCCAAAGGGAAAAATATTATTGGTGTCGTTCGCTTCGAGCACTAACCCGTAGCGCGTGCTACACAACTCTCCGCTCGGATCATCGCACGAATCCACCTGCGCGTAAAACGCGTGATTGCCCGGCGTCAGCCAGCAATCCATCGGCATTTGCACGGTTTGATTCGCCCCCAAGTTGTACACCCAGCCCCAGTTCACCCCGCCGTCCATCGTCGAGCAATTGCCGAGCGTGGTCACGCCCGCCGGTTTTGCCAAGTCCACGTACACTTCGACGTAAAAGAAATAGCTGGACGTGCCGGTGTAACCGCGCGGCGACATCAGCGCCGGGTTTACGGCGCGACGCGTGCCGCTCGCCTGCCCAACCAGCGGCGTTGTGTCAACCGCCGCGCGATTGAAAGCAATGTTCGAAGAGTTCTTGATCTGGATCCAAATCGTGTGAGTCATCGCCACGGTCGCCGGCTTGGGCATGACTAACGCTTCGACGGAAAAATCGGGGTAGGGATCGGGCGCGGCGATGGTGGGCGTTCGCGTCGGCGTGGCAGGCGGCACCGGGTTGTACATCGGCTCGAACGTGCGCTGAATGTTGCTCAACCGCACCTCGTCGATTTTGCCGCCGTGACAATGCCCGGGATTGCCATCGGGATCGCAACCGATCAACAGCGTGTTCCGCCACGTCAAGCCGCCGGTGTAGACGCCGGGATATGTCCACCCCAAGTAGGGATGCGGGCAGTACGGATACGTCACGCCCAATTGATCTTGCGGGCTACATGCGTAACCCAGGTTGGGTCCGTTGGAAAAATAATTGGGATAGGTCGTGCCGTGCAAAATGCCGTCCACCCAAATTTCCATACCGCGCGGACCCCACGTGCCGGCGACGTGATGGTACCGCCAGCGCTCGTAGGGCCACAGCGGCGCGGCGGGCGGATCCCAGCCGGTCAAGTACCGGCACGCGTTGATCCCACTATTGGCGACGTACCAGCCGCCGTCCGTATAAATTTCAAAATTGAGTCTGCCGGCGTCCTCGATCAAGCGCGCACTGTACGCGCTACTGCCAAACTCGCCGCCGATGCTGGCGATGGTGAAGGTGTCGTTCGGCATTCCGCACGCGGCGGAAAAATCCACAAACGCTTCGAGCGTGCCCTGCGGCATCCCGCCCGGCACCACCGCGCGCGCATACGATCCCGGTCCGTACCGCCCGTCCAGCAACAACGCCCCGCCGAACAAACCCGGCGTCGCAATCGTCGCGTTGCCGAACAGCACGCCGTAATAATTGCCGGTCGCTTCGATAATGGTTTTGCCAATCACCGAATCCAGGTGGTACAGTGCAACCGTGTTAGCGTCAATGTCCAAACGTGGCGCGCGCGCCGCGCCGGCGGCGAATTGGGCGGAACGCGTTTGCAGAGCGGGGGCAGGCGTCCCGGTGATCACCACGTCCGGCGTGCCGGCTTGGCGCGGGGCGGAGGCGTGTGCGCCGGGCATGAGCGCCAGCGACACGGCGAGGAAAAAACCGACGAGGCAGAACCAGACCAACGCTTGTGGCGACAAGCGCGCGGGAAACATGCGGCGGACTGTGACGAACGGATCGCTCTTCATCGTTGAGAGCCTCGGGGACAAGTTGGATCGTGCAGATTGGCTCTATCTTACGGCGAAACCTGGGAATCGTCAAGCACAAAAACTCGCCGCAGTGAAAACTGCGGCGAGCCAGCACACTTACTTTTCGCTCAACACCCGTTTCAGTTCTTCATTCAACACCGGCAACACGTCGAACATATCCGCGACGATGCCGTAATCCGCCGCTTGAAAGATCGGCGCATCCGGATCCTTGTTCACGGCGACGATCACTTTGGACGAGGACATGCCGGCGAGATGTTGGATCGCGCCCGAAATGCCCAGCGCGATGTACAACTGCGGCGCAACCGTCTTGCCGGTTTGACCGACCTGGGTGCTGTAATCAATCCAGCCCGCATCCACCGCCGCACGCGACGCGCCGACCGCCGCGCCCAAAATCTTGGCGAGTTCGTGAATCGGCACGAATCCTTCCGTGCTCTTTGCGCCGCGCCCGCCCGACACGACGACCTTGGCTTCGGCGAGGTCTACCGCCGCGGCTTCCTTCTTCACTTTTTCGATGACCTGGGAGCGCGCGGCAACCGCGCTCACGGCAACCGCTTGCACCGGCGCGCGCGCATCGCCGAGCGGCGCAGGCGGGAAAATATTCGGGCGCATACTCGCGATCACCGGCAATGCCTTTGCCCGGACGGTGGCAATCGCCTTGCCCGCGTAAATCGGGCGCTGGAAAACCAGAGTGCCGCCCTCCACCTGAAACGCCACGCAATCGGCAACCACACCCAGGTCGAGTTTTGCGGCGACGCGTGCGCCAAGTTCCTTGCCCCAGCCGGTCGCGCCGAACAAGATCGCCGCCGGTGCGGCTTGCCGAATCACGTCCGCCAGCGTTGCCGCAAACACCTCCGGCGCAAAGTGTTGCAACGCCGGGCTGTCGGCGCAATACACTTGCGTGACGCCGGTTTGCGCGAGCGAGTCCGCGCACGCCGCCACACCGTTGCCGAGCACGCACGCTTCCATCGCGCCGCCCAATTCGCGCGCCATCGCGTTGGCGACGGTCACGAGTTCGTACGCCACTTTGCGTAATGTGCCTTCGCGTTCTTCCGCCACGATCAAAATGTTGTTGCCCATTTTAGATCACCTTCGCTTCCTCGCGCAGGAGGCGCACCAATTCTTTCGCCGCAGTTGCCGCATCGCCGGCGAGCTTTTTGCCCGGCGGACGCGCGGGCGGCGGGTCAACGCGCACGGTTTCCAACTTGGCGCTCAACGTTGCCGGATCAAGACCCAGGTCTGCCGCTTTCCAATCCACAATCGGTTTTTTCTTCGCGCCCATAATTCCCTTGAGCGAGGGATAGCGCGGTTCGTTCAAGCCCTGTTGCGCGGTGATGATCGCCGGCAGCGTCGTCGTGGCAACGTCGCGATCCCCGTCCACCTCGCGTGTGCATTGCGCGGATTGCTTGTCGGCGGCGAGTTCGAGTTTGATCACCGAGTTAACGTGCGGCAGGTCGAGCAATTCTGCAACGCGCACGGCGACTTGGGCATTATCCTCGTCCACCGCTTGCTTGCCCGCAAGCACGAAATCGTACTGCATTTTTTTGAGTGCGGCGGCAAGCACCTTCGCCGTGACGGTCGCATCGCCATTGCCGAACGCCGGATCGTTGAGATGCACGGCGTCATCTGCGCCTAACGCCAACCCCTTGCGGATCGTCTCTTTCGCGTCATTGGGACCGAGACAGAGCAAGGTAACTTTGCCGCCGCCGAGTTTCTCGTTGATCCGTAACGCTTCTTCGACCGCGTACTCATCGTAGGGGCTAATGATCCACGAAATGCCGTCGGTGACGACCTTGCCCTCTTTGATCTGAATGCGCGTCTCGGTGTCCGGCACACGTTTGATCAAGACCACCAGATTCATCGTCGCTCCTCCTTTGGAACGTGATTTATACGAGACGCGCCGCGAGCGGCAACGCAAACGGCGCGCGCTTGCGAAACACACCTCACGGCGCGGGGTACCTAGGCTTCGGTGGATTGGTCTTCTTTCAATGCCATAGATTCGGGCGCTGGGGGGGGCGGCATAAAAAATTGTTTGGGCTTGGCTTGTTCGCGCCGATAGAAAAAATCGGCGATGAATAACACGATCAAGGAGGTGATCAACGACACCATCCCACCGCCAAAGACCAGAATGAAATCACGACTCATACCCAAACTCCCTGTTAATCTTTCAGCAACGCCCGCGCAATGACTAGCCGTTGCACTTGGTTGGTGCCTTCGTAAATTTGCAGCAATTTGGCATCGCGCATATATTTTTCAACTTTGTATTCGGCATAGTAACCGTACCCGCCGTGAATTTGCACGGCGTCCGTCGTCACATGCATCGCCACATCCGAGCCATACGCTTTGGCGATGGCGGAGGCGTAGGCGTAGGGTAGCGCACGATCCACTTGCCACGCGGCGTGATACACGGCGAGCCGCGCGGTTTCGATCTGGATGGACATATCGGCGAGCATAAATTGAATCGCCTGAAAATCGCCGATGGGTTTGCCGAACTGTTGCCGCTCTTTGGCGAATTTGACGGAGGCGTCGAGCGCGGCGCGCGCAATGCCCACGCCCATCGCGCCAATGCCAACACGCGTGCGATCAAACGTTTCCATTGCCACGCGAAAGCCATTGCCTTCGCCGCCGAGCAAGTTTGCCGCCGGCACATGCACTTCTTCGAACACGATTTCCGCCGTGTCCGAGGCGCGCTGACCCATTTTTTCGCCCATGTGTCGGCGCGTAATGCCGGGTGCGTTTGCCGGCACGACGAAGAGCGACATGCCGCGATGTTTCTTTTCGGGATCGGTCATCGCAAATACGGTCAACTGATCCGCGACATCGCCATTCGTGATAAAGTGCTTGACGCCGGTCAGGATGTACTCTGCGCCGCTTTTGACGGCGCGCATCCGCATCGCGGCAACATCACTGCCGGCGCTGGGTTCCGTCACGCAGAACGCCGCCAAGCCGCCATCGCGCGCAATCGGGGTGATGAATTTTTGCTTTTGCTCCGGCGTCGCCGCGAGGTGGATCGGCGTGAGCGCAAGTTCGTTGGCGTTGCACGCGGTCGCCACACCGGCGCACCCCGCCGCTAATTCTTCGGTGGCGATGCACGATTCGAGCCAGCCCAAACCGCCGCCGCCGTACTCGCTTTCCAAGGTAATGTTCATCAAGCCGAGCGCGTGCGCTTGTTTGATCAGGTCGGCGGGGAACTTGCCGAGCCGATCCAATTCGGTCGCAACCGGCGCAATTTCCTTTTGCGCGAATTCGCGCGCCAATTCTTTCAGCGCGAGTTGTTCTTCTGTCAGCGTCAAGTCAATCATCGTCGAATGCCCTCCTCTGCAGATTGCCGGTATTCTACCCGGTACCCCCAGGCATGTCAAATCATCTTCAGGGCTTGTCAAAAGTCGCTTGCCCTTACCCCTCACCTTTGCCCTCCCTGCAATGCGGGAAAGGGTATTTGCGCGTTGCGGGGTGAGGGCGGCACGACTTGCACCAACCGTAGCCCCAAGGTGAATCAGGGCTTTTCAAAAGTCGCTTGACATCACCCCTCACCCCGCTAGCGCGTCCATAACGCGGCAGAATGCCGCACAGACGACGCGCTATCGCCTCTCCCCAATAGGGGCGAGGGAATTTACCCCTTCTCCCTTTGAGGGAGAAGGTTGGGATGAGGGTCGCCTGACTTTTGAAAAGCCCTG
>CAIKBD010000079.1 GCA_903825565.1 uncultured Anaerolineales bacterium | reverse complement strand
CGGCAACACGCCAATTGATCGCGGCGGGGTACACCGCGCTCAACTTGCGCGGCGGGATGATCGATTGGACGCACAGCGGGATGGCGATTAAAAAAGGCGCGGGCAAATAATGCCGAATGTGGCACTGGAACTCGGGCTGGGTTTCGGGATCGGATTGTCGCTGGGCTTGCTCGGCGGCGGTGGTTCGATCCTGACTGTGCCCGCGCTCGTGTATCTCGTTGGACAGTCGCCGCAAGCCGCAGTCACCACCTCGCTCGCCATCGTCGGCGCGAACAGCGCGCTCGGCGCAACGTTTCACCACGCGCGCGGCGGGTTGAATTGGCAGGTGGCGGTGGGGTTTGGCGGCGCAGGAATGATCGGCGCATTTTTCGCCGCGGGCTGGTCAAAACTGTTTTCGCCCGCGGCATTGTTGATTGCCTTTGCCGGACTGATGTTGACGGTGGGCGCGTTGATGTTGACGCGGCGCGAACCGTCCGCGCCCGCGCAAACCCGGCAACGCTTGCCGCTCACGCTCGCCAGCGGCGCGGGAATTGGCTTGCTCACCGGCATCCTGGGTGTGGGCGGCGGCTTTCTCATCGTGCCGGCGCTGGTCATGCTCGTCGGCTTGCCGATGAACCAAGCGGTGGGTACGTCGCTCGTCATTATCGCGGCGAACAGCGCGGCGGGCTTGCTGGGGCATTGGAACGGCGACCGGTTGGACGGAACGATCACAGCGATTTTCGTCGCGGCAGGGCTTGCCGGCACATTCGTCGGCGCACGGCTGGCACAGCGGTTGCCCGCGCATCGCCTGCGCCAAATCTTCGCCGGGTTCATCATCGTTTTGGCGTTGTTTCTGCTGTGGGATAATTTTCCGAAACTGTTCGGCTGATCGCCGGGTGAATTTGCGCGATTCTCGGCTTTGTGCTAGAATGTTTTCCGTCGAAGGGGTGTAGGCTAACGGCAAACTGTCCGTCTCCAAAATGGACGTTCAGAGTTCAAATCTCTGCGCCCCTGCCAACGCCAGCGCGCGCCGGTCTGAAGAGATCGGCGCGCGCTTGTTTTGTGATATAATTTCGCCGCACCTTGAGGAGGCGACTATGCCTAACAAATCGGACAAGCCGTTCAATTCGCGCAAGTACCAGGGCGACATCGAACGCGAATTGATCATCGGCGGCATTTTGATCACGCTACTTGTCGGCGGCGGGTTGATCGCGCTGATCTGGGGCCGCACCGCGCTCATCACCGCGCTGTTGAGTTTCGCCGGCGTCGGCGTGCTGATCGGCTTGATCTGGGGCTTGCTCAAAGTGATCGAGTTGATCGCGCGCGACTGAAAACCGGCTAATCGCTGCCGGTGACGCGGCGCGCCTCGATCACATTCGGCAACCGATCAATCTTGTTGAGGATACGCGTCAATTGCGCCGCGCTCGAAATTTCGAGCATCGCCGTAATGACCGCGATGCGATCCTTGCGCCCCGCCACCGCCGAAGTCGAAGTCATGTTGACGTGCTCCGCCATCACAATGCCGGAAATATCGTGCACCAACCCGGCGCGATCGAACGCGCGCACCTGCACCAATACCGGGTACACCTTTTCGTCCGTCTTGCCCCAATCAATTGCAATCAGCCGCTCGCGCTCCGTGTCCACGTTCACAATATTTTTGCAATCGCGCCGGTGAATTGTAATGCCGCGCCCGCGCGTAATGTACCCAATCACCTGATCGCCCGGCAAGGGATTGCAACAGTGCGCCACCTGTTGCAAGAGGTTGTCTACACCGGCGACGGTGAGCGTACTTTCCGGCGCTTTGGGCAAAACCGGCGGCGGCGGCGGCGTCTCCACCGCCGGTGTTTTCACGCGCTCCGCTTCGAGCAAACGCACGCTGACCGATTGCATACTCAGGTCTTCGTGCCCAATCGCTTCGAGAAACTCGTCCACCGCACGATAGTTGAAAAACTTGGCGAGTTCTTCCAAGTTGCGCTGATCGTACCCCAGTTTGTGCAACTCTTTTTCGAGCAAGGCGCGCCCTTCGGCGATGGCTTGCTCGCGCTCCTGATGCTTGAAATAGTAGCGAATTTTTTCGCGCGCGCGCGCCGTGCGAACCAGCCCCAGACTGGGGTTGAGCCAATCGCGGCTGGGTCCGCCTTTTTTCGTCGTCAAGACTTCGACGCGGTCGCCAGTTTTGAGGCGATAGTCGAGCGGCACAATCTTGCCGTTGACCTTCGCGCCGCGACAGCGATTGCCAACTTCGGTGTGGACGTTGTACGCGAAATCAATCGGCGTCGCGCCCATCGCCATTTCGATAATGTCGCCTTTGGGCGTGAACGCGTACACCTGATCCTGAAACACATCGGTCTTGAGCGAATCCACAAACACGCGCGCGTCGGTAATGTCTTTGCGAAACTCCATGACCTGGCGCACCCAGTTGATCTTTTCCTCGAACGCCGGATCATGCTTGGTGCCCGGCTCTTTGTAGCGCCAATGCGCCGCGATCCCAAACTCCGCCAGTTCGTGCATGTCCTCCGTGCGAATCTGCACTTCCATCGGTTTGCCGGCAGGACCGATGACGGCGGTGTGCAACGACTGGTACAAATTTTCTTTCGGCTTGGCAATGTAATCGTCAAACTCGCCGGGAATCGGCGTCCACAAACTGTGAATGATGCCGAGCACGACATAGCAATCGCGCATATTTTCGACGATGACGCGAATGGCGCGAATGTCGTAAATCTGATCGAAATCGCGGCCCTTGCGCACCATCTTGTTGTAGATGCTGTAGATGTGTTTGGGGCGGCCCCCGATATAGCGCGGCACGATCTCTTCCTGCGCCAAACGCTCGCGCACAATCGTCATCGCTTGCTGGATGTACGCTTGCTGATCGTCCTTGTCGTCGGCAAGCAAATCTTCGATTTCTTTGAACTTGTCAGGTTCGAGATGCTTGAGCGAGAGGTCTTCGAGCTCGCGGCGGATGTTGTACATCCCCAGCCGATTGGCGAGCGGGGCAAAAATTTCCATCGTTTCCCGCGCGATCTTGCGCTGTTTTTCCGGAGGGCGCGCGTACAGCGTCCGCATATTGTGCAACCGATCCGCCAGTTTGATCATCACGACGCGAATTTCTTCCGCCATCGCCATAAACATCTTGCGGAGCGTTTCGGCTTGCGTCTGCTCCATCCCCAGCCGCAAGCCGGACAGTTTCGTCACACCGTCCACCATTTTTGCGACGGCGTCGCCAAATTCGCTCCGGATCGTTTCGAGCGGCACTTTGGTGTCTTCGGGCACGTCGTGCAACAAGGCGGCAATCAGCGTGTCTTCGTCGAGATACATGTCCGCCAAGATGCCGGTCACTTCGAGGCAATGCGTGATGTACGGATCGCCAGTCGAGCGCATCTGCCCGGTGTGCGCGGCAAACGCGAGATCGTACGCGCGGCGAATGCGCGCGCTATCGGCTTGCGGGTTGTACGATTGGATGTGTCCGAGCAGCGTTTGAATGTCCATAGAGGTTCACCCTGTTGGCGGCAATTGTACACACAAACGGAGCGAGTGACAAGTCGGGATGTAAAAAAGGACAGGGCTTTTCAAAAGTCAGGCGACCCTCATCCCAACCTTCTCCCTCAAAGGGAGAAGGGGTAAATTCCCTCGCCCCTATTGGGGAGAGGCGCTAGCGCGTCCGTAACGCGGCGGGACGCCGCACGGATGTCGCGCGAGCG
>CAIKBD010000078.1 GCA_903825565.1 uncultured Anaerolineales bacterium | reverse complement strand
TGTGCATAATGCGGGAGAATTGTGTAAAATATGGGTGAGCATGGGATGTCCTCCTGTTGGAACCGGTAAACTAGAGTTTCCTCTAGCTTACTCAGGAGGCGTCCCATGTTCAAGTTCTATCAGATTTTCGCCAGACTACAGCTATTAAGCAATGCCGTCAAGTTTACACCAGCCAATGGACGGATTGGGCTAGACATCGTCGGCGATGAGCAAGCGGGTGTGGCTAATTTTACGGTGTGGGACAATGGGATCGGCATTGCGTCGGAACAAATGCCTCGATTATTCAAACCGTTCGTGCAACTCGATAGCGCGCTCAATCGGCAATATAACGGAACGGGGCTGGGGTTGGCACTCGTGGCACAAATGGCGGAAATGCATGGCGGCAGTATTACCGTAGAAAGCAAAGTCGATCACGGGAGCCGGTTCACGATTACCCTACCCTGGCATAACGAAAACCGCCCGGATGATGCCGCGCTCGCCAATCCACAAAACGGCGCCGCCTCAACTAACCACAATGAGTTGGATACCCCCACGTCCATAACTGCGCTGGCTTCCCCAAACGCCGGCGCTCAGCTGATTCTGCTTGCCGAAGATAGGGAGGAAAATATCTTCGCGGTATGCAATTATCTTAACGCGAGAGGATACCACGTCAGCGTGGCTCGACACGGTGGGCAAGCGCTTGACCTGGCACGCGCCGAACATCCTACATTGATTTTGATGGATATTCAAATGCCGGTGTTGGATGGGTTGGAAGCGATCCGGCGTTTACGCCATGACCACGATCCAGCCATCGCTAACATTCCGATTATCGCCCTCACCGCGCTCGTGATGCCCGGCGACCGCGAACGCTGTCTCACCGCCGGCGCGAACGAGTATTTCGCCAAGCCGGTAAATTTCAAACAATTGCTAGCGACGATCACTCGTTTCATCGAACCGCTGTCCAAGGACGTGGGCAGTGCGAGGAACTAGACTGAGCGTTCAACCGATCACCGCGCTTGGCTAAAATGAATCAGGCAGGACGAAATCGTCCTGCCTGACTTTTGTGACTCACAACTTTGGTGCGTTTCTCTGAAAAAACAATTGCTGTATTCTTCTTTGATCCTGCATTAAAATTGTGCGCGTACGGTTGGGTTCGTTAGGAGCGAACTTTGGCAACTTGCGTTGCCTGGGGTCCCTTGGGGCTTGTACCAATAGTGAATTCCACTTGGTCCCCCTCGGTCAAGTTGCGATAACCATCATTCGCATCCTGAATTTCGGAAAAGTGCACGAACAGATCCTTCCCACCTTCGTGAGCGATGAATCCGTAACCCTTCGCCGCATTAAACCATTTAACCGTACCGATCAATCGTTCAGCCATTTCCTGGCTCCTTTCGTGAAACGTTCCGGAACTTGGCAACCTGACACAAATAAAAAGGCACTTGGCTCCACATTTCCTGAGAGAGCCGAGCGCCCGTCTAACTTCAGAATTTGCTGTTCCGTACTGACTCTAGTATACCCACTTTACGATTCTTGTCAATGTCATGACACGGCTTCTCAAAAGTCAGGCGACCCTCATCCCAACCTTCTCCCTCAAAGGGAGAAGGGGCAAATTCCCTCACCTCTGTGGGGAGAGGCGCTAGCGCGTCCGTAACGCGGCGGGACGCCGCACGGATGTCGCGCTAGCGGGGTGAGGGGCAATGTCAAGCGACTTTTGAAAAGCCGTGTGCATCCGCCTACGGTTGGTGCCAAGTCGGTTTGACTGTCGTTTCGAGTAAAGCGAGAGATCTCCCAACTCTGAAAAGAACGAGATTTCTCATCGCAAAAAACGCTCCTCGAAACCCTAGCACCGCCCGCTAGGGCAGGTGTGACGCTTGGCGTCGTCAATGGATTTGGCACCAGCCGTAGTGCATCCGCACGGCGTGTGCCAAGTCATGCCGCTGAATACACGATTCTGTTGGCGAACTCCGACGAACAATAAATCGAGCTTGCACCTGATGCGGCGAGCGATGCAATTGCCCGCCGAGTTGCACAGACAGACCAGCGGGCACGCGTCCGTTCGCTTGCGGAACTGTCCATTGTCATCGGGTTGGAACAACACCCAGAAGCATCATCCGATCCCGGCAAGCCAAGCCGCCGTTTGGCGCGGCGAATGTAACCGCACGACGACGAGATGCGCGTACTCCGGCTTTTGAAACAGCGCGGGGTAATCGCGGCGATGACGCGGCTGACTGGTGATCGCCCACAGCAAAATCGAATCGCGGCTCAAGAATGCGGTCGCCAACCGCTCGCGGTTGCCGCCCCACAACTCCTCGCGCCGGATGGCGCGCCAAAAGGTGCGCCGCACGAGCCGCCACAAGACTAGCGGCAACGGATAATCGAGCCACACGATTGTATCCGCCCGCATCCAAACCAAGTCGCGCACCTTGCTGTAATTTCCATCAATCACCCAGGATTCGCCGCGCAACGCGTGCGCGACGCGCGCGCGAAAAACCGTGAGCGGCGCGTCTGTCCAATTCGGCTCCCAGTGCAACGCATCCATCTCGACGTGCGACACACCCAGCCGTTGCGCAAGCGCGCGCGCCAGCGTCGTCTTGCCCGAACCACTCGTGCCGACAACGGCAATCCGTTTGCCGGCACAAGCGCGAGACGTTGCGCTCATTCCCAGCGTCCGTTTGCGAACAAGGCAAACACTTGCGCGCGATCCACACTCGCAAACAATTGCCCGCGCTCAAACCGTTGGACGAGCGCGGCATAGACCCCCACTTCGTTGGCAGTTGCCGCGCCGAGTTTTGTCCGCACATTGGCTTGCTCGCACCACACCTTGCCAAACCCGCGCTTGGGTTTCTGACCGCCGGTCACTGTAATTGCCGGGCAAGCATCCTCCGGCTGAGTCGTGCTCCACGTGTCCTCGAATTGTGCCCAGGATTTATCATTCAACAGGACGCTGATCTGTTTCGTATCCTCACGCCAAAACATTTGCCCGCCCTCGAACTTTTGCGTCGCAAAATTAGCGACGCGCTCCAACTCCAGCGGACAACCAAACTGCGCGATGAAATTCGGCGTGAGGCGCGGCGTCGCCAACGAGCCGAGCGCAAGCCCACACGCCAGCGGCATCGTCGGCGTAGCGGCGAGCGGGCGGGTGACGCTAGGCGCGCCGGGCGCAACAGCCTGGGTTGCGCTGGGGTACGGCGTGCGGGTAAACGTGGGCGTCGGCGCAGGCGGCACGGGTTGCGCCACATCCTGGATTAACGTGAGCGATCCATCGTCGCGGTTGGCAACGTAAATCGTATTGCCCAGCCGCCCCAATTTGCCCGGCGCTTTCACCTCGAGGAGCGCGACCTGCCCGAACGAAGTAGCGTCGAGAATCAGCATCGTATTATTGGCGGCTAGCGCAGTAGGCGTGACGACGGCGGGCGCGTAATTTTGCGCCTGCGCCAAAAACAGGTGCCGCGTTTGCGGATTGTAGATCATGCCGACCGTGCGCGCGCTCAACGTCAACGAGTACACCCGGGTATCGTTGAGATCGTAAACGCCTAACTCGTTCGAGTACGCAAGCGGGTGCGTGCCGGCGATAAACACGCGTTGCGAGTCCGGGTCGAGCGCGAGCTGGCTCGCATTGCCGTTGAAACTCAACACGTTGCGCTGTTGCCAAGTCGCCGGATCGAGACTGTACGCAATCGTGCGCGAGTTGGAGCCGGGCACGCCGTTCCACCCCAACGCGTACAGCCGACTGCCGCTCGCGTTAAAGCGCAAAAATTCCGGCGCGATGGTTGAGCCGATGGTATAACCGCGCAACAACACACTGCCGACCGACGCAAATGTGTTCGCATCGAGCACGGCGCTCCCGGCGAACAACCGCCCGCGATCCACGGCGACCGTCGTCACGCCGCGCGTGATCGGTTGCGTGGCGCGCGCGGCAAACGACGCCTCGTCAATCACCGTCACCGTGTTCTCCGCCGCATTCGCCACAAACACACGATTCGTTTGCGGATCGCGCGCCAGGTCGAGCGGATGCCTGCCGACGGCGATCTCTTTCACGAGGCGCGCGCCTTCGACGACGAACACCGAATCGGTGGACGCGTTGGCGATGTACATCCGCCCCGCATTTTCGTTCGCCAAAAATTGCGTGGGCAGAATGCCAAGCGGAACCGTCGCGACGACCTGATTCGTCTGCGTATCCACGCAGTGAATGTTCGCGCTGTCGGCGTTGGCGACGTACAACCGCCGCGCCTTTTCGTCGAGCGCAAGCGCGGAGGGTTGGATGCCGACGGGAATCGTGGCGACAACGCTCAGCGCGCGCGGATCGATCACGGTCACATCGTTCGTGTACGCGTTGGCGACATAGACGCGCGCGCCGTCTGCGCTGGCAATGCTCGCGCGCGGATCACTGCCTACTTTGACGCGTCCGCGCATTGCGCCCGAAACCGGATCGAACGCGACGAGGTACGGCGTGTTCGTGTTCGCTTCGTACGTCGTGACGAACACCGCATTGCCCGGCGGCGCGACGAGCGTGTAATAACTGCGGTCGGTGGGCAGGATCGTTTGCATTCGCAAAGTCGGCGCGTCAATCACCGCCGTTTTGTTGTAGACATTGGCGTAGACGCGATGCGTCAGCGCATCGCCGACGAGATTGACGATGGTGAGCGCACTCGGCACTGTGATGCGCGCTTCGATCTGCAACGTGCTCGGCTCGAGCACAAGAATCATGCCTTTCGAGCTAGACCCAGCAAACAACCGGTTTTCGAAAAACAACAGCGTGCGAATTTCTTCGTCCGTGTTGATCGTGCGCGTGCTCTGCTCGTTGACGAACAGCGTCAGCGATTTGGCATCGGCATTGGCGACATAGAGCCGGTTTTGCGCGGGGTCTGCGGCAAGCGCACTGGGGCGTTTTGCCAGGGGAATAAATTTCGTCACGCGCTCGTTCTGAATCACGGCAAGGTTTTCGCTTTCGGTGTTGAGCGCATACAACTTGTCGCCGCTGAACGCCAGCGCGGCGGGATGCTTGCCCACGCCGGGCAAATCGCGCAAGACGAAACGCTCGCGCACGGTGGGCGCGCTCGGTGGGGCGGCAGTTGCTGTCGCGTTGGGCGTGGGAATCCGCGTCGGCGGCACGCTCGCCGCAAGCGTCGGCGCGGCAGTCGCCACCGGCGCGGGTGCGGGAGTTGGAATCGCGGTTGGGGCGGCAGTGCAAGCAACGGTCAGCACGATCAAAAACATTCCCAGGATATTGAACTTCACGGCAGACCTCCAAACTGGCACAGGTAAGACCTTTCCGATTGATCAAGTTGAAGAGGCGGACTAGGCCTTTCCAAATGTGTGCGGCGGGATAATTGTACTTGATGTGTTGGGGGGGGTCAAATTCGTGGCTTGTCATTTTCAGATCGTTGTGGTATCATAGCGCGCGATGGACGAATCGTTTTCGACGCGCCCAGTTGTGGGGCGATTGATCGCGCTGGACTTGCGACCGACCCGCCCGATCACGTTTCTCGGACCCGCGTGGGCGGCGTTGTGCGGCGCAATTGCGGCGGGCGGTTTGGCGTGGCGTAGCCAATCTTTCCTCTTTGTGATCTTGTCCATTCTGCTGTGTGACACCTTGCTGGGCGCGTGGCGCGCCTTGTGGTTACACGCCGATTGGCGCGCGGCATTGCCGCGTAACTTGGCACAGGCGCGCGTGTGGTTGAATCTGGGACGCGATGATCAGCCCGGTTCGTTTCTTGCGCGCGCGTTGAAACCCCTGACCTTGCGGCTCGCATTCGCGCGAAACGTCATTTGGCCCCTGGTGGACTCCGAAATCATCGGCATGGTGATTGCCGGCATCCTTGCCGTGTGCTTGGCGGCGCTGATGACCCCCGTAACCCTGATGCTGGTGGGCGGCACTATGGGCTTGGCGTTGCTCGAAGGCGAACTGAGCGCCGAACGGCGTATGGGCTTGCGCGCGTTGATCGAAATCGCCATGCCGTGGTTGATCACCCAAAGCGTTTTTGGGTATTTTTCATGGCTATCACTCGTCTTTGCACTACTCTTTACGCTGGTCTATCGCGCTCTGCTGGGAGTGGTCGTCGCCCGACAAGAGCATTGGTTACGCTGGAGTTTTCTGCCGCAACTGGGCATTGCCCTGCTCCTGTTCGCCGAGGCAACCCCGGTCGGCGCGGCAATCGTCGCCCTGGGGTTGATCGCGCAAGTCTTGTGGCAAACGCGTTACCGCATCAATCGGGACGGCCGCGCATACGCGCAACACGTGCAAGCCTATGTCCTCGTCGCCATGTTGGTGGCGGGACTGGCTTTGTGGTTTTGATCCAAGATGAAAATCGGCGTTCTGGCTGACACGCACGTTCCAGACATCTTTCCGAATTTGCCCACGCGCGTATTAGAAATTTTCAACGGCGTGGATTTGATCCTGCACGCCGGCGACATTACCGAATTACGCGTGCTCCAACAGCTCGAACCCATCGCACAAACTTTTGCCGTCTACGGGGATCGCGACAGCGCGGAACTTCGCAAATATTTGGAAGAGAAATCCCGCCTCGAATTTGGCGGACGCGCCCTGGGCTTGGTGCACGGGCATCGCGCGTGGGAAGGCAACCCGCTAACGCGCGCCTGGTCACGGCTCAATCGCGCACACCGCGACGAAATGCTCCGCGAATTTGTCCTCCGCCAATTTTCCAACGTGGATGCCATCGTCTTTGGACACACCCACGAACCCTATATCAAAATGCACGGGAACGTCCTGCTCTTCAACCCCGGCTCAATTGCGCCACGCGGCGGTCGCATCGGTTGCGTCGGCATTTTAGAGATCAACCCGTACGCGATCAAGGGCCGCATTGTACCGCTGTAAGGCGCGCGACCAACATGAATCTCAACACGGATCGAGGTAAACATGAAACATTTTTTGGCAATTGCCGATTTATCTCCGGCGGAATTTAATTCGCTTCTGAGTACGGCAAAAAAACTCAAAGCCGAATGGCGCAAGCGCGGCAACAAACCAATCTTGAAAAACAAGACGCTGGGCATGGTCTTTCAAAAACCATCGCTTCGCACGCGCGTCTCTTTCGACATGGCAATGCTTCACCTCGGCGGGCAAGCGTTGTACCTGTCGCCGAACGAGATCGGGCTGGGTCAACGCGAAAGCATCGCGGACGTAGCGCGCGTGTTGGCGCGGTACGTGCAGGGCGTGATGGCGCGCGTGTTCGCGCACGCGCACGTCGTCGAACTGGCGCAGTACTCCAGCGTGCCGGTGATCAACGGCTTGTCCGATCACGAGCACCCGTGCCAAGCGCTGGCGGACGTGCTCACCATCATCGAGCATCGCGGCAAACTCAAAGGATTGAAGGTCGTGTTCCTGGGTGACGGCAACAACGTCGCGCGCTCACTGATGTTTGCCTGTGCGCTGGGCGGTGCCCATTTCGTCTGCGCCGCACCGCAAGGATACGGGCTGGACGAAGCTTCAATCGCGCAAGCGCAGACATTCTGCAAAAAATCCGGCGGCAGTGTCGAGCAGATCCACGATCCTCAAGCCGCCGCGCGTGACGCCGATGTGTTGTACACCGATGTCTGGGCAAGTATGGGACAGGAAGCCGAAGCCGCCGCACGCGCCAAAATTTTCCCGCCGTTCCAGATCAACGCCGCGCTCGTCGCGCTTGCCAAACCCAAATGCGTCGTGTTGCACTGCCTGCCCGCGCATCGCGGTTCCGAAATCACCGACGAAGTGATGGACGGTCCGCACTCGGTCGTTTTCGATCAAGCCGAAAACCGGATGCACGCGCAAAAAGCCGTCGTCGCGCTCTTGATGGCAGGCAAACAAACGAAAGCCAAAAAGTAAGTTGATCAATCAGGCAGTCGGTCGCCGCGCCAGGGGGGCTGATTGCCTGATTGCCTGATTGAAAAACTATGCCAGGCAATCGCTCTGCTTTTAATGCCGCGATCAAAAAAGGACATAACGCCGCGTGGGACGGACAGTGGAAAAAAGCCGCTGACGAATATCGCCGCGCACTTGGCGAATTTCCCGAAGAAGTCAGCGTGCGCGCCAGTCTCGCGCACGCGCTCGAAGAACTGGGGCAGTGGGAAAACGCGTTCCACGAATACCAGCAACTCGCCAAAATGCAACCCCGCGATCCCGTGCCGGTGGCGCGCATGGCGGTCTTGCTCGAAAAACTGAAACGCCCCGCCGAAGCCGCCGGCGCGTACCTCCAAGTCGCCGAACTGTACCTCTCCACCAAACTGTCCGCCAAAGCCGTCGAAGCGTGGCGGCGCGCGTCCGAGTTAGAACCGGACCGCACGGACTTGCATTTGAAACTGGCGGAAACCTACGCACGCGGCGGGCAATTTGCCGCGGCGGCGACGGAGCACATTGCGCTGGCGCGCATTTACAAAAAACGCGGCGAGGACAGCAAGGCGCTGAACGCCGCCCGCCAAGCCCAAACACTCGATCCGCGCAACAGCGCGGCGCGCGTGATGATCGAAGACGCCGAACGCATGGAAAGCGCCAAATCGGCAAGTCTGGCAAGCCCGATGGGCGCGGCGGAAAAAGCCGCCCTCTCGCGCTTGGCGGAAAACTTGTTCGAGGAACCCGCCGCGGGACCGAAAGACGGCGCGGACGAACAACGCCATCCTACCGAACGCCCCGCGATCAGTCAGATCGAAGTGGACGCGTTGATCGCGCACGCGGTGGACGCCCAAATGCACCATCGCGTCGGCGAAGCGATTGAGGCGTACCGCAAACTTTTGGCGGCGGGCATCGCACGCCCCGAAGTCAAATTCAACCTGGGCCTGCTTTACTTTGAGACGATGCGCTACGACGAAGCCGTAGCATTCCTGGCGGAGACGACCACCGATCACAGTTTGGCGCTCGCCAGTCACTATGCGCTGGGGCAGTGCTATCGCGCGCAAGGCAAAATGGATGCGGCGGTCGAACACTTTTTGCAAGTCGTCAAGATCGTAGACCTGGGGAGCGTGCGCCGCGAGCAAGCCGACGATCTCATCTCGGTGTACGAGGGCTTGGCGGAAAGTTACGCCGCCAAGGGCGACCGCGCGGAAGCGGAAAAATTCAGCCAGGCGCTGGAAGATTTCTTGAACAGCAAGGGCTGGGAAGACAAGGTGCAACAAGTCCGCCGCCACCTCGAAGCGTTGCACACGACGGACGAGCAAACCAGTCTCGCCGAAGTGATCGAAATGCCGGATTCCGACAAGGTGCTCGAAGCCCTCGCGCTGTCACAAGAGTACATGCGCCGCGAAAAACTGGGCGCGGCAGCCGAAGAATGTTACCACGCGATCCAACTCGCGCCGAATTACTTGCCCGCGCACATTCGGCTCGCCGAAATTATGGTGAAGCAAGACCGGCTCGAAGAAGCCAGTTTCAAGTACCAAACACTTGCCGAGTTGTACATGACGCGCGCCGATCTCAAACGCGCGGAAACAATGTACCGCCACGCGTTAGCCGTGATGACCGACGACGTGGGCATGCGCTCGCGGTTGATCGATCTCTTGGTGCAACAAGCACGCAACGAAGACGCGTTGGAGCAGTACCTAATTCTCGGCGACACGTACGCGCGCTTGGGTCAAGCGGCACGCGCCAATGAAAAATTTACCGAGGGGGCGCGCTTGGCGACGCGCGCCAACATCACCAGCCCGGTCGCATTGTCATTGCGGCATCGCTGGGGCGAAACACGTTTGCGCCAGGGCGATTTCAAAGGCGCGTTGGGGATTTTTCAGGAGATTCGCCAGCAATCGCCCGATGACGAACGCGCGCATTTTTACATCGTGGATTTGGAATTTCGCCTGAACCAAGCGCCCGCCGCGTTGCGCGATCTCGAAGATTTATTGACACGCTACCGCGACCGCCGCGAGCCGCAAAAGGTGACGGCGGTGCTCGAAGCCCTCGCGCAAAATTATCCCAGCGAGCAAGGTCTGGCATTGCGGCTCGCCGACAACTATTTGGCGCTCGGCGCAAAGGACAAAGCCGTGACCGTGCTCGACGGGCTGGGGGAAACGTTGTTGAGCGCCGGCAACAAGCCCGCCGCCGCCCAAGTCATTCGGCGGATTATCGAATTGCAACCGACCCAGGTCGAGGATTACGAAAAGTTACTGCAAGACATGGGCGAGTAAATTGTCGTGTTAAGCGCGTTCATCGAACTGCTCTCGCATCTCACGCTGTCCAGCATACTCGACATTTTTTTGGTGGGGCTGGTCTTTTACGGATTATTCTACTTTGTGCAAGGCACGCGCGCGGTGACGTTATTGCGCGGCATCGTCCTCGTCGTCTTCCTCGCCGTTGTCGCCAGTGCCGTGTTTCACCTTGCCGCGTTCAGTTGGCTGATCCGCAATTCGATCCCGGCATTGCTGGTGGCAATCCCCGTGATTTTTCAACCGGAACTGCGCCGCGCGCTGGAACGGCTGGGCCGCTCCGGCATGTTCCTCACTCGGCGGAGCGCCTCCGCCGCGCCCACCGTCAACACGATTGCGCGCGCCGCCAGCGAACTCGCCGCGCAGGGCTTTGGCGCGTTGATCGTGCTCGAACGCACCACCGGCTTGCAAGATTTCGTGGATACGGGCGTGTTGCTCGACGCGCACCTCTCGGACGATCTGTTGCTTTCGATCTTCTACAAGAACAGCGCGTTGCACGACGGCGCGGTCATTGTGCGCGAGGATCGTATCGTTGCCGCGGCGTGTATGTTGCCCTTGTCCGAAAGCGCAAACCTGGATCGCGAATTGGGCACGCGCCACCGCGCCGCGCTGGGCATCACCGAAAGTACCGATGCGATTGCGGTCGTCGTGTCCGAAGAAAACGGCTCAATGGCAATCGCGCACAACGGCCGCTTGGCGCGGCGACTGGACGAAGGCGAATTGAACCGGCTCCTCTTTCGTTTGTACCAGCCACGCTCGAACGTCGGGCGGTGGTTGAACCGCGCCGAGAACGCGGCACAAGATAAATTGCGGAATTCCAAAGCAAAATGATTCGTGCGATCCTTAGTCACTTTACCTCGCTGGTGATGGCGTTTGTGTTCGCGGTGGTCGTATGGGGCGTGGCGACGATGGAAGAAAATCCCAGCCGCGAAGCATTTTATTTCGAGGCGCTCCCCATCGAACTGATCAATCAACCGAGCAATTTGATCGTTTACCAAAAAACGACCGAACGCGTGCAGGTCAAGGTGCGCGCGCCACAAGCCAGTTGGGATCAGTTACAGCCAACTTCGTTTCGCGTCGTCGCCGACTTGAACGCGTTAAGCGCCGGCACCCATCAAGTCCCGCTAAAAATCCAAGCCATCGATCCTCGCGTCGCCGTCACCGAAGTGCGCCCGCCTACACTCGGCGTGCAACTCGAACATTTCAAGACGCGCACGCTCGACGTGCACAGCGACGTGCTCGACGCCGCGCCGCTCGGCTACACGTTTCGCGCGCCAACGAGCAACCCCGCGCAGGCGCAGGTCAGTGGGCCCGGCGCGTTGGTAGACCAAGTGGCGGAACTTGCCGCCGATGTGTACTTGCGCGGCGCAAAATCGCCGTTCGACCGCGAGGTGCCGGTGCAAGCGCGCAACGGCCAAGGGCTGATCGTTTCGGGCTTGACGATCTCACCGACAATTGTCATCGTCAAGGTGCAAATGGAACAGCGCGTCGGCTATAAAGATGTATCGCTCAAAACGGTGCTCAAGGGCGCGCCCGCCGCCGGCTACTGGGTCAGCAACATCGTCGTCAACCCGTCTACGGCGACGATTGTGGGCAACCCGGATGCGATGGCGAAAATTCCCGGCTTTATCGAAACAGTGCCGATTGATGTGACCGGCGCTACGGCAGATGTGAACAAGCGCGCGACCTTGTCCTTGCCCGAAGGCGTGTCCGTGCTGAACAACGAAGGCGTGACCGTCCAAGTATCGGTGACGCCGTTGCTGGGCGGGCAAACCGTGCGTCGCAAAATTTCGTTGCAGGGTCTCAAGCGCGGCCAAACTGCGACGGTCTCGCCGGAATCGGTCGAGGTGATCTTGTCGGGCCCCGTGCCGGCGCTCCAAAGTCTTGCGCCCGACGACGTGCAAGTGATCGTGGACGTGACAAACCTGGGCGCAGGCGCGTTCCAACTCAAGCCCCGTGTGCCATCCGTGCCAGGTGCGTTGCGCGTGCAAAACATCGTGCCCGACACGATCCAAGTCAGCATCGTGGACTTGAGCACGCCCACACCGCAACCCAGCCCGGTCAGCACCGCAGTTCCAAATCCAACTCCCACTTTGATCCCGACTAAATGACAGACATGCAAAATCCCTTTCCACCGAACTCTCGCGGGCGGTTACGCCGGGTGAGAGAATTTTTCGCGCGCCATGTGAGCGACACGCTGGCAATCTTGTTCCTCGCCGCATTTCCGCTCGTTTATTTTTGGCAAGCCGCTGTGCGCCAAGCGGTTTTTTTCTTCGGCGATATTTTCTTGTTCTTTTATCCAACGCACTTGGCATACGCCAACGCGTTGCGCGAAGGCCGCCTGCCGTTGTGGGAGCCGCGCATGTTGACCGGCTTTCCACTGTTCGCCGAGGGTCAGATCGCCGCGTTGTACCCCACGCACCCGTTTCTCTACGGTTTGTTGCCGATGGATGTGGCGACGAACTATGATATTTTGTTTCACCTGTCCTGGGTCGCCGTCGGCACATACCTATTTCTCCGCACGATCAAATTGCACCCGGCGGCGGCGGTGCTGGGCGGGCTGGCGTTTAGTTTCGGCGGATTTTTTCTGCCGCGCTTGCAACACATGAGCGTGCTGGCAACGGCATCCTGGCTACCCTGGGATTTATGGGCATGGGAGCAACACGAGCGCGCGCCGACAGTGAAGATGCGCTGGCGCTGGTTCGTCGTGCTCGCAATCTTTTTTGCGATTCAATTGCTCGGCGGACATCCGCAATTTGCATTTCTCAGCGCAGTGATGCTCGCGCTGTACTCGCTGGTCAATTGGCAACGCGACCCCGGCGCGCCCGAATCACGTCGGCTATTTCCGTTTCTTACACGCCTGCCGCTCATCGCACGCTCGGACGCCGCGTTGCGTCGCCGATTCCCACGCGTGTTCGCCTATTTCGATCCGCCGCGCGTGATCCTCTTTGGCTTGGCGGCGGGACTGGGTGCGCTGGTCGCCTCCGCGCAATTGTTCTCGACATTTGAATTGTCGGGCGTGAGCAATCGCGCAACGGGCTTGTTGCCGAAATTTTTCAACGCGTACTCCTTGCGTTTGCCGCATTATTTGATGTTATTCAACCCGTTCTTGCTCGGCAATCCGTTCCCGCACGTCTCGGTCGAGGTGATCGGGTACATCGGCTTTTTGCCGGTGATCTTGGCGCTTGCCGCGCTCTTTGTGCGCCGCGACCGGCGCGTGGTCTTTTTCCTGCTGATCGCATTCCTGGCTTTGTTTTTTGGCTTGGGCGATCAGAACGCGTTTTATCGCGGCTTGCGGTACTTGCCCCTGTTCGGATATTTCCGCGTGCCATCGCGCTTTTTCTACTGGTACACGTTTGCCGCCGCCGTGCTCGCCGCGTTCGCGTTCGATTGGCTGATCGCGCGCGCGCCGGCGACGCCGCGTTTGACGCGCGGACAAAAATTCGCGCTCCTGCTGGCAACGCTCCTGATCGCGCTCGTCGCCGGCATTGCGCCGGCGATCCCAGTGGAAGCATGGCTAGCGTTGTGGCAACCGTTGCCGCTCGCGCTCGCGTTCGTGACGGCATGGATCATCCTGGGGGCGCGGCGCGGCTTGTTCACGCGCACCACGTTGATCGCGCTCGTGATCGGCTTGAGCGCGGTAGACCTCGCGCTGTTCGCTTCGGTGTACGCGAAAACCTACGACGCCACGACGACGGTCGAAGATTTTTATCGCCCGCCGACGACGATGGCAGTGCTGAAAAATTTGTCGCCGCAAGAAGGGCGCATCCTGACCAGTTTGTGGATTTATCCCTGGCTCGTCACGATGCGCGAAAGTATGTACCCGAACATTTCGCTGATCTGGGATGTGCCGAACGCGATTGGCTACACGCCGCTCATTCCGCAACTCACCGGCGATTATCTCGAAGAGATGAGCGCGGCGATGGTCAACCTGATGAACGTGCGGTATTATATTCTGCCGCAAATGTTGCCGAGCGATCCGAAAACCGAAGGCGCGGACTTGTTCATCCCGCTTGCACCGCCGTTCGTGACCCAGCCGCTAACGTTCGCGCCGACGCCGACCGTCAAGCTCAAGGTCGTGTCATCGCTCGCACAGTCGGTGGCGTGGCGCACCGGCGAAGCGGTCGCGCAGATCGAACTGGACGCGCAGGATGGCGCGCGCGTGACGATTCCACTGCGCGCCGGGAACGACACGGCGGAATGGGCGTACGAGCGGAGTGATGTGCGCAGGGTGATCCAGCATGCCATGCCGCCGGTGGCGACGACGTTTCCGGCGCAAACCGCTTTTCCACCGGAATCGCATCCTGGGCATAATTTCGTCGCATATTTCGACGTGACGCGCGACGGCAAGCCGATTGCGTTGACGCGCGTGGCGATTCAACCAATCATTGATCCCGGCTTGTTGCACATCGAACGCATCGCGCTGGTGCAACCGGACGGCAGCGAAATTTCACTCGCGCACTTGACTGGCTATGGCGACTATACCTTGTCATATCGCACGCACCAGGTCGCCGTGATGGAAAATCACGATACGTTGCCGCGCGTATTTCTCGCGCATCGCGCGCAGGTTGTCGCCGATGCGACCGCGCTGGAAACGTTACGCAGTCGCACGTTCAAGCCGCAGGAAATGTTGTTGCTCGCCGGCGGCACGCCGCTCGATGCCGCGCCCGCGCCGGGCGTGGAGGAGTTTGCACGCGTCGTGAGTTATCAACCGGAGCGCGTTGTGCTGGCAGTGCGCGCGAACACGGATGCGTACGTGTTTCTCGGCGACGCGTGGTACCCCAGTTGGGTCGCGCGTGTGGATGGCGTCGAGACGCCGATCCAACGCGCCGATCTGATCTTTCGCGCGGTGCGCGTGTCACCGGGCGATCATCAGATCGAGTTCGAGTACCGCCCCGTGTGGCTGTACCTCGGCGTGATCGTGACCGGGCTGACGCTCGCGCTGTTGGGCGCAATTCTCGCGGCGACGCGCGCGCCCAAACGCAATTGACATTTCGCAACGGGTGAGTAGAATAGGCGTGTAGTCGTTGCCGAGAGTTGACAACGAATCTCAAACCTCAATGTGGAGAGAGTGGCTCGATGTGGTCAGTTGTGCGCTCTTGGTTTGCCGCGCGGGTGGGTTTGCGCTTTGCGCTCCAAAGCGCGGTCTGTCTGGGAATCATCTGCACATTCATCGCATCGCCGAGTATGCCGGCGATGACGCCGTTGCCGGCAAAGGCGTTTGACACAACCGCCGACCGCCGACTTGCGCCCAAGGCATTGCCGCCCCGTACGGAATCCACCAAAACGCCAACGGCTTCGCCGAGCGCGCTACGCGCCTCGCTCAACGCCGCCGCAACAACACCCACCGCGTCCCCCGTGCCCAACACCCCTGCGCCGGTTCGCATCTCGCGTTCGCCGCGCGTGCTGGACGTGGACAGTAACACGCTCGCGCTGTTTCATTTCGACAACCAGGTCGGCGCGAGTTTGCTCGACGTGACCGGCAACTATACCGCGACGATTCACGGCAACATTACGCTGACGCCGGGCTTGTTCGATAAATCGTTACTGACGAGCGCGACCGGTTACGTGACGATGGATTCGCTGGGCGCGATGACGCGCGGCACAATCGAACTGTACGTGGACTTTCAACCGGCGTGCCGCAACATCGCCAACCCAACGTTGAGCGAGTTTACCATCGTGAGCATGGGCGGCAATTTCGGTAGCGGCATTTACGGCGCGCGGATCGTCGAAAACACTTCGCGGCTCGACTTTGAAATTCTCACGGCAACCGGCTGGGTTGTGGCATCCAGCGGGATCAATGCGTGCCGGTACCTCAACCAAAAAGGGGCGGAGGTGTGGCCCTACGAAACTGTGCGCTTTCACCACGTCGCCGCGACCTGGGGTCCGCGCGGGATGGAAATTTGGGTGGACGGCGTGTTGCACGGCATTACCCACCCGGACTTTTTCATCAACGGGCTATACAATCCGGATTACGAATGTAACCCGCAATCGCAGATCGCGTCGCGGTACTATCCGTACTGCGAAACGCCCATCCTCGGGCGCGTGGATTATCCCAAAGTGTATCAGGGCGCGATCCCGGCGCACACGACCGTGTTGATCGGTTGCGATCCGAGCGGCAACCCGGACACGTGTTTCGTCGGCAGACTGGACGATTTGCGGATCAGCGACATTCAGCGGACGTTTACAGTGGACGTGGTGCCGCCCTCCACGCCTACGCCGACGAACACACCCGTCGCGCCAGTGGGGGAATATACTGCAGACGCGAACACCGTCGCGCTGTACCACCTAAACGCATTGAACGCGTCCGGCTATGTGCCCGATGCAACCGCCGCGCAACATCACGGGCGATTGATGGGGCAAGCCAGTCTCGTGTCAACGGGCCATTTCAACGGCAGTTTGAAAACGAGCGCGAGTAACGCGTATGTGAAAATCAATGACATTAATCCCTGGTCGCTCGTCAACACCGGCACCGTCGAGGCGTGGGTCAATTTGAATTATGTGTCCGCGCCGTTCAGTGTCCTCAGCGCGGGACCCGAACCGGGCGCGAGTTATTTTCGCATGTCGCTCGGAATGCCTTATGCCGGCTCGACATTGCGCTTTGGCATTTGGGACGGCTGGCAAATCCAGTGGGCGGATAGCGGCGTGACGCCGGCAGACCTGGGTGGGTGTTGGCATTTCCTCGCCGGCACGTGGGGCGCGCGTGGCGTCGAGATTTGGGTGGACGGCGTTAAACGCGGCACGAACAGTTTCACCAATCGCATGGAATACTGGGACACCACGTACCTGATCGGGTGCGACGGCAAAGGCATGTGCATGCCCGGCTACATTGACGAAGTCCGCTTTAGCGGTCTCCAACGCACGTTCACCACACCGCGTGCGCCCGCGCGCGCCGTTGCCGCGCCCACCTTTCAGCCGACGCGCGCTTTTGCGCCCGCCGCCAACGGCAACGCCTTGTTCCTGCCCTTTGTGCAGATCAAGCCGGCACCGGTTTGTCCCTACGGCTAACATGACCGAAAAAAAACGAGGGTTGATCGAACGATCAACCCTCGTTTTGATTTTCCAGAACGGCATGGCGCAACGCTTCCAGATCGCGATTCTTGATTCGCAAGCGCACGCGCGCCCAAGCGCGCAAGCCCATCCCCAACACATGCAAGCCATCACTAGCGCGCGCGCCCTCGCGGTAAAACGGCACGGCAATCACAAAATCATTGTGGAGGCGATACCCCAACGCGGCAAGAATGATCCCGACCTCGAACGCGCCGCTGTAGCGATAGCCGGAAAAATATTCGAGCAAATGCGGAAACACCCGCGCGCGCGTAAAGCGATAATTCGATTCGACATCGTGGTACCGAAAACCGCTCAACACACTGGCGATCAACGTCAAGCCCCAGTTACCGATGCGCTTGTAGCGCGGATACACCGAAAAATCGCGGCGCGCCAGCACAACATCCACGCCCGGCGCGAATTGGTTGCGCAGATCAGGAATGTACCTGGGATCGTGCTGACCGTCCGCGTCAATTTCCATGATCACATCGTCCGGCGCAAGCGCACCCTGCGCCAACAAATGCGTCACGAACAGATAGCCGGCTTTGAGCGCGCCGGACGCGCCGACATTTTTCGGCAACGCGATCAAGTACACCGGCGCATTTTTGCGCCGCCATTCCTGGATGATGGAAACGGTCGCATCTTTGGAGCAATCATCCACGATGATGAACGCGTCCACGTGCGGCGCGATACGATCCAACAAAGCGGCGATGCCGTCGGCTTCGTTGTACGCCGGCATCAGCGCGATCAATTTAGAGCGAGTAGTTTGAGTCACACGCGATCCTGATGGAGTGATTTGAGCGAGCGCGCCGGCACGCCAGCGACGACATCGCCCGGCGCAACGTCATGCAAAACGACCGCGCCCGCGCCGACCGTCGCCCACGCGCCGATGCGCACGCCCGGCACGACCGTCGCATTCGTGCCGATGAACGCACCTTCCTCGACGACGACCGCGCCGGCAAGGTTGACGCCCGGCGCAAGGTAGACGCCCTTTTCCAAAACGGCGTCGTGATCCACCGTGCACGCGACGCACAAGTTGCAATTGTCGCCGATGCGTGCGTTCGGCAAGACCGCGCACTGCGCGGCGATGAACACGCCCGCGCCGATTTCCGCGTCACGGTCTACGTATGCCTGCGGCGCGATCACGGTGAAAAAGCGCAAGCCCTCCGCGCGCCATTGCGCGAACACATCGCGGCGCGCCGTTTGGTAGCGACTGCCAAACGCGACGATGTACTGCGCGGCGCGATACTGCGCGCGCGCGGCGAGTGTGCCCAAAATCGGAATGCCATTAACCTCGCGTAGCGTCGCATGATCGTCGAGAAAACCCAGGTTGCCGGCAAGATGCGCGCACGCGCCGGCAACCGTGCGCCCCGCGCCGCCCGCGCCCAAAATGAGATACGCGACCGCGCTCATTGGATCACAAAATATCCTTCGCTGTACTGGATCGCTTGCATCTCCCGATCCGAGCGGCGCAGCAAATCCTGGATCGCCTCGACGCTGACAATGTGCTCGCGCGAGCAGTACTCTTTCAGCGTGAGCTGTTGCGCGGGCTGGGGCGACCATGGCGCGACGACAAAGTAATCGCCGTGATCTTGGCACCGCGTCGCTTCCTCTTCCGAGATCAAAATCTCGTGCAGTTTCTCGCCGGCGAATTGCCCGATAAACTTGATCTCGCGCTGCGGACTGCCGGTCAAGGCGATCAACGCCTCGGCGACGTTGACCATATACGCGGCGGGCGCTTTTTTCACGAACAGTTCGCCGCCCTGCATATTCTCCATCGCGTACAACACCAGGTCGGCGGCGTCGCTGAACGTGAGCATAAAGCGCGTCATTTCGGGATGTGTCACGGTGAGCGGCTTGCCGTCGCGGAGCAAGCGCTTGAACAAGGGGATGACCGAGCCGCGCGAGTTCATCACGTTGCCGTAACGCACGCAACAAAATTTCGTGCCGCGATTGTCGAGCGCGCGGTTGGCGTTGATGATGAGCCGCTCTTGCAACGCCTTGGTCATGCCCATCACGTTGACCGGTTTCACGGCTTTGTCGGTACTCACCGCGACGACGCGTTCGACGCCGTTGGCAATTGCCGCGTCAATCAAGTTTTGCGCGCCGAGCACGTTCGTCTTGATCGCTTCGAGCGGAAAGAGTTCGCAGTTGGGCACCTGCTTGAGCGCGGCGGCGTGGAACACAATGTCAATGCCGGCGCACGCTTGCCGCACTTTGGCGGCGTCGCGCACATCGCCGACGACGAACGACACGTTCGCGTGCGCGGCAAATTCGTGCCGCATATCGAATTGCTTTTTCTCGTCGCGGCTCAACACGCGAATTTCCGCCGGCTCGTGCGGCACGAGGCGGTGCAACATAAAATGTCCGAACGAACCGGTCCCGCCGGTGATCAAGATTCGTTTTCCGCGCAACATCCTCTACCCCCGTCTAGCGAAATATGTACACGCGCAAATAATGTTGCGCCATCTCGATGTACTGTTGCAAATAAAAGAGCGGCTCGCTTCGGGAAAGATCCCACACGTTGAACGCGTAATTTTCCCAGTGCCAATGCCAGCGGTTGCCGTAATCCCACAAGCCAAAACTTTGGAACAGCGCGGCATACGCGACCATCACCCAAAACGCCCCGCGCGCGCCGTTGCCCATCCGCGTCCACGCCGGAATCAGTAAAAGCATCCAGTACGGCAACCCGTCCACGAGCAGGCGCGCGCCATAGCCCCAGCCGCCGCTCCAATCGAACGCGGCAAGCATCACGACCGACGCCGCGATCACCAGCGCGGAAAATCCGTACAGCCATTTCTCTTTTTCGCGGCGAGCGAACCACAGCCCAGCAAACGCAAAAATCAGAAACGGCGAATAGACGAGCACGCCGCGACTGGGGCTGATCAGCAAGCCCAGGATGCCTTCGAACTGCGGCAGACTGGCGTACTGCGCGATGCCGTCCTGGTAGCCGAACACGAACGGCGATCCGTTATACGCCGCGTTGTACGCGAGCATAAAGAGCGCGGGTGGGATCGCCCAAGCGATCCATTTGAAGAACGCGGCGCGATATTCGATCAAAATGTAGCCGGTGAAGAGTGCGGCGGCGATGGCGTTCGTCGGACGCGCGACGGTGGCGGCGGAAAAGAAAAACGCGGCGGGCGCAACGGCGTTCGCGCCAAGTCGGCGGCCGCGCACCAAAAACCAGAGCGCGATCATTTGGAGCAACACGCTCGGCGCTTGCGTCCACAACCCGGTTGTGCCGGTTGACCACACGCTCGTGCCGAACGCAAATGCCAATGTCAGCGCGACGCTGGATCGCGCATCCGTCAAACGGCACGCGCAAAAGAAAAACATGCCAACGGCAAGCGTCGTCATAAACGCGGCGGCAAACTTGCCGGGAAAAAATGCGCTCCACGGAAATTCGAGCCACGCTTTACCGGTGCGGCGCAACCACCCCGTGCCCAGGGGCACGCCGTAAAACGGCACGGCGAGAACGGCGGTGGCGACCGGCGAACGCGAAACGAGCGTGCCGTTGACCTCAGCGATAAAGTACGGACTGCGCCAGTTCCGATAATAAAAGTCGCGGTACTCGTCGAGCGAAAATTCGCCGCGTTCGAGCAACGCGACCGGCAAAAGCGTCGTCGAAGCAATATCTTGCCCGGGCGCCCACGTGAAAAAGGGTTTGTGCAGGAGATCATACGCGAGCGGAAAATTATAGATGACGAGCGCAAGCAAAAACAGTGCGAGCGCGGCGCGGTGCGTGGTGGTCATTCTTTCCGATTCCAGCAAAATTCAAGCGCGCCCATTATACGCGTTTACCGCGTAGGGTCAAAGCCCGCGAATTGACTCATCAAGAATGTCGGTGAAATCACTGTGCGCCGCGCACGGTCGTCAAGCGGATCGCGTCGCCGCCGGCTGTGGGCAGGCGCGCGCCATCACTCGCGCGATACACGCCGACGCGAATGACGTATTCGCCGGATGCGGCGTCGCGCGGGAACACGAGCGCGTATTCGTCCGGCACGATTTCGCCGACGCTCCAAAACGCAGTCGGGTACGCGCCGCGTTGCGGTAGATCATCTTTTTGCGCGACGATGTTGCCGCTCGCGTCAACCAGATGCACAAAAACGGTATAGTCTTCAGCGATGGGCGCAAGCGCGCGCCAAAACAGTTGCACGCGCAGGGTTTCGCCGCGCGCGATAGTTTCCGCGCGCGCAAAACCAACGAGCGCGATCTGATCGCCGAACCGATGATCTGTTGCGTTTTCGATCCGAACCTGGGTCTGCGCTTGCCCGGCGATCTTGAATCGCGCCAGCGTTGGGGTGATCGTTTGTCCCTGCGGATCGCGCGCGGTCAAAGCCGTGAGCGGCACGCGGCGGAACAAACCGGCTTCGATGCGCCCCACGCCCGCGCGCGCATCAGGCGGAAGCGGGATGCGGTACTCATCGGCGACGATCTCGCCCGGTTGCCACACATTCGTCGGATACAAACCGCGCCCGGGAAACGCGTCCCAGCGCGCCAGGATCTGATCGTGCGCGTCGAACAGCCGGACGTACACCGAAAAATCTTCGGCGATGGGTGCGCGCGCGCGCCAGTAAATCGTTAGCGGCAATTCGGCGCCGGGCGCGATCGTTTTCTGCGGCAGAGCATACCCGACGAGTTCGGCTTGATCGTCAAACGTGATGTGCGTCTTGTGCGGCACGCGCGCTTCATCGGCAAGCCGCGCAGGGAGCGCATACGCCGGCGCAATGAGCGTGAACGGCGCAAGCAAGGCAAACGTAAAAAGTAAAAAACAAAAAGCAAAAGGCAATGCGTGGCTTGGGATTTTGATTTTTGATTTTTGAATCTTGAATTGCCCCAAGCCGGTCGCCAGCAACACCGCCACTGCCGCGATTGCCGGAAAAATCAAACGCCCTTGCGACGCCATCGTGATCCACGTCCAGCGCACGAGCGAGATCAGGATCAGCACGAGCCACGTCGCGGGCAACCACGTCAAGCGCGGCAACGTTCGGCGCGCGATGCCGATCAGCAGACCAAGCGCGGCAAGCACGGTGAACGCATCGAGCGCGCGGTACACCCATTCGGGTGCGATCAAATTCACGCCGCCGAAATTTCCCCAGTATGAAATACGAAAGCCCTGAAACTCGCCGAGCAAACTGGCGAGCGTGACCGGCGCGGGGCGACCGCCGGCAATTTGCACCCAGACATTGAACGCGAGCAGGTCGCCGTACAAAATGCCGTTGCGTGCGTACCACCAAAACGCGATGGCGATGACGAGCGCGGCGGAGGTGAGACTGCCGACGATGATTGCGCGCGCGCGCGGAACAGACAAGGCGACTAGGAGACGGGGAGACACGGTGATGCCAGCAAAGTCCCCCGGTCTCCTTGTCTCCTTGTCTCCTTGTCTCTCGCTCGCCCGCTCGCCCGCTCGCCCGCTCGCGCTTTGCCAGAATAACCACGCAAACACAATTGCCGCGACGCCGAGTAAACCCAGGTTGCTGATTTTCGTCAGCGCGCCCAAGCCCAGTACAACGCCGAGGATCACAAAGCGCCGCAACGTCGCGCCGCGCGTGACCAGTTGCGCGAGTAGCCACAAAGCGAGCGTCGCTAACAGCGTCGCCAGATTATCGTTGTTGACCGACGCGCTGATGAAGAGGAACATTGGGTTGAACGCGACACACGCGGCGGCGAACGCGGCAAGTCGGCGATCATTTTGGATTTCGAGCGCGAAGAAAAAGGTGAGCGCGACCGTGCCTGTCGCGAGCAAGAGCGAGAGCCAGCGGAGCAGATGCACGGCGAGCGTGGTGTTGCGCCAGGGAAAATTTTCCGCGCTCGTGTGGACGATCATGTTCTTGTTGCCGAAATCGAGCGGGATGCCGATGCGTGCGTGCGGGTTGCGCCACACGCGTTCCGGCAAATCGCGCGCGTCAATCCAAAACGTCGCCAGTGCGGAGAGCGCATAGTACAGCGGCGGTTGCCCGCCCTCTTGCTCCCACAAGGTTTTTACGTTTGGGTCTTGCACCGGCAAGCCGTTGCCGGTTGCCAGGTGTTGCACAAAAGGATAATGCCACAGTTCATCGCCGGCTTCCAAGATCGGCGTGGTGATAGAGTACGTCACGCCGAGCACGGCGAATGCCAGTAAGATCAAAACCAGTTCTCGATAGGAACGGACGAATTGCAAAATGGATGCGCGCATTTCACTCACTCACGAAAACCGGCGCGAGCGTCACCGGCTCCGCCAAACGTTCCATCGTCGGCAGGTAATACATGCCCACTTGAATTGCGTACGTGCCAGGCGCGATTTCTGCGTCGAGCGGAATGACGATGCCATCCGGCAATAATCGCCCGACGCGCCACGCACTCGTCGGCATTGCGCCGTTTTGGGGTTGGCGATCCACGCTGGCGACGATGCGCCCCTGCGCGTCCACCACGTGCGCAAACACGGTGTAATCGCGGTCAAGCGGCGCGCGCGCGAGCCAGTGCGCGATCAGCACCAGCGCTTCGCCGCGCCGGACGCGATCGTTCACCAGTTCGATTTCTTGCAATGCGATTGCGCCCCAATCGGCGGGCAACGCTGGCGCGGGGCGAGCGTTGATTGTGCGCGCAACGGCTTGCTCGCGCAACGTGTCTTGCTCGTCCGTGAAATAGACCCAGGTGTTTTGATGCGCGCGCAACGCGGCAAGCCGAAAGCGATCCGTGCCGCTCACTTCAAGCTGTGCGCCCAGCCGCCAAAAAAACATGCCGGTCAGATCCACCGTTGATGCGGAAGGATAAATGAAATAAAGATAGGTGTCGGGCGGAAAATTGGAACGCAATTGTGTGACACCACGGAGCAAAGTGCGATTGTAGCGCGACAAATCCGCCAAGCCCGACGCTTTTTCCGATACGGCAAACGCGTCGCCGACGACGAGCGCGGTGAGCGCAAACGCGGCGAGAACAACGAGACCGCGGCGCCAACGCAAAACGTGATCGATCCCGCCGGCAAGGAGCACGGCGAAGGCGATCAATGCCGCGTACAAGTACCGCACGTTGAACAAACCGAACGGCACAAACACGCAAAAGCCGAGCAAGCCGGCAAGCACGACGAACGCCAGGGTTTGGTCTCGCCGCACGACGATCCAAATTCCCAGCGCGCCGGCGACGAGCGCGAGCCAAACGTAATTCCACGGCGTGGGCAAATCCCAGGGGAAGGCAAGGTGCGCGAGATACCGAATCAGATTATCGAGTGTGTGCGCGCCGAGTACGTAGCCGGCATGAATGCCGTAATCTGCCGAGGCGTGCTGGCGAATGTTCCACTCGATCAGGAAAAACGCGCCGAGGAGAATCGCCAAGCCGGCGTACCGCCGCGTCAGCGTGCGCCAATCTGCCGGTTGGCGCGCGACGAGACGATCCAGCAAGAACAAGACCAGCGGCAACGGCGCGGCGGACTCGCGGGTGAGCAAGGCGAGTGCGACCGCGCCGAGCGTCAAGCCGGCATCTTGCCGTCGCCGCTGGTGGAGATAGCGCCACCAAAACCACAACGCGCTCAACGCAAAAAAAGTTTCAAACGGCGCGGAATCCGAAATCCACAGCGCCGCCCAGCCGTAACCCGTCAGCGTCGCAAAGATCAGCGCGGCGATCAGAGCGACACGCGCGCGCTGGGAAATCCGCGCGACGAGCGCAAAGATCAAGCCACAGTTGGCAAGGTGCGCCAGCAGGTTGATCGCGTGATAGCCGACGGCATTACCGCGAAACAGCGCGTACCCAACCCAGTATTGCAAACCCTGCATCGGGCGATACCAGTACGTTTGCGCCAGCGGGTTGAGGTAACTCTGCGCGTAATCGCCGAGCGACATGGTGCCGGCGCGATGGTACAACATCCAATCGTCGCCGATGAAACCAATCGTCAACGCCGGCTGATACGTGATCAGCACGACCGCCGCGATGATCAACCCGCCGAGCCACGCATTTTTTTTCGTCACTGGGTCTCGCTCCAATCACTCAATCCGCAAGGGTGCGATGGTGGCGGTCGGCTCGTCCACACCGACCAGCGCGATCACCAAGCGGCACACGCCGGGGGGCGCGTCCGTCGGCACGAACACGACGCGCGCATCCGTGATCGTTTCGCCGGGTCGCCAGACGGTCATCGGCGGCATGCCGCCGCGCGGCTCGGCGTCAACCTGGGTGATCGTGCGCCCGGTCGCATCGAGTAAACGCAACGTCACGGCGTAATTTTTTTCGATTGCGCCGGTCGCTTGCCACTCCAGAAACACGGCGAACGCGTCGCCGCGTTTGGCGCGCGTGCTCGGCATTGCAAGCGCGACCAAACGCAACCCCGCGCCGAAATCCAGCGGGGTGCGCGGTTGCATTTCGATAGCGGCTTGCTGGTCCACCAAAATTTCGCGCGTCCGCTTTTGTTCGTCGAAATAAATGACGTACGCGTTCGCGTGTTCGCGCCAGCGGGCGCGCCACTGCGCCGCTTCGTTGCTCGCCACCGAAATGCCTGCGCCGTACCGCAAAAAGAACATGCCGGACAATTGCGAGGTGATCGTCGGCGGATCGATAAAATACAAATGCGTGTCCGCCGGCAAACTGGGATGGCGTTGCGAAATGTCGCGGAACGGCACACGCGTTTGCCGACCAATCTCGGCGAACTCGGCGGCGGCTTGCGCGACGCCGAACGCGTTGCCGGCAACGATCAGCGCGATCCCGCTCGCCCATGCCAGCGCGAACCATTTGGGCGCGATGAACTTGCGCGCCCACGCCACCAACCCCGCCAGCACAATCGCCGTCGCCATCACGGCAAAATACAAATAGCGCGTAAAGAACCAGGGAAAATTAATTACCGGCAGAAATGCCAACGTCGCCATCAGCGCTAGGAAGAGCAACGTGCCGTTGCGTTTGACGACGATCACGCCGGCGACGATCCCCGTTGCCGCGCCCAACCACACGTAATTCGCCGGTTCGGGCAAGCCCCAGGGAAACGCGAGCCACGCAAGGTACTGGAAAAAATTGGGAAGCGTGTGCGCGCCGAATCCATAACCGTACACGTTCGTCAGCACGCTACGCGATTGAATGGACAGTTCCAGCGGCAGATACACCAACCACACGAGCGCGAACGGCGCGTACCGCCGCACGCGTACGGCGAAGCGAATTTTTTCGCGCACAAGCAAAACGTCCGCGAGAAACAAACTGACGGGCAAGGTGACGCCAAACTCTTTGGTGAGCAGAGCGCACAGGAAGAAGATAAAGGACAAGACGTAAAGCGTTACGCGCGCTGCGCGGGATGTGAAACGCGAAGAGGCAAGCGAGACCGCCGGTTGAATAAAGCCAAGCCAGAAAAAAATCGCGAGTAGATAAAAAAACGTGAGCAGAAAATCGGCGTCGCCGGGCCAAAAGACGGCGACGTTGTGCAGGGGCATGCCGGCGTAGACGAGCGCGGCGCTCAGCGCGGGCAAGGCGCGGCGCGCAACGCGCCACACAAGCGCGAACAGCAACAGGCAATTCGCCGCGTGCACGATCACGTTGACGACGTGGTAGCCGACGGGGTTCGCGCCGAACAGTAGCCACTCGCCGCCAAACAACATGCCTTGCAACGGACGATACCAACCAGTTTGCGCGCGCGGATCGAAATAGAAGGCGAGATAATCCGGCAACGTGGAACGCCCTGCGATTTCGACGAACGAATAGTCGTCGGCGTAAAAGTTTAGCCGCGTTGCCGGCATGAATGTCGCCGCCACGATCAGCGCGATGACGACGACGCAGAGCGCAAGCCATCGGCGCGTCATTCTTTTTCGACCACCTGCAGTGGCGCGATCACCAATGCCGTGCCCGCCGGTTGACCGCGCGCGTCTGTAATCGCCAAGCGTTGTTGCGTTGCCGACTCGTACATTCCCAGTTCCAAACGATATGCGCCGGGCGTTGCCTCGCGCGGCACCGGGATCACAAACGCCTCGACGTGGGTTTGATCGGCGAGCCATTGCGTTGTCGGCGCTTTGCCCTTGCGCGGCGGCGTGTCCACGCCGGCAACGTTGCGCCCGCTCGTGTCAACCAGGTGCGCGAAAAAAGTATAGTCGGCGGCGGGTTTGCCGGTCGCGCGCCAATACGTCAGCACGATCACCACGTTGCCGCGCGCAACCGTTTCGCGCGCCAGTTCGAATCCTTCGAGGCGCAACGGCGCGGCAAACGTGATCGGCAACGGTGCCAAAGCGCGCGCGGTGATCGTCGGCTCAACCGCGACTTCTATCGGCTTGCCGGTCGCATCGAAATAGTACACGAACGCCGTGGGATGCTCGCGCCAGCGCGCGATGCTATCGTGCCACAGCTCGTTCGCGCCCAGCGTGACACCGCGCCCGTAGCGCAACGTGAACATGCCGGACAATTCGGAGGGCGGCGAGATCGAATCAATAAAGTACAACCGGGTTTGGTCGGGAAAAGTGGGATGCGCGCGCGAAATGTCGCGGAACGGCACGCGGCGTTGGCGCGCGAATTCAAAAATTTCGGCATTGGCGTTGGCGATGCTGAACGCGCAACCCAGGGTGATCAGCGCGCCCGCCACACCGATCACGACGCTGGCGGCGCGCGGTTCACGGAGAAGCGTCAACGCGTGATCGAGCCACAGCGCGAGCACGATGCCGACGCACATCGCCGGCAAATAGAGATAGCGCAATTCGATGAACGGAAACGGCAACACCGGCGCAAGCGTCACGAGCAATGCCAGTCCGAGCAAGATCAATCCACGACTGCGGGTGCGCCAGGTCACGCACAGATACAAGCCGAGCGCGAGCGCAAGCCACAGCAAATTGCGCTCGTCGGAAAACGGCATCCCCTCGGTGAACTGGGTGTCGGTCGGCAAAAAGTAGCCGTAGGGAAAAACAAGGAGCGACAAGTACTGAATCAGGATCGAAATGATCTGCGCGCCGAGCGAATAACCAAAGACCGTCGCAAAAGTGTGCGTGCTACGCGTGCTGTACTGAATCGTCAGGAAAATTGCGGCGACGAGCGCGAACGCGCCGTACCGCCGCGCCAATTCGCCGAGCGCCGCGGGCAGGCGGCGCGGGTTTGGGATCAGCGCGGCGAGAACCTGGGGCTGGATCAGCAAATAGTCGAGCAGGATCAACACGGCGGGCAACGTGATCGCCATTTGTTTGATCAACAGCGCGACGGTATACGCGCCGAGCGTGAGCGCGAAATCGCGCGGCTTGCCGGTGTGGCGAAAACTCCACCACGTCCAAATTCCGGCGAGATAAAAAATCGTCGCGAGCGGATCGGTGATATTGATCCAGTTGATCGCGAGCGCATACACCGGCATCGTCGCGTAAAAGAACGCGGCGGCAAACGCCACGCGCCATTTTCGCACGATGCGCCACACGAGCGCGAACAGCAAACTGGCGTTGATCGCGTGAAACAAAATGTTGACGAGGTGATAGCCCGTAGCGTTTGCGCCGAACAATTGCCACTCGATCCAGATTTGCACGCCCTGCAGGGGGCGGTACCACATCGTTTGCAAACGCGGATCGAAATAGCGCATGAAATAATCGAGCGGGTCCAGGCGCGCGACCGGTTCGAGAAAATTGTAATCGTCCGCAAAAAAACCGGTTGCGAGCGAAGAAACGTAAATGAAAAATACGATACTGCTGAGAACGAGACAACTTGAAACTGCCAGGCGTTTGGTCATCGCGGGCAAGTGCACAGCACTCCTTCCGTTTCCGCACACACGCGGTTGATGCGAATCGTTTTCAGCGCGATCTCTGCCGGCATCGCGACGGGATCGAGCCGCAAGCGCGTGAGCCGGTCGCCGAGCAACAATTTGCCGGTTGTGATTAACGGCACGCGGTACGTATGCCACGCGCCGTCCAGTTGCACCGGGAATGTAAATTGTTGCGCCGGTGAAAAATCGGTTTGCTCGTTGACTGTCCAAAAAATTTTGCCCTGCGTCGCCGGCGCGTCGCCGCGCGCGCGCATCTCGATCTCGATCTCGCCGAGCGCGAACGCGGGGAACTCGAAACGCGGACTGCCGAAATTCGGATCATCGCCCTGCGCCTGCAACTCCATCGCGCCGTCGCGCGCCGGCATCGCCGCAAGTTGATGCCACGTTTCCCAGCCCGCCAGATCGCGCGCAAAATCCCAGGTGATCGCCGGCTTGGACGCGCACGCTAAACGCGCTTGCAGCGCTTGAATGAGATCGGTGCGTTCGGTGATCTTGCGCCGGCGAAATTCGAGCAAGTAGGTGCGATCCAACTCGGCGGCAATCAATGGAAACCGCTCGCCCCGTTCGACGCGCAACGCCGGGTTGCGATAAATGATGCGGATCGCCGTGTCAAAATTGTCGTTGTAGACGTGGATCGTGCGGAGCGTGTCGGGAACGCCGGTGAAATAGAAACGCGCGTCCGCCGGCACAGTTGGGTGCAAGCGCAAGGTTTCCGTACGAATCGAATCGGACAGCGCGCCGGCGGCGACCCAGTTATCCACGCGCGCCGCCAAGCCCCAGCCATACGCGCCGATGAAAAACGCGAACAGCGCGATGCTTGCCGCGCGCGCCCACTGCCTTTCGCGCGCAAGCGGTTGCGCGATGATCGCGGCAAGCGCGAGCGCGAGGCCCGCGGACGGCGCATACGCGAGACGCGGCGCGACATACGCCGCGCTCGTCGCCGGCAACAGCGAGATCGCGATCCATGCCGCGCCGAACCACACGCCCGCGCGCGCGCGATAGATCGCCAGCGTGATCGTGATCAGCGTGAACGCGCCGATCAGCCACGCCTCGTTGATGTCTGGGATGAACGGCTCGGCGAGCGCCTGCGTGTAAAACTGCGCGAACAAGCCCGCGCCGTAACTGAGCCAGCCGCCGCCGGTGTTGCGTCCAAATTCACCCAGGAAGAAAAACCGCGCGGCGACGTAGCCGGCGAGGGCGAGCCAGTACGGAATTTGCGCGCGCAAAATTTTCCAGCGCAACGCGCGAAACGTAAAGAGGAAATCGTATGCGAGCAGCAGCACCGGCAAAGCGACCGTGTTCTCTTTCGTGCCAATCGCCAGCGCGAACGCGATCACCGCGAGCGCGGCGAACAAGCGGCGCGCGCGCGCGCGAAACAGAACGAAAAAGGCGATGCTCGAAAAATAAAACAGCGTGCTGAGCACGTCGGTGCGATCCGCGATCCACGCGACCGAGTCGGAATGGATCGGGTGAAGCGCGAACAGCAAGCCGGCGGTGAGCGCGGCGAAGCGGTTTCGCAAAACCTGGGTTGCGATCAGGTACACCAGAAACGCGTTGAGCGCGTGCAGGATGATGTTCGTCAGGTGATAGCCAAACGCGTTGGTGCCGTACGCGACGAAATCAGTCAGCCAGAGCCATTGCACGACCGGGCGAAAAAAGACGGAGAGTTCGGGGTTTTGCAAACCCTGCGCCGAAAAATCCACGAACCATTTGCCGAGTTCATCGCCTTGCACGTACGCGCGCGCGTGCACGAGCAAATGCCCGACGTAGTTGTAATCGTCCGCGAGAAAGTACGTCGGTAGGATCGGCGCGAAAAAGGCGAACACGCCGCTTGCCAAAATCGCCAAGGCAAACGGCGGCGCGCCTAGTTGTCGGATACGGTTCGGCAGGGAGAAGGAACTTGGCATCGTTAGCGAATTTCAATCGGCGCGATCACCACCGCGTCGGCGTTGGCGGAACTGGGAATGACAAAGCGTTGCATCGTGGTCTGATCGTAGACGCCAATCGCCAGCCGATATGTGCCCGCCGGTATTTCGTTCGTCGGTAGCAGAATCGCGTCCGCCACCGATTGCGGTACGACCCACTTGCTCGTCGGCGCGGCACCGCGGCGCGGCTGGCTATCGGACTGCGCGACGACGCGCCCGTTCGCGTCAAGCAAATGCACAAAGACGGTATAATCGTGGCGGATGAGATCGCGCGGCGTCCAATGGAGTAGCACGACGAGCGGCTCGCCGCGCGGAATGTTGGCGCGCGCCAGATAAAATCCTTCGAGGCGGAGCGGCGCGTCGAAATCCGCCGGGAGCGTGACCGATGCGCGCGGTTGCACGGACTCGCCGACAATTTCGCGCGGCGCGTTTTTTTCGTCGAAATAGTAAAAGAAGCGGTTTTGAAAATCGCGGAACGCGGGGAAGCCGTTGTCGTCCGTGCCGCTAACGGTTAGCCCTTGCCCGTAACGAATCAGGAACAAGCCCTTGAAATCCGGCAACGAGGTCGTCGTCGGATACAAAAAATAGAGCAAGGTGTTCGCGGGGTACGTGGGATGCTGGCGCGAAATGTCGCGGAACGGCACGCGCATCGCGCGCGTAAACTCGCTCCACTCCGCCGCCTTGACGGCGAGTTGTTGTCCGTGAAACAAAACGATCAGCGCGAGCGCGGCGGCGATGACGCGCCAGTACGCCGAATGGCGGCGCGTCCAGTTCCAGCCGGCGTCGCACAGCATCGCCAACAGAATGGCGACCGAGATGTACGAGAAATACAGATAGCGCGCCTGAAACCAATCGAGCGGAAAACCCAGGAGCGGCGAAATATTGATCACGGCGAAAAAGATCAGGAACAAGATCGCAGCGCTCCGCTTGACGAACGCCGCGCCGAGAATTGCTCCCCCGGCGAGGATGAGCCAAACATAATGGCTCGCCTCCGCTGGCGGAATGTAATTGTCAATGGACCAAGGCATCACGAGCATGGCGAGGTACGGGATCAGGTTGAAGAGAAAATGCAAGCCGAGTTGATAACCGAACTGGCTCGAAAATTCGCCGTGCGCTTGCACGTTGAGTTCGAGCGCGAGGTACGGGATCAGCACGCCGACAAACCCGGCGTAGCGTTTCAGCGTGTCACCCCACGCGCCGCGCGCGGGAAACAAGCGCGCGATCAACTGCGGCCAACTCGGCGCGGGCGTTTGCGGCAATGCCAGGTTCGGTGCGACGCTGAACCAGCGCTCCAGCAGATACAAGATCGCCGGCAGAAAAACGGAAACCTCTTTGCTGAGGAGCGCGAGCGCAAACACGCTTTGCGTCAACGCGTAATCGCGCGCGCGGCGCGTGCGGAGATATTCGAGCCACAGCCAAATCGTGCCGAGATAAAATATGCCCGCCCACGGATCCACGACCGCTGGCGCGCGAAACACGGCGAGGTGCAACGCCGGGATCGTCGTGTAAAACAGCGCGGCGATCACGGCGAGGCGCGCGTTCTGCGAAACGCGCCACACGAGCGCAAGCAACAGCCAACTCGTGACCATGTGCATGAGCATCTGCGCGACGTGATAGCCGTCCGCGTTGAATTGAAACAGCCAGTACTCGACCAGGATCATCATCCCTTGCATCGGACGATACCCTTGCGTCACGCGGCCGGGATCGAAAAACTGGATGATGTATTCGGGCGTCGAAAACCGCGATACCCAATCGAGATACCACCAACCGCCTTCGTGCCCAATTCGCAAATCGGGTTGATAAATGATCAAGGTCACGGCGGCGATCACCAGCCCGCCGAACCACGTCAATCGCTTTGTCATTCCCTTGCCTCACGCGTTCATTCGATCTGAAATGTGCCGATCACAATTTGCTCCGCCGTCGCATTGCCGCGTTCGTCCACGATGGGGAGGCGCGTCAACGTGGGTTGATGGTACAAACCCAGGGCGAGGCGATACGCGCCCGCCGGCAAATCCGCGTCCAGCGGAATCACATGCGGATCATTCACCAGCCGCCCGGCAACCCAGGTTGTCGTGGGCGCAGCGCCGGCGCGCGGCATGACATCTTCACCCCACACGATTTCGCCGCGCGCGTCGAGCAGATGCAAGAACACGGTATAGTCCTGCTCGATTGGCGCGAGAGCGCGCCAGTACACGAACAGCGCCAACGTGTCGCCACGCCGCAAACGGTTCGCCGTGATCTCATAGCCCTCCCAGCGAATCGGCGCGACAAAAGTCAGCGGCGGCGCGGGCATCGCAGCGGTCGGCGCGTTGTGCGCCACGCGGATTTCAACCGGCTTGCCGGTATCATCGAAAAAAAACACCATCGGGTTGGCGTGCCCACGCAGATCGGCGACCTGCGCCGCGCCGCTGCCCGTCGCCGGCGTTGCCGCACCCAGCCGCCGAAACAGGGGATAAAGCAACATTTCGGTAAAAGTGTCGCCGGCGGTCGCGCCAACTTGGACGCGTTCGCCGTACCGCATCAAGAACATGCCGGTCAAGTCGCGCAGGTGCGGTGGTTCGATCAAATAAATAAACGTGCCCGCCGGCAAATCCGGATAACGCTGGGCAATATCGCGGAACGGAACGCGGTGTTGCCGCACCGTCTCGCTCCATTCTGCCGCCGCCGCCGCCACGCCCACCGCGTTGGCGATGACGAGCACGCCAATCCCGCCGGCAAGCAGTACGCGCGCAACGCGTGCGCGACCCAGTTTCGTCCACAAGTGATCGAACAGCAATGCCAACGCGATGGCGGTGAGCATCGTCGGCGTGTACAAATAGCGCGGGGCGAACAGTTCGCGCGGCGACCAGATCACCATGCCGATCAGCAACCCGCCTTCGAGCAACAAGAACAATAACGCGAGCGAGCGGCGACGAAATGCAAAGTACACGAACAGGATGATCGCGGCGGGAATCCACACATACGCGACCGGCGATTCGAGCGTGAACGGAAAAATCCACAACGCGAGATAATTGAGGAAATTTCCAAACGCGTGCGCGCCAATGCTCCACCCGCCGCCACCGCTGATGAATCGCCCGTTGAGTTGCACGATCCATTCAATGCCCAGGTAGATCGCCATGACCACGCCGAACGGCACGTACCGCAAAAACCACGCGCGCCAATTCACTTGGTCGCGGATCAGCAAACGATCTACCAACACCAAAGTGACGGCGAGCGTGACGCTCGTTTCTTTGCCGAGCAACGCCAACGCAAACGCCACTAACGCCAGCCCGTACTCGCCGCGCGCGCGCCGCTGCAAATAGCCAACCCAGCCCCACACGCACAGCAGGTAAAAGAATCCAACTTCGGGCGCGGGGTCTACAACGTGAAAGATCGCTTGGTGGTACACCGGCAAGCCGGCGAAAATGAGCGCGGCGATCAATGCCACGCGCCCGTTGCGTGCCACGCGTTGCACAAGCGCGAACAAGAGCCACACGTTTGCCAGGTGTGCAACGATCCGAACGAGATGATAGCCGGTCGGATCCCAGCGGAAGGCGAGGAACTCGCCCCACATCAGCAAACTCAAAAGCGGACGATACTCGGTCACTTGAACGCGCGGATCGAAGGTGCGCGCCAGGTATTGCGCCGGCGTCAGCTTGAGCGCCCATTCGAGCGAGTTCCACGTTTCGGCGAGAAAGCCCAATCGCAGAGCGGGAAAGTACGTGACGCCGACCAACGCCGCGAGAACCAAGCCCAGGATGATTGCGCGCCGGGTAGAAACCGACGCGCCGTGTGCGTTTGCTTCGCGCGCCGCTGGGTGCGGCGGCGCGGACGGAATCGGCAACAGCGATGCGAAGAGCGCGCTCCGCCGGATTTTTTCGCGCCACGGCAACTCGTACAGCCGGTAACACGCGTAACTCAGCGCGACCGTGAGTACGAACGCCGCAACCGCCGCGAGCACCGGCTCTGTCGCAAACAGCTCGCCTGCCTGGAAATAACGCAGGACGAGTTGGTGAAACATGTAAAACGAAAAACTGATCTCGCCGCCCAACACCAGCCACCGATTGGACAAGACCGCCGAAATCGCGCCGCGCTGAAAGGCAAAGATCAAAATCATGCCGGCGATCCACGGCGTATAGTAGACGCCGTACCGAAACGCTTGCGGAATGTTCGGCGCGATGAAAAACGCCAGCGCGAACGCGGCGAACGATCCCAGTTCGAGGCCGGTGAAACGCGCGCGCGCATTGCCCACGCGGTCGCGCACGCCGAGAAAAATAAAGCAGAGCGCGATGCCGAGCGCGAAATCAAACACGCGAAAATAAGGTGCGATGTAAAACAGCCAGTGTCCCAGCGCACTGTCTTGCCATGCCCAAACTAACGCGAACGCCATGCCCCACAATGCCAGCGCCACGACCAACGCGCGCCGTGGCGAGGTTGCGCGCCACTTGACCCACAGCGCCAGGATCACCGGCATGAGCGCGTAAAAGAAAATCTCGTCCGATAAACTCCACGCCGGCATGTTGAACGAAAAGTAGTAATTCTTGATCGGCACAAACCCTTGCAAGAGCGCAAGGTTTAGCGCGGCGCGGATCGCTTCTTCGGCAAAGTTGGAAACGCCTGCGGCGCACACCAACGGCACGCTGAGCGCGAATGTGAGCAGATGGACGGGATAGATGCGGGCGATGCGCGCCACGTAAAATTTGCAGAGTTCGCCCGGATCGAACGCGGCGATTTTCGTGCGATAGGTGTACGTCAGAATGAACCCGGACAGGACGAAGAAAAAAGTGACGCCGATATAACCCTCGTAAAAAAAACGGTCATAGACTGGCTTGAGCGCGGGGATATTTTCGAACATGTCTAGGTGCGACAAGAAAACGGCGACCGCCGCCAAGAATCGGAATGCGGTGAGCGGCTTGATTTCGTTTTCTTTCCGAGTCTGTCCAATCATCTGACGTTCACCTACGTCCATTCTCATTCGCGGCGTGAACGCCAATCATCTCGTCAATCACGTACAAGGGACGCCGGCGGGTTTCGTCCAAGTTGCGCCACAGGTATTCGCCGACGATGCCCAGCATCGCTAACTGCGTGCCCGACACCAACAACAGCGCCACCATCAACGAAGTCCAGCCCTCGACCGGAAAGCCCCACACGATCCGCGCCAACACGACGAACGCCGCGTAGAGAAAGCCGACGATGGCGAGCAAGATGCCCACTAGCGAGGTCAAGCGGAGCGGCAAGTACGAAAAGCCGATGAACGCATCCAAAAAGTATTTGACCTTTTTGCCGAACGTCCAGCGCGATTTGCCAAAGCGGCGTTCGCCGCGCGTGTAGGTAACGGTGACGGCGGGATAACCCAGCCACAGCAACAAGCCGAACAAGTACAAGTTGGGTCCCGCGTTTTGCACGAGCGCGCGGATCACTTTTTGATCGGCGAGGAAAAAATCAAAACCTTGCGCGGGGAAATTGGCAAAGACCAAACGTTTGTACAGCCAGTTGAACAGATTGCCGCTGAGCCGGGTGAGCCAGGGGTCGTGGCGTGCCACGCGCGCCGCGAGCACGACCGGCGCGCCGGCTTGCCAGCGCGCGATCAATTCGGGGATCAGTTCCGGCGGGTCTTGCAGATCGGCAGTCAGCACGATGACGGCATCGCCCTGCGCGTGCGTCATCCCGGCGAGGATCGCCGGGTTCGAGCCGAAATTACGCACGAGCCGCAACGCTTTGACGCGCGGATCGTGCGCCGCCAAATTTTTCAGCACGGCGAACGATTCGTCGCCGCTGCCGTCGTCGGTGAACACAAACTCGAATTCGGCGTGCGACAAATTCGTCGCGACCGCCGCAAGTCGCGCGTGCAACACCGGCAAACTCGGCGCATTATAATAGACCGGCACCACCACCGAAATTTTCATCGCGCAAACTCTAACCTGGGTCTGCGCCAAGCGGGCGCAACAGATCGGGCGGCACACTGCCCTGGATTTTCGCCGGCATCCCGTACGCCATCATACGCGGCGGCACATCCGCCAACACGAGCGCGCCCGCGCCGACAATCGCTTGCTCACCAATCGTCACGCCTGCCAGCAGAATCGCGCCGATGCCCACCGATGCGCCGCGCCCAATGCGCGGACCCTGGCGCGTCACGCCGGCACGCAGTCCAATCGTGTTGTCGTTCGCCGTGCAAACGTGCGGACCCACGAACGCGTCTTCCTCGATGATCGCGTCGCCGCCGAAATGACTCGTGTCCATCAAGCGCGCGCGATCCCGCACGATGATGTTATAGTTCAACATCACGCCGCGCCCGATCACCACACGCTTGCCGATCTGACATTCCTCGCGGATGCACGCGAGGTCGCCGATGAGTGTGTCGTCGCCAATCGTCGTGCCGACGTAAAGCACCGCATTCGCGCCGATCACGCAGTTCGCGCCAATGACGAGCGGCGGCAAATCTTGTTTCGGCGTGCGTTGGATGATGCCGGCAACTTGGGGCACGCGTCCGATGACCGCGTTATCGTGAATCGTCGTGCCGTGGCGCACGAGTACGTGCGCGTGAATCACCACATTGTTGCCCAGGTTTACATTGTCTTCTACGACGGCGTTGGGGGAGACGACGACGTTTCTGCCCCAGCCCGGTCGTGCCGATTGATCCATAAATCCTCTGCACACAACATTTAAGCGCGCGGAGTATAACAGAGTTTAAAGGGAGAGACAAATTGGCGCACGCTACCTGCGCCGCCGCGGGGAATTGACAAAATTTTTTGCTTGTGCTATAAATCGCCCGCAACTGAATAGTAACTGGACGCTCATCCAGAGAGGTGGAGGGAACGGCCCTGTGAAACCTCGGCAACCGGTTTGGATGTTAGAGATTAGAGATTAGAGATTGGATGCTCGCTTCCGATCTCCAATCTCTAATCTCCAATCTCTAAACGAGGTGCCAATTCCGTCAAGCCGATGAACCTGGCTTGAAAGATGAGAGGCGGATTCTCTATTTCTCTCTCTCATCGGAGAGATTTTTTTTTGCCTGGAGTGCTGATGCGAACAATTGAAATGATCGGCAATGTCGTCAAACTGATCGATCAGCGCAAACTGCCGCGTGTGTTTGAAATCGTCGAGTGCCGCGATTATCGCGCGGTGGAACATGCGATCAAGGATATGACGATTCGCGGCGCGCCGGCAATCGGCGCGGCGGCAGCATTCGGGCTTGCGCTCGCCGCGCTCGAATCGAAAGCAACGACGCGCGATGATTTTTTACGCGACCTTGACGCGGCGGAGAAAATATTGCGCGCCACACGCCCGACCGCCGTCAATTTGATGTGGGCATTGGATCGCGTGATGAACGCGACACGCGCGATAAACCTCGACGCAAACGGCTTGCGCGATTTCGTCGTCGCTGAAGCGCAACGCATCGCCGAAGAAGATGTCGCGATCAATTCGGCAATGGCAAAAAACGGCGCGGCGCTCATCAACGACGGCGACACGATTTTGCATCACTGCAACACGGGTCCGCTCGCGACGGTTGACGTGGGCACCGCGCTCGGTTGCATCATCGAAGCACATCGGCAAGGCAAACAAGTCCACGTAATGGTGGATGAAACGCGTCCGCGTTTGCAAGGCGCGCGCCTCACCGCTTGGGAGTTGATGCAGTACGGTGTGCCGATGACCTTGATCGCGGACAATGCGGCAGGGCATTATTTGCGCGCCGGGAAAATTCAAAAATGTTTCGTCGGCTCAGATCGCGTCGCGGCAAATGGCGACGTAGCAAACAAGATTGGCACGTACAAAGTAGCAGTCGTCGCGCACGAGAACGGCGTGCCGTTCTACGCAGTGATGCCGACCTCGACGATTGATATGAATTTGCCGCACGGCGATTTGATTCCGATTGAAGAACGCGATGCGCGCGAGGTCACACACATCGAAGGCGTCGCGATTGCGCCTGAAGGCGTGCGCGTGGGCAACCCCGCATTCGATGTCACGCCGAACAAGTACATCACCGCGCTGGTGACGGAGCGCGGCGTCGTGCGCCCACCGTTCGGGGAAAATTTGTTGAGCATTATGAAATAGATCGAGAATCCAGAAGTCAGAATCCAGAATCCAGAATTTTTCTTCTGACTTCTGACTCCTGAATTCTGAATTCTGAGGTTTCAATGAGCGTTCTCATCACTGGCTCGATTGCTTACGATTACATCATGCAGTTTCCCGGCTTTTTCCACGACCACATTTTGCCGGATAAAATTGCCAACCTGTCCGTCTCGTTTCTCGTGGACTCGATGAAGAAACAGCGCGGCGGCGTGGCGACAAACATCGCGTACAACCTTGCGCTGCTCGGCGAACGCCCCAGGATCATGGCAACGGTCGGGCAAGATTTTTCGGATTATCGCGCGTGGCTCGAAGCGAACAATGTGGACACGAGCGCGATCATTGCGATCCCGGACGATTTCACCGCGTCGTTTTTCGTCAGCACCGACGGCAAGCAAAACCAAATCGCGATGTTTTACACCGGCGCGATGGCGCACGCGCATACGCTTTCGTTCAAGCAACACGCATCTGGCGACAAAATCGATCTTGTCGTTATCTCGCCGAATGACCCGCGCGCGATGGTGCAGTACGCGCGCGAGTGTCAGGAACTGCGCCTGCCGTACATCTACGATCCGAGCCAACAGATCATTCGCTTGAACGGCGAAGAGCTCGCCGCGGGCGTGCGCGGTTCGACGATGACGATTGTCAACGAGTACGAGTTTGAGATGCTGAAAAACAAAACCGGCTGGACAGACGATCAGGTTGCCGCGCACACCCAGGTTTTGATCGTCACACTCGGCGACAAGGGTTCGCTCATTCGGGTGGACGGCAAAGCGGTGCGCGTGCCGATTGTCCCGCCGCGCCGGCAAGCCGATCCCACCGGCGTCGGCGACGCGTATCGCGCCGGCATCATCAAGGGCTATCTCAAAAAATTAGAGTGGGAAACCATCGGGCAGTTGGGTAGTCTCGCGGCGACGTACGTACTGGAAGAGCACGGCACGCAAAATCACAAATATACTCTGCAAGAATTTGGTCAACGGTACAAAGAAGCATTCGGCGAAACCGTGACTTTGTAAATTCAGTGACCGCCGACCGCTGACCGCAGATGGTTTGTTATGCGGCGGTCGTCGGTCGGTTATCTGCGGTCTTATCCAAAATTTGAAATTCCAAAACAGGAGAATCGAATGGCAAAACGAGAACACGATGTAAAGGATATGGCGCTGGCGCAGAAAGGGCGCTTCCGCATTCAATGGGCAGAAAATGATATGCCGGTGCTGCGCCAAATCCGCGAGCGCTTTAAACAGGAACGCCCGCTCAAGGGCTTGCGCGTGGCGGCGTGTTTGCATGTCACGAGCGAAACGGCGAACTTGATGTGGACGCTCGTTGAAGGCGGCGCGGACGTGGTGCTGGCGGCATCCAATCCGCTTTCGACCCAGGACGATGTCGCGGCATCGCTCGTCGCCGATTTCGAAGTGCCGGTCTATGCGATCAAAGGCGAAGACAATGCGACGTACTATCGGCATTTGCGCGCCGCGCTCGATTTCGCGCCGCACATTACGATGGACGATGGCGCGGATTTGCTTTCGACGTTGCACAAGGAACGCCTCGATCTGTTGCCGAACGTGATCGGCGGCACGGAAGAAACGACGACCGGCGTCATTCGCTTGCGCGCGATGGCGAATGACGGCGCGCTGAAATACCCGGTGATTGCAGTGAACGACGCGTTGACGAAACACTTTTTCGACAATCGTTACGGCACCGGGCAATCCACGATTGACGGCATTGTGCGCGCAACGAATCTCTTGTTCGCCGGCAAAGTATTCGTCGTCGGCGGGTACGGCTGGTGCTCGCGCGGCATCGCCAATCGCGGACGCGGCTTGGGCGCGCGCACGATTGTGACAGAAGTCGATCCGCTCAAGGCGCTCGAAGCCGTGATGGACGGCTTTGAAGTGATGCCGATGGAACAAGCGGCAAAGCTCGGCGATATTTTCGTAACCGCCACCGGCGACAAGAACGTGATTGACGGACGGCATTTCCCGTTGATGAAAGACGGCGCGGTCATTTCCAACTCGGGTCACTTTAACGTCGAGATCAACATTCCCGAACTCGAAAAACTGGCAGTCGAAAAACGCCGCGTGCGCGAATTTGTCGATCAATATATTCTGAGCGACGGACGGCGCATCAACCTGCTCGGCGAAGGTCGCCTCGTGAATCTCGCCGCGGCGGAAGGCCATCCATCGTCCGTGATGGATATGTCGTTCGCCAACCAAGCGTTGAGCGCGGAATATCTGGTCAAGCATGGCGCGACCTTGCCCAAGAATGTGTTTGCCGTGCCGGCTGACATTGACAAGGAAATCGCGCGCCTCAAACTCGAAGCAATGGGGATCACGATTGACAAACTCACGCCGGAACAAGAAGCGTATCTCTCGTCGTGGGAAGAAGGCACATAGAAATTTATGATTTACGATTTATGATTTTAGATTTTCAAAATCATAAATCATAAATCTGAAATCTTAAATTCAGGAGAATAAAATGAGTACCACATTCATGGCATCGCCGCAGATGTTTTTGACATCGGAATCGGTGACCGAAGGTCATCCCGATAAAGTGTGCGATCAGATTTCCGACGGCGTGTTGGACGCGATTTACGCGCAAGACCCGATGGGGCGCGTGGCGTGCGAAACGGCGGCGAGCGGCGGCTTGGTCGCGGTGATGGGCGAAATCACGACGACCGCCTCGTTCAATCCGTACGAGATCGTGCAAAAGACGATTGAGAAAATCGGCTACACCGATTCTAAATTCTGGCTCGATTTCAAAACTGCCGGCATTATCACCGCGATCAAAAAACAATCGCCCGACATTGATATGGGCGTGAGCGCCGCGCTCGAAACGCGCGCCGGCGGCGGCGATGCGATTGACAAGATCGGCGCGGGTGATCAGGGGATGATGATCGGTTTCGCGTGCAACGAAACGCCCGAGTACATGCCGTTGACGATTGCGCTCGCGCATCAACTCGTCAAACGCCTCGCGGCGGTGCGCAAAGACGGTTCGTTGCCGTACCTCGGACCCGATGGCAAATCCCAGGTCACAGTCGAGTACGCGTTCGGCAAACCGAAACGCGTGGATGCCGTCGTCATCTCGACACAACACCTCGACAGCGTGTCGCAACAACAAATCCGCGACGATGTGATCGAGCATGTGATCAAGCCGATCATCCCCGCACAATTCCTCGACGCGAAAACGAAATTCTACGTCAACCCAACCGGGCGGTTCAACATCGGCGGGCCCGTGGGCGACGCCGGCTTGACCGGGCGCAAGATCATCGTGGACACGTATGGCGGTATCGCGCGGCACGGCGGCGGCGCGTTCTCCGGCAAAGACCCGACGAAAGTGGATCGCTCCGGCGCGTATATGGCGCGTTACGTGGCGAAGAACTTGGTCGCGGCGGGTGTCGCCGAGCGGCTCGAAGTCCAAGTCGCATACGCGATTGGCGTCGCGCGTCCGATTTCGGTAATGGTCGAAACGTTCGGCACCGAAAAAGTGTCGCACGAAAAAATCGTCGCGCTGGCGAACAAGCATTTCGATATGCGCCCCGCGGCGATCATCCGCGATTTGAACTTGCGGCGCCCGATCTACCAACCGACCGCGTCCTACGGTCACTTTGGGCGGCACGACATTGACGCGCCTTGGGAAGCCATGGACAAGGCAGAAGCGATTCGCGCGGAAGCTGGGTTGTAAAAAAAAAATTGTAAGGGCGATGCATGCATCGCCCTTACGCATAAAAGGAAATTTCAAATGACTGATCAATTGTTGATCGAAGATTTGCAGATCGGCACGGGCGCGGAAGCGGTCGCCGGCAAGCGCGTGACGGTGCATTATCGCGGCACGCTGACGAACGGCAAACAGTTCGACGCGTCCTACGACCGCATGCAACCGTTCGAGTTTATGCTCGGCGCAGGGCAAGTGATCAAGGGCTGGGATCAAGGCGTCGCCGGGATGAAGGTGGGCGGCAAACGCAAACTCACGATCCCGCCGGAACTTGGGTACGGCGCGCGCGGCGCGGGCGGCGTCATTCCGCCGAATGCGACGCTTGTGTTTGAAGTTGAATTGTTGCAAGTGGGATGATCACATGAAACACGTTTTGGGCTTGCTCGCCTTGGCGCTGATGGCACTGCTCGCCGCATGTTCGTCTGCGCCGTCGAATCAACTCGTCATCCAAGATTTGACGATCGGCACGGGCACGGAAGCCGTCGCCGGCAAACGCGTGACCGTGCATTATCGCGGCACGTTCACCGACGGCAAACAGTTCGATGCGTCGTACGACCGCAAGCAACCGTTCACGTTCGTGCTTGGCGCGGAGCAAGTAATCAAGGGCTGGGATCAAGGCGTCGCCGGCATGAAGGTGGGCGGCAAACGCAAACTCACGATTCCGCCGGAACTGGGTTACGGCGCGCGCGGCGCGGGGGGCGTAATTCCGCCGAACGCGACGCTCGTGTTTGAAATCGAATTACTAGACGTGAACTAGACGTGAACCCCGAAGGCAAATCCTTCGGGGTTCACTTATTTTTCTTCGGCTCGAAACTATCAGGGCTTGGGCTTTTGCCTTTGAACGATCCACCAAAACAACAATCGCCACGCAAGCAGAAACAGCGCAATGAATCCATAGCCGGTGATCACGAACAATGTCGGGATCGTCGCGCGCCCCAGGATCAGCGAACGGAGCAGTAAGCCGAGCGGCACAGCGACGAGCCAGGTGTTGATCAGCGCGGCGAAAAACGCGCGCGGGTTGAGCGGACGTTCGGCGCGGAACGCGCCCAGCGCGAACCCGGCGCAAGCCCAGGTGAGCGCAAACGGCAACGCCGTCCCCAACACACCGAGCAATGGATTTGCGTCGCTCACCGTTTCATGATCGCGTTGCCCCGCGTAGACGAACAGCCCCAGCGCAACGAGATCGCCGCCGAGCAAAACCCAGTTGATGGATTTGAGTCGCGTCAGCATAAATCAAGTTCCTGTAACAAATTCCACATGGATTTTTATTTGCGCCTGACCGAGCGCGCGGTGTTGAATAAAAACAGCAGGATCGCGATCACGTTGATCATGCCGCCCCACATTCGCACTTCATCCAGCGCGGCAAGATCGCCGGCGACGCGCAGGATCAGCGAGAGGTGCAACAGCGCGAGGTGCGCGTAAAAACGCGGGCGATACGCCATCTCCACTTGGAGCACGGCAGGGAAAATGATCGGCGCATGCCCAAAGATCATCGAGAACACAAAGCCGAGCAAGATCGTGTGCAGGAACGCATCGTAGCGCGGGCCCACCGTGATCTTGCCAAACGCCAGCGCGATGCCGCCGCTGACGGCGAGCCACGCGTAGCCGACGAGCAAGCACAGCGCGATGAACCGCGTTAGCCCCTGCATCTTGACCGTGCGCGTGGCAATGTCGTATCGCAACAGCCACAGTGCGAGCGCGATCATTCCGGTGCCGGCGATCCGCGTGCCCAGTTCGAGTTCCGCGACCGAAACGATCACGCCCAGCAAAAAAACGCCGACCGCGCCCAAGAACAGCGCGTAAACTGCGCGCGGAATTCGCAACAGCCGGCTCATTTCGATCCGTTCGCCGACAATCGTGAGAATGAGAAAACCCATCCACCACAACGTCAAGCGATAAATATCCTGCCCCGCGACGAGGAGCACATTGCCGCCGAGCCAGGTCAGCGTGCCGAGCGCCATCGTGATCGTGAACAAGGCAAAGTGTTGGCGCACGATAAAAGCAAACAGAATCGCCAGCAGAACGCTCCCCAGCGTCAGCAAAATTTGCGGCACCGGCTTGGGCACACCCAGGATGAGCGCGAACGTGCTGAGCGCGGTCATCGCCGGCGCGAGATACGTCCAGCGATAGTTCAGCGCAACGGCGCGCTCCAAGCCGATCAACGTGCCGAGAAAGCCGGCGATCATCAGCGCGCCGTGACTCGTCGGCCAAGTTTCGGTGAGCGGCGGCAAATCCCAGCCGAGGCGCACCAAGCCCGCCCACATTGCGGCTAGCGCGGCGAACAGCGCCAGCGCCAGCAAAGGAAAACGCAGACGGTTTTGAATGGACATACGATCCATGCTCCCCATATTGACGTTCAGTATCCGTTCCCGCCGCGCGCACGGGTTTGTGCCTTTTGCCCGGGTGCGCGCATTCGTGTTTAATTTCGTTCGCGCAGAATCGCGCGCGCAATGATCAACCGCAGAATTTCGCTCGTCCCTTCACCGATCAATGTGAGCCGATTGTCCCGATAAAACCGCTCGACCGGAAAATCGCGCAAGTACCCCCCGCCGCCGTGAACTTGAATCGCCTTCCAACACGCGCGGTCTGCCGCTTCGGATGCGAACAGTTTTGCCATCGCCGCCGCGTGCGAAAAATTTTGCTGGGTGTCTTTGAGGTGCGCCGCTTTCCACACCAGCAAGCGCGCGGCTTCCAGTTCCACCGCGCTGTCCGCGATCATCCATTGAATCGCCTGAAAATCCGCAATCGGTTTGCCGAACGCCTTGCGCTCTTGCGCGTAACGCACGCTCGCTTCGAGCGCGGCGCGGCCCAAACCGAGCGACATTGCGCCAATGCCGATGCGCCCGCCGTCGAGCGTGATCATTGCTTGCTTGAATCCCGCGCCCAAGCCGCCAAGCAGATTCGCTTTCGGCACGCGGCAGTCCTCGAAAAAAACCTGGGTCGTCAACGAGCCGTGCAAGCCCATTTTTTCTTCGACCTTGCCGATCACCAATCCGGGCGCGTCGCGTGGCACAAGGATCATGCTCAAGCCGCGATGCCCTTGCGTTCGGTCGGTGACGCAGAGCGTTGTGATCGAACGGGCGACTGCGCCGGAGGTGACGTACATTTTCGAGCCGTTGATGATCCACGCGTCGCCGTCAAGCGTCGCCGTCGTCGCCACCGAGCCGGCGAGATCGCTACCGCTTTGCGCTTCGGTGAGCGCGAGCGCGCCGAGCGCGTCACCGCGCGCCAGCGGCGTGAGCCATTCGCGCTTTTGCGCTTCTGTGCCGAACAGATACAGGGGACCGCATCCCAGCGAGAGATGCGCGGCATACGTCAAGCCGACGGAGCCGGACACGCGTGAAATTTCTTCGACGGCAAGCGCTTGGGCAAGCGTGTCCGCGCCGCCGCCGCCATACGTTTCGGGATACGGCAGTCCCAACAAACCCTGCTTGCCCAATTTTTCGAAAACGTCCGCCGGAAATTGATCGCTCTGATCAATCGCGTTGGCACGCGGCGCGATTTCCTTTTCGGCAAAATCGCGCACCATGGTTTGAATCGCGCGTTGTTCCTCGCTCAATTGGAAATCCATTTTTCCTCCTTCGCCTTTGAAGTTTGTTCAGCGAAAACAACCGCTGGCACACGCGGCGGTATGCCAGCGGATTTATTCCCGCGCCTCGCCTTCAAGACGCGGCTCTGCCCAGACTGCCCAGTTCCAGCGATTATCACCCAAGCCATCGGTGACAAATTCAATCCGCGCGACGTTACTGCCGAGTTGCGGCATTTGGATGGTGTGCTCTTCCCAGGCGCGCGAATTTTTTACCGCGCTCCACAATTTCCAACCGTTGACGATCACGCGGAACGCGACCATGCGTTCGCGCGGCAACTCGGAGCCGTCGCGCAAGCCAATCGCAAATTTCAAAGCGACCTGCCGCACGCCGGTGGGAATTGGCACGAGGTAGCCGACGCTCGCCGCGCCGCGCACCGGCGGATGTTCCCACAACGCCGGGCGCG
>CAIKBD010000077.1 GCA_903825565.1 uncultured Anaerolineales bacterium | reverse complement strand
TTCACAGCACTGTCAAGGCACGTCCTGGTCTTGTCATTTCGAGGCACGCCTTTTGTGCCGAGAAATCTCTGCCGCAGTGCGTGAGATTTCTCGCTTCGCTCGAAATGACAACTGGACAAAATTAAATGGTCAGACTACTAGGGTCTGGTGAGTATGTCTCCGATATCGCGTTCACGCGGCTCGAAGACTTGCCCAAGCCCAAGATTATCAAAGAATCCCGGAGCGAGCGCGAGGATGTCTTCAATCGGTAACGCGTAAATACGTGCGGTGCCATCATTGCTCGATGCCGCCAGTCGCTTGCCATCCGGGCTGAAGGCGACACCAGTGACAATCGCCCCGTTCGGATTGTACAGTGTGAGCGGCTGCTCACTCCGCGCATTTGCTGTTGAAACATCCCACACCCTCGCCGTTCCATCCGGACTGAAAGCTACGCCCACCGCCGCTACCGAGAATGCGAGCAACTCTTTGCCCGTCGCCGCGTCCCAGGTTTTTACCGTCTTGTCGCCGCTTGCTGTCGCGAACCGTTTCCCATCGGGACTGAAGGCGATTTTATAGACCACATCAGCGTGACAGCAAAGAGTGAACAACTCTTGACCGCTCGCCGCGCCCCATACCTTTGCCGATTTATCATTGCTTGCCGTCGCCAGGCGTTTCCCGTCCGGGCTGAATGCGACATCATTCAGCCCACCGGTGTGTCCACGCAACGTGAGTTGCAGGCGCGATGCTTGCACCGCGCGGTGCAGTGCTTCTTCTGCTTCGCGCAAGACCGGTTTGCCATCCGCAGAACTTGACGCGATGGCTTGCAGGGCAAGCAAGATGCTGCGCTCTGGGTCAACGGTCAGGTTGTTGACCGAGTTCACCGACAATTCACGCGCAAAGGCAATGCGCCGTTCGTTCTCGGCAACGTCGCGTTGCGAAAAAGCAAAGACCGCTAAACCAATCATCACGACTAGCAAAAGCGACGAACCAATCGCGACCCAGCGAAGAATTGTCGCCCGCCGCCGCTCCGCTTCCGCCAACTTTTGGGCGGCAATCACCTCACGCTGTCGCTGTGCGTCATGTTCGGCTTCTTCACGCTCACGCATTTCTTTTGACGCATTGAAGAACTCACGCTCCAGTGGATTCAATTCACCGGCGTTGTTTTTTACCCACTCGAGCGCTTGCGCCAACCGCGCGCCGCGATACAATTCACCCGACTCGTGATTCAACTTTTGCCACGCTTGTGCCGCTTCGGTGAGATGCCGATGTAAACGCAACCCTTCGCGATTTTCGCGCAACCACTCACGCAAGCGTGTCCACTCACGAATCAGAACTAGTTACACTATAACACGCAACGCACCCAGTGCCCTGGCGTCACCTCAATCATTTTTGGCGCATCCGCATCGCACACACCGCGAATCATTTGCGCGCATCGCGGATGAAACGCGCACCCGCGCGGAATGGCGTACGGGTCGGGCACGGTGCCTTTGATGGAAGCGAGTCGCTTGCGTTCGCGTCGTTTGCCAAAACGCGGAATGGATTGCAACAACGCTTGTGTGTACGGATGGCGTGGTTCGTAAAACAAAGCATCCACATTCGCGCTTTCGACGACCTTGCCCATATACATCACCACCACTTGCTGGGTCATTTGCGCGACCACACCCAGGTTATGCGTGATGAACATAATCGCCATTCCAAAATCGTTTTGCAGTTGGCGCATCAACGACAAGATTTGCGCTTCGGTCGTCACATCGAGCGCGGTTGTCGGCTCGTCGGCGATGAGCAAACTGGGACGACACGATAATGCCATTGCAATCATCGCGCGTTGACGCATCCCTCCCGACAATTCGTGCGGATAACGATCAATCGTCCGATTGGGATGCGGCATTCCCACGAGGTCGAGCATTTCGATGCCGCGCGCACGCGCGATGGCGGGCGAGACGCGTTGATGCAAACTGATCACTTCGCCAATTTGATTGCCAATCGTGTGCACCGGACTAAGCGAGGTCATCGGTTCTTGAAACACCATCGAAATTTCTGCGCCGCGAATCCGGCGAATTTCGTCGCCGTATGGATCGAGCGAGGTCAGGTCAATCGTCTCTGCAGCAGTTCCCTCTTTTGCCTTGCGATGAAATAAAATATTTCCCCCGACGATTTTTCCTGGTTTGGCAACAATGCGCATAATCGAACGCGCGGTGATGCTTTTGCCACAACCACTTTCCCCAACGATGCCAATCGTTTGCCCGTGTTTGATTTCGAAATCTGCGCCATCCACAGCGCGCACCGTGCCTTCGTCGAGACGAAAATAGGTTTTGAGATTTTTAACTTGAATGAGTGTATCCTGGTTTGTCATAGGTGAACTCTTGATGCTCATCATCGCGCATACGGGTCTGCCGCATCGCGCAAGCCATCGCCCAAAAAGTTGAATGCGAGCACAGCCAGCACCACCGCCACCGCTGGCGCAAAGACCCAGGGTGCGAGCACAAGCGAGTTGATGTTCTGCGCTTCTTGTAACAGCACCCCCCAACTAATCGCCGGCGCGCGCAAACCTAGCCCGATAAAACTCAAGCCGGTCTCGCTCAAAATCATTCCCGGCACCGCGAGCGTGAGCGACGCAATAATGTAACTGAGAAACGAGGGAACCATATGCGCGAAAATAATGCGTCGTTCGCTTGCGCCGCACAGTTTTGCCGCGAGCACAAAATCTTCTTCGCGCAACGCGAGAAAACGTCCGCGCACCACGCGCGCCAACCCCGTCCAGCGCACGAGTGACAGAATCAAGGTGATGCCAAAGTACACCCAGATGACGGGCCAATCGGCGGGCAATGCCGCGCTCAACGACATCCACAGCGGAATGTGCGGAATGGAGCGAATGAATTCGATCACGCGTTGAATCAAGGTGTCGAGTTTGCCGCCGTAATAACCGGACACACCGCCAATCACCACGCCGAGCGTGAGACTCATCAACACGCCGATCAAACCAATCGAAAGCGAGATGCGCGCGCCATAGACCACGCGCGAAAACAGGTCGCGTCCCAAGCGGTCTGCGCCAAACAGGAAAACGCCTTGCTCACTCTGCGGCACGCTCAAGCCGAACAAATGCACATCAGTCTCGAATAAATTCCACATTGTGTACGGACTGCCGTGCGTAAATAATTGAATCGGGTAAAGCGTAGTCGTGTCTTCGCGATAAATACTCCGCAAGGTGTTCGGGTCTTTGTCGCGCACGATTTTGTAGACGAACGGAAAATGCCAGTTGCCTTGCTCGTCACGCCAATGAATCGTCGAGGGCGCGGCAAGTTTGTACTGCACGAAATAATCTTCAGGGTCGTAGGGCGCGACGAATTCGCAAAATATCGCGATCACGTAAAGCGCAATGACGACGATGGAACTGATGACCGCGAGTTTGTGTCGGCGAAATTTCCACCACATCATTGTCAACGGCGGCGCAACCGCCACTCGCGCATCAACCTTTTTTTCTTCTGCCGGAGGATCGTAAGGATTTGCCATTGATATTTCTATCCCGTCAAACGAATGCGCGGATCAACCCACGCGAGTAAAATATCGGACAAGAGCGTGCCAATGACCGTCAGTGTGCTGAGCAACATCAGAAAACTGCCGGCAAGGTACATATCTTGCGACAAGAGCGCGCGCAACATCATTGGACCGGTCGTTTGCAAACTGAGCACAACTGAAACTAGGGTCGAGCCGGACACGAGGTCTGCCAGTTCCCAGCCGAGCGTGCTGAAAAATGGATTGAGCGCGACGCGCACCGGATATTTCCAAACCACGCGGCGTTCGGTGATGCCTTTCGAACGCGCGGTTTCGACGTACGGCTTGTTCAATTCATCGAGCAAATTCGCGCGCGTCTTGCGCACATCGCCC
>CAIKBD010000076.1 GCA_903825565.1 uncultured Anaerolineales bacterium | reverse complement strand
TTCACAGCACTGTCAAGGCACGTCCTGGTCTTGTCATTTCGAGGCACGCCTTTTGTGCCGAGAAATCTCTGCCGCAGTGCGTGAGATTTCTCGCTTCGCTCGAAATGACAACTGGACAAAATTAAATGGTCAGACTACTAGTGAACGTGCTTTTGGCTTGGCAAGTTGGGGTGGGGGAGGGGAAAACCGGCACGCGGCGGCGTGCGTATTTATAGACAGCGAAGAAAATTTTCTTTGCGTTCTTTGCGGTTCGGAGGAGGAACTATGCAGAACGATATTCCGGCTTTAGAGATTACGCCGGAGCGATTATATCTTTCGCGGCGACAGTTTATGCGCGGCGCGGGCGCGCTTGCCGCGAGCGCGCTCCTGACGGCGTGCGGCGTGCCGACGCCGACACCTGCGCCGACTGCGCCCCCCGCGCCGACTGCGCCCCCCGCGCCGGCGAGTCGCGCGGCACCGCCGACCCAGGTCGCCAGCGGCGCGGATGAACTGGGCGACAAGTGGACGCCGTTCGATGTCGTGACGAATTACAACAACTATTACGAATTTTCGCTGGACAAGGAGCCCGTCGCGCAGGCGGCGCGAAATTTCAAGACGACGCCATGGACGGTGCACGTGGGCGGTCTCGTCAACAAGCCGCGCGCGTTTACGCTCGACGAGTTGCTCCAGTTTCCACACACGGAGCGAATCTATCGCCTGCGGTGCGTCGAGGCGTGGTCAATGGTCGTGCCCTGGAACGGTTTTCCGCTGGCGCAGTTGCTCGCGCAAGTGGAGCCGCTCGCGCAAGCCAAGTATGTGCGTTTTGAAACGTTGCTCGATCCCGCGCAAATGCCGGGGCAACGCGACAAGTATTTCAAATGGCCCTATGTCGAAGGTCTGCGGCTCGACGAGGCGATGCACGATCTCACGATCCTGGCGACGGGTTTGTACGGCAAGCCCTTGCCGCCGCAAGACGGCGCGCCGTTACGTTTGGTCGTGCCCTGGAAGTACGGCTTCAAGTACGTCAAGTCCATCGTCAAGATCGATCTGGTCGAGGACGCGCCGGTTTCGTTTTGGATGACTTCGTCGCCGACCGAGTACGGTTTTTACGCGAACGTCAACCCGGAGGTTTCGCATCCGCGCTGGTCGCAGGCGACCGAGCGGCGCATCGGTGAGACGAGTCGTCGCAAGACGTTGCCGTTCAACGGCTATGCCGAGCAAGTTGCCGCGCTGTACCAGGGCATGGACTTGCGTAAATTCTTCTAACCGAATTCGATGCGAACACTCGAACGATTTGGTTTGCCGCTTGCCGTTTACGTTGGCGCGGCGTTGCCGCTGGTTGGGCTGGTTTGGAATTTGGCGAGCAACCCGTTGCTTGCCGACCCGATTCGCGCGAGCATCCTATGGACGGGCAAGACGGCGTTGATCCTGCTCGTGTTGACGTTGGCGTCTACGCCGGTCAACACCGTGTTTGGTTGGCGCGCCGTGTTGCGCGTGCGGCGCGCGCTGGGGCTGTCCGCGTTCGCCTACGCCGCGTTGCATTTCCTGATTTTTGTCGGCGTGGATTACGCGTTCGATCCGGCGTTGCTCGGCGAGGCGATTGGGCGGCAAACGTACGTCCTGCTGGGATTGGGCGCGGGGGTGATCCTGTTCTTGCTGGCGCTCACCTCGACCCAGGGCTGGAAGAAGCGGTTGGGGCACAAGTGGAAGCGGTTGCATCAGGGGATTTACTTTGCCGCGCCGCTTGCCATCGCGCATTTCGTTTGGCTCGTTAAGGTGGACATTCGCGAGCCGTTGGCATACGGCGCAATCGTCGCCGCTTTGTTGCTCGTGCGGGTGCCGTGGCTACGTGCACGCGTGAGCCAGGTGCGTTATCGCTGGCAGTCCAGAGCGGAGCCGGCGCGGATGGAACGTGGGGAAAAGTAAATGCTTGCCCCGACGACGGTGGAAATTTCCGCCGTTGTCGGGGCGATGATTTTTTGCGGCTGGTCCGAGTTAAGGATTGGGGTTGACGACCGGCAACGTTTTGGCGTCGCCGGCGGTGACGGTGATCGTTTCGCCAAACACCCACGCTGGCGCGCTGCGACCGGTGACGTTGATCTGGTACCATTGCCCGTCGGCGGTGCGACCCAGCAAGGTGAGCGCAACATCTTTTTGCAAGCGCACGACGACCTCGGCGTTTGTGTTGGGCGCGGCGCGCACGTTCACCAGCGCCTCGTTTGTTTTGGCGCGCACCGGCGCAGGCGTGGCGGTTGGCAGTACGCTGGTTGGCGCGGCGACTGGGCTTGGGCTGGGCGCGGCAGTGGCGACGACATAGACGACCTGCGTCGGCGCGGCGGTCGGCGTCGTTTTGACCGTGCCGCGATTGAGTTGGGTGGCGATGATCATACCCAGAATAATTACAATCACGACGATGCCACCGATCAGCACCGGCAACCAATTTCGCAAAGGTTCCAGCTGGGACATGCGAAACATTTGAGGGGGCGCAATCGGCGCGCCATCCGGCGCGGTTGCCAGGACTTTGCGCCGCGCGCGCGCGCGGGAGGATGCTGGCTCGGGCATAGATTTGGGCGGGGGCGCAAATTCGGGTGGGGGCGGCGGCGGCGTGGTGGGACGCCATTCCACTTGCCCGGTGCGTGACGGCGGCGTGCCCTCGACCCATTGCGCGCCGTCAAAGTACATCCATTTGCCCGTGCGCGGATGGATTTCCCACGAAACGCCTTGATGCGTGACTGTGAGTTGGCTCACCAATTCTTCGATGGTGGTGCGACTGATCGGCTCGCCGCTTTCGATCCGCGCGCGCAGTTCGCGGAATTTGCGTTCGGCTTCTTCAAAATTCATCGTTCGCTGTTATCCTCTGTGCGTGACAATCGGGTAGCGTTGCACCGAATCGTGGTTGAGGGCAAAAATGTTTGCCCCATTCAAATGCGTTCAAACCGTTCCACGTGCAAAACAAAAACGACTGCGCCGGCTTCGGCATGTGCCGCGTTCGCGCTTGGGCAACTTTGGTGCATCAGGGTGATGACCGCCGGCACTGCGCTGGCAGGCACGCCGACGAGGAGCGTGGCATTGCCGCGTCGCCAAAAACCGCCGACGGTGCTGATGCGCGTGGCGCGATAGCCGGCGCGTGTCAGTGTGCTCAACGTAGTGGCGGCATACTGGTCTGGAATAATTCCCAGAATTAACTTGATGTCTGAGGCATCGGTTGGCGTATCCGTCGCCGGGTTCCATTCGCGCAGTTGCAACGCGCGTTCGACGGGCAGAATGAACACGGTTGCGCCGCCCACTTGCGCTTCGACCGGCGCGATAAACAGCGTTGCCTGGGGACTGGCGTTGACAAAGACGATGCGGGCGTGACACTCTGCCGCCAAGATTGCGAGTGCGCGATCTACGTCCTCACGGGCAAGCCCTACGAGGAGCGTCACGTTGCCGATTTCCAGAAACCCACCAAGCGAGCTGATGCGGGTGACGCCCATGTGGGCTTGGTTCAAGGCGTGAGTTGCGGCGTCCGCATCTTGGCTTTGCACAATGGCAATGAGCAACGTATCAATTTTCATCTTGTTTCCCTTTCGCCGTTGGCGCGTCGAGTGGAGGCGATAGTGGCAGCGCGAAATCGTACGATGGGATGTTTTTCCGAGGCATTGAAGCCAACCGGTGTGTGCCCGATTATACTCGCGTTGAATATTTTGTCCAAACGGCGAATGTAAATGCAGGGCTTTTCAAAAGTCAGGCGACCCTCATCCCAACCTTCTCCCTCAAAGGGAGAAGGGGTAAATTCCCTCGCCCCTGCCGCGTTATGGACGCGCTATCGGAGTGAGGGGCAATGTCAAGCGACTTTTGAAAAGCCCTGCCTTTTAAATTCGACCTATTGACTTTACGAAATAGGTTTAGTATACTCCCGGCAATCCTGCTCCGCTGACCCATGAGGTAAAGCCACATGTTCTACTTTGACCCAATGTACTTGTTGTTTGCCGCGCCGGCGTTACTGCTGGCGATGTTCGCGCAGTGGAAGGTCAGTTCGGCATACGACAAGTACACCAAAGTTCGCAATTCGAAAAACATCGCCGGCATCGAGGTCGCAAAATACTTGTTGCGCGCGAACGGCTTGAACCTGAACGTGCAAGGCACGCCGGGGCAATTAACCGATCACTATGATCCGCGCAACAAGACGCTCTACCTGTCGCAAGGCGTCGCGCAACAACCGTCCGTCGCCGCGCTCGCGATTGTCGCGCACGAAGTTGGACACGCCGTGCAAGATTCGCAGGGCTATTTGCCGATGCGCTTGCGCGCGTGGCTCGTCGCGCCCGCCAACATTGGACCCTGGATCGGCTACATCCTGTTCATCGCCGGCATCTTTATCAACATGTCCGGCTTGGTGTGGCTCGGCATTCTGTTTTTCTCGGCGGGCTTGGTCTTTTCGCTCGCCACGTTGCCGGTGGAATTTAACGCCAGTAGCCGCGCGCTCGAAATGCTGCGCAAAAGCGCGTTAGTCGGCGCAGGCGAAGTGGACGCGGCGCAAGCCGTACTGACTGCCGCCGCGCTTACGTATGTTGCCGCCGCCGCCCAGTCCTTGTCGCAGTTGCTGTACTATGTGTTTGTCGCGCTGAACCTGCGAAGCCGGGATGACTGAGCCGCACGACCTGCTCACGCTCTCTAAAATCGAATTGCGCGAACTCGTGATGGCGTGGGGCGAGCCAGGGTATCGCGCCGCACAACTGGATCGGTGGCTGTATCAAGAACTCGCCACCGATTTTGGCGCGATGACAGATTTGCCCCGCGCGTTGCGCGCGCAGTTGCGCGAGCGCGCGTACGTCGGCGCGCTCACCCAGGTCGCGGAAACCGTTTCCGCCGACGGGCTGACGCGCAAAGCACTTTTACAACTGAATGATCAGCATACGATTGAAACCGTGTTGATGTTGTATCTCGACGCCGCAGGGGGAGAGGCGGCTCTGCCAACGCCTCTCCCCGAACGGCGCACCGTTTGTGTCTCGACCCAGGTCGGCTGTCCGATTGGGTGTCCGTTCTGCGCGACGGGGCAAGCCGGTTATGTTCGCAATCTCACGTCGGGCGAAATCGTCGCGCAGGTGTTGCACTTTGCGCGCGCGGTGCGTCCCGCCGCGCTGACGAACGTCGTGGTGATGGGGATGGGTGAGCCGTTTATGAAATTTGCCGTGACGTGGCAAGCCCTCGAAACGCTTTGCGACCCGGCGCGGTTTGCGCTGGGCGCGCGCCGCATCACCGTTTCGACTGCCGGCGAAATTCCCGGCATCGAGCAGATGATGCGCGAGCCGCTCCAAATCAACCTGGCGATTTCGTTGCACGCGCCGGACGATGCGTTGCGCGATCAGCTCGTGCCGCTGAATCGCAAGTATCCGCTGCGCGATCTCCTGCGGGCGGTGAAAGCGTACACCGCCGAAACGCGTCGCCGCGTGACGTTCGAGTACGCGTTGATGGATGGCGTGAACGATGCGCCCGACCAAGCGCGTGCGCTCGCGCAATTGTTGCGCGGGATGCTGTGCCACGTCAATCTCATTCCGCTGAATCCGACGCGCGCTTCGCCTTACGGGCGCGCGTCGCCCGAACGGGTGGCGCAGTTTGAAAGCATTTTGCGCGCCGCGAACATTCCGACGACGCTCCGCGTTGAAAAGGGGATTGCGATTGCGGCGGGGTGCGGGCAGTTGCGGTCAAGTCAACGAATGGGCAACGAACTCTCTCGTTCACATTAAATGTTTAGTGTGATTGTGAAATTCATCAATGGAAACACGGCTTACTCTGCGGGCGGGTCAGAAAGGCACCAAGCGATTGATTGCGGAACACGGCGACCGCTTGGTATGCGTACGGTACCGCTACGACGCGCAGAAAAAGAAACGTTACAAGACCGTCGAGTTGATTGTCGAGGAAACAGATTGGCAACCGCAACCTAAACACCCGAAGGGTAATCCACTTGCGGAAATTAAAATCCACTGGGGCGAGGCGGAACTTGCCCGGTGCGTAAAACAAGCCGGAGGAAAATGGGACGCGCAGAAAAAAGTGTGGGAATTACGGTACGACCAAGTAGTAAAATTGAAATTGGAACAACGCATCGTTGGGTATCTAAATGTAGATGCTCCCAAAAGTATATAGATTTAGATACAAGCATCTAGATTTAGATGCTTTGTTGCGGTGTACGTGTGTTAGGCGAAATGCCGTTGATAACTGCGAGGTGCTTGCAATGCGGTCAACACAACTAACAGTCGTGCTTGTTCTTTTATCTTTGGTGTCTTGTGGCAGTCCGACCTCAACGCCAATTCCAACTGCAATAGCAACCAGTACGCCAAAGCCAATAGACACTCCAACACACACGCCAACAAATACACCTGTGCCGCAGACTGCAACACTGATTCCAACAACTGCGCCAACCAATACACCGATGCCGACGAGAACGGCAACGCCAAGAGCAACAAGTACGCCAGTATTTCAATATACGCGACTAAGTGAGATTTACAATGTCCCAGCACTAATATCTGCAAACGATGCTTACAACGGTGAGTTCAAACCAGAATGTGGTGGACCGAATTGGGGACATTTTGACTTATCGCCCTCCCATCTGGGTCATGGTGATTTAACTGTAAAAGCACCTGTCGGCGGAACGATAAGTATTTTCGACCCGCAAGGAGATGGTAGATGGGAAGGCTCAAACATTACTTTGCCAAAGGGAATTCTGATAGAAGGAATTGAAAACGCATTTGCCTTTTCAGGAATTCCATTTGACCCTTACAACGTAAGAAAAATAAATGTCGGCTTGGGACATATTGATTACAGCATCCCTTACGACAGAAATCCATCAACTATAGATGGAACCGTCACACAAGGACAAATTATAGGTAAGATGGCTAAAGACCCGCTTTCTAAAATAGGATGGATAACCGCATACAAGGTCTACATTTTCTATATGATGGATAGAAGACAAGTAGAATTTGCATTCAGTCCCGATTTGTTTGTACATGAACCGTGGGCGTGTAATCCATCATCTCCATATGACTGCAAGCCACAACCGTTTGATTACAAACCAGGATGCAAGTAATCCAAATTTGATGTGAAAACAGACGCACTTCGCCTAACACACGCGCACCGACCGCGCCACGTACGCGCCTTTTGTCGAACTTGGTTGGCGCGGTTGGACGGTGGCTTCAATTCGCGGGTCACTTTGGGCGCGGTCGGTGCGCTACGGCGTTTGGCGAAATGTCTTTGCAACTTGATGCCGCGCTCAGGAGAGCGTTGTGTTTGAACCAAACTTGAAACGAATGCGCGAGAAAATCCGCACGCGTCAGTACGTTATGACGTTGCATGCTGAAGAAGAAATGGCAGAAGATGGCTACAGCGTCTTCGATGTTGAAAGCGGCATTCTTTCGGGAGCAATCTTTGCGCGACAAAAGGAACCTGCTACCGCCGAGTGGAAGTATCTACTCAAAGGTCAGGCAGTCGCTGGTGACGCTATAATCGTTGTAGCGAAGTTGAGTCCAACGGGCAAATTGGTTATCATAACGGTATACCGTCCCTAAAAGGAGAAGATATGGTTTGCGATATATGCGGAAAAAGCGGCGCACGTATTCGCCGTGTGACAAGAAGTTACGGCAAGGGTGAGAACTTGCTTGTCATTGAAAATGTTCCTGTGGTTGTCTGCCCAAACTGTGGAGAGAGTTATCTCACCGCAGATACGTTGTATGAGGTTGAACGTCTGAAACTTCATCGCAAGAAAGTTTCTCAAGAGCGGCGCGTTGCAGTTGTCGCTTTTGCCTAGCCGCTGATGTACGACGCACGGCGCAGAACACGCACACACCGATTTCGCCACGGTACGCGCCTTTTGGCAAATGTGGTTTGCGCAGGCAACGGACTTGCATTTCGCCAGACACTTGGCGGCGCGCGTGAGTGTCAACGAGCGATAGCGTTCCCAGAACTTGGCCCTTGGATTACCAAATTGGAGAATTGTTAATGTCTCAACCCATCTATGCCCTAAACCTTTTCAACGTTTCAAACCGAGAGGAATACCTGGCTTATGCGCGGCGCTCAGCCAAAGAAGTAGCCACTCATGGCGGACGGGTCGTGGCGCTTGGCAAATTCCGAGAGGTGGCTACCGGGAGTATCGAGCCACGTTCGGTGCTGATCCTTGTCGAGTGGGAATCGAAAGCGGCATTCGACAGTTACTGCAACGATCCCAATCTGGCAGACCTGCACCCGCATCGTGTCAACGGCACCGACAAGTATATTTGGCATTTGTTCGACAAGCTCGAAGACCTCAGGCCCATCCTCAAAACGTGAGAGAGGATGGATGATCGCAAACGCACAGCGAACGAATCACGGCTTGAAACGGGATATGATTAAACTCGCACCCTCCATTCTCTCCGCCGATTTCGCGCGGCTCGGCGAACAGATCGCCGAAGCCGAACGCGCCGGCGCAGATTATATTCACGTGGATGTGATGGACGGACATTTCGTCCCAAACCTCACACTCGGGCCCGTCGTCGTCGCGGCGCTGCGCCCGCACACGCGCCTGCCGCTCGACGTGCACCTGATGATCGCGGCGCCGGAAAAATTCATCGGCGATTTTGCGAACGCCGGCGCCGACGTGATCACCGTGCATCAAGAAGCATGCGCGCATTTGCATCGCACCGTTCAACAGATCAAGGGGTTTAATAAACGTGCCGGCATCGCGCTCAACCCCGCCACGCCGATTGGCACGCTCGAAGAAATTCTGCCGGACGTGGACTTGATTCTCGTGATGACGGTCAATCCCGGCTTTGGCGGGCAAGCGTTCATCGAAACGATGCCGCGCAAAATCGCCGCCCTGCGCGACTTGCT
>CAIKBD010000075.1 GCA_903825565.1 uncultured Anaerolineales bacterium | reverse complement strand
GATCCTGAACGAAGGTCGCCGCGCCGACGGACGCGATTGCTTGACCGTCCGCCCGATCACCTGCGAAACCGGGTTGCTCCCCCGCGCGCACGGCTCCGGCTTGTTCACGCGCGGCGAGACCCAGGTGCTCACGATTGCGACGCTGGGCATGCCGAGCGAATCGCAAACGATTGACTCGCTGTCGCCCGAAGACGAAAAACGGTACATGCACCACTATAACTTTCCGCCGTACTCGGTTGGTGAAGCGCGCTCGTCGCGCGGACCCGGCCGCCGCGAGATTGGACACGGCGCGCTGGCGGAACGCGCGCTCGCCGAAGTGATCCCCAATTCGAGCGAATTTCCGTACACGATCCGGCTCGTCTCCGAAGTCATGTCCTCGAACGGCTCGACCTCGATGGCAAGTGTGTGCGGCTCGACGCTCGCGCTGATGGATGCGGGCGTGCCGATCAAAGCGCCGGTTGCCGGCGTGGCGATGGGCTTGATCACCGAAGGCGACCGCTATGCCGTCCTCACCGATATTATCGGGATGGAAGATTTTCTCGGCGATATGGATTTCAAAGTCGCCGGCTCGGCGATGGGCATTACCGCATTGCAACTCGATCTCAAACTGCAAGGCATCGCGCCGGACTTGCTCCACAAGGCGATGATGCAAGCCAAGGACGCGCGCTTGTTCATCCTGGGCAAAATGCTCGACGTGATGCCGGAGCCGCGCGAAGATATTTCGCAGTACGCGCCGCGCATCACCGTCACCAAGATCGATCCGGAAAAGATCGGCGCGCTGATCGGGCCCGGCGGCAAGAACGTGCGTAAACTGCAAGAAGAGTTTGGCGTGAAGGTTGACATCGAAGAAGACGGGACCGTGTTCATCTCTTCGACTTCGCGCGAAGGGACGGCGCAAGCAGTCGAGCGGATTCGCGGCATGACGGAATCGCCCAAGCCCGGTGCAATCTACACCGGCAAGGTCGTGCGCGTGGAAGCGTTTGGCGCGTTCGTCGAACTTGCGCCCGGCGTGGATGGGATGGTGCATGTGTCGCAACTCGCCGACTTTCCGGTGAAGAACGTGAGCGACGTCGTCAAACTGGGCGATGAAATTATGGTGATGGTGACGAACGTGGACGAGTCGGGTAAGATTCGCCTGTCGCGCCAAGCGGTGCTCGAAGGGTGGACGGTCGAGCAGGCGCTCGAAAAGGATCGCGGCGGCCGCAGTGGCGGCGGGGATCGCGGTGGGCGCAGTGGTGGAGATCGCGGCGGACATCGCGGCGGGGATCGGGATCGTCGCCCGCGTGATGGTGGAGATCGCGGTGGGCGCGGCGGCGAACGCGGTCGCAGATAAAAAAACATCAGACCTTCCAAGGCATAGCGACTTGGAAGGTCTCTTCAATTGAGGGATCATCTATGCGCGTGCAAGTCAAGTTCTTTGCAATTTTCCGCGAGATGCTTGGCGTCAAAAGCGAAGCCAAGGATATGCCGGATGGTACAACTGTCGAGCAATTGTGGCAGGCGTATGTTGCCGCCAGCCCGCGCGCGATCAGCGTGCGCGCGGCGTATGCGGTGAACCAAAAACTCGTCTCCGCCGATCACGTTTTGCGGGAAGGCGACGAGGTGGGGTTTTTGCCGCCGGTGAGTGGGGGGGCGGGGCAAGTCAAAAGTAAAAAGCTAAAAGCTCAAAGTAAGGCGCCAAGTGGAAAACGGAAAACGGTAAACGTCAAAAGTAAAAAGCTAAAAGCTAAAAGTAACGCG
>CAIKBD010000074.1 GCA_903825565.1 uncultured Anaerolineales bacterium | reverse complement strand
ATGCGGATGCGGCAACACCCGGTTACCGGCGCACAAATTCTTGCGCCGTTGCCCCGCCTCAACGGCGCGGCAAAGATCGTCCGCCACCATCACGAGTGGTACAACGGCGCAGGGTATCCCGATCATCTTGCCGGCGAGCAAATTCCCATCGGCGCGCGCATCCTCACCATCGTGGATGCGTATGGCGCGATCCTGGACCGCCGCGTGTACAAGCAAGCCCGCACCCCCGCCGAAGCCATCGCCGAAATCAAACGTTGCGCGGGAACACAGTTTGACCCCCACATCATCAAAATCTTTTTGAGCGTTCTCGGCACCGAGACGGCTGGGGAGCCAAACGTATGAGTCTCTGGCAACGAATTGCCCAAGTATGGCGTGGGCGGGTTGGGTCTCCCACGTACATCGCGCGCGGCGGCACGCTACTGTTCCTCCTCGTGACGTATGCCGTCGTGGCGATCTTGCCCATGAACGTGGAGGTGCGTGCCGAGTTGATCTTGGTGGCAACGACTGGCGCGATCTACCTGGCGATCATGTGGTTGCCGCTGTTGCCGGGCAAGCGCGCCATTGCCGACGTCACGCCGGCTTTGATGGCAGTCGGCAACACGGCGTGGGTTTCGCTCGCCGTCCAAGTTCTGCACGACGAGTCGCCGTTTGCGGCGATGCTGTACGTCATCCCCATCGCGACGAGCGCGATGCAGTACGGCATCAGCATCGGGTTTTGGAATATGCTCCTGGCATCGGGCGCGTACCTCGCCATTATGTACTTTGCCGGCAATTTGGCGACACACTTGTCCGACAGTCTCATGCTAATCTTTGGCTTGGCGCTGATCGCATTTCTCATCGGCTCGTTGGCGCAGGCGTTGAGCAAACAGCGGCGGCAATTTGAAAATGTGATCGCCGTCAGCCACGAGGCGATTGCGATCATTGCCACGACCGGCGCTTTTGAGTTTGTCAACCCGGCAACGCTTGCCATCGGCAACTATCGCGCGCAAGACCTGATCGGGCATTCCATTTTCGATCTCGTGCCGGCGGCAGAACGCCCAGCGGCACAACGCTTGTGGCGAGCGATGGCGCGCCGCACACTCCCCGAAAAAGTGGTCAACGTGCGCGTGGTGACGCGCACCGGCGATGCGCGCATCCTCGCCACCTCCGCCGCACTCCTCGAAGAAAAACCGCGCCGCTATTTGATCATCGCGCGCGACATCACCGCGCAAGAAACCGCGCGCGCCGCGCACGAACGCCGGCGGCTCGAACTGGAAGCGGAACGCACCGTGACGGAGGCGATCAGCCACACGAATGATCTGCAACGTGTGCTCCATCTCGCGCTGGAACAGGCGCTCGCCGTGCTACAAATCGAAACCGGCGCGATCTTTCTCGCCGACGAAACGCAAACGGAATTGACGCTCGCCGTCAGTCACGGCATCGCCGATTCCATTTTGGCGCTGGTGCGCCCGTACAAATTCGACGAGGGCATCACCGGCGCGGCGGCGGCGCAACGCCAAGTGGTCTTTGCCGGCAACGTGCCCAACGATCCGCGCGTGCGCTCGGAATTGCGCGCCGCGATGCAAATCCATACCCAGGTCAGCGTGCCGTTGATCACCCAGGATCGCGTCGTCGGCGTGCTGAACCTCAGCACCGACAAACCGCACCGGCTTGCCGCTGAGGACGTGGCATTGTTGCGCGCGATTGGCGCGACGGTGGCGGTCGCCATTGATCGGGCGCGCCTGTTTGAAACCCTGGAGCAACGCGTCGCCGAGCGCACGGAAAAACTTGCCGCGCTCAATCGCATCGCCGCCGCAGTGAGCCAATCGCTCCAACTCAAAGATATTTCCAACACCGCGCTGGCGGAATTGATTCGCACACTTGCCGCGACGCGCGCGTGGATTCGTCTGCTCGATCCCGCCACCCACGCGTTGGTCATGTTTGCGGAATTCGGGGGCGCGCGCCCGGCGCAATCCAAACTCCCCCTGCATCTGGGCGAAGGCATCAGCGGCTTGGTCGCACACGATGCAATGCCGCGCGCGCTGAACGTGGCGGACTCGCCTTTGACGAACCGTGCAGATTTGTTGGCGAATGGCGTCGCTTCGCTTGCCGCCGCGCCACTGATCATTGAAGGGCAAGTGGCGGGCGTGTTGGGCGTCGCCAGCACGCAACGGGATACGTTTGGCGAAACGGAATTACGGTGGCTGGGCATCGTCGCCAACACGATTGCGGTGGGGTTGAAAAACGCGCGCCTGTTTGAATCGAGCCAACAACGCGTCAAGCAACTCACCTTGTTGCGCGAAATTGATCACACGCTCAACTCGCTGTTGGAATTGGAGCCGATGCTGGAGGCAATGCTCAGATGGATCGCCGAGATCATTCCGTACGATAGCGCGGCGGTGTTATTGCGCGAGGAAAATTTTTTGCGGGTAGTCGCGGCGCGCGGGCGCGCGCACAGTCAATTGCTTGGTTTTGCGTTCGATGTGTCGCACGATCCGATCTTTGCGCGCATGGGCGCACAATGCCAACCCCAAATCGTCGGGGATATACGCACCGCCGCGGGTTGGGTCAGCGCGCCGGGCGCGGAATTTGTGCGCGCGTGGCTAGGTATGCCGCTCGTCGCGCGCGAGCAGATCATCGGGCAAATCAGTTTGTACAGCGCGACGCCGCACGCGTTCACCCGCGAGCACAGCAACGTGATGCACGCGTTCGCCAACCACGCGGCGGTCGCCATCGCTAACGCGCGGCTACGCGAGGAGTTGAATCGGCAAGCCCAACGCGACAGTTTGACCCAGGTACTCAATCACGGCGCGTTCCTCAGCGCGTTGCGTGCCGCGTGCGCCGACGCGCAGACCAAACACGAACCGCTCGCGCTGATCATGCTCGACCTGGATTTTTTCAAAGAGTACAACGACACCTACGGGCACGTTGTCGGCGATCACGTCCTCACCACGTTGGCGCAGGCGATCCAGGCGCACATCAAAGCCAGCGATTGGGTGGGGCGCTGGGGCGGCGAAGAGTTTTGCGTTGCGTTGCAAAATGCCAATGCCGCGCACGCCGCCATCGTCGCGGAACGCATTCGCGCAACGCTTGCCACCACGACCTTGCTCGATCCACACGGCGCGTGCCTCCCCGCGCCAACTGCCAGCCAGGGCATCGCCGCGATCCCGCAATCGGCGCGCGACGCGGACGAGTTGATCGCGCGCGCGGACGCGGCGTTGTATCGCGCCAAAGCGCACGGCCGCGATCAGGTGGTCGTCGCCTAGTGCAGGGAAAGCCCTGTCCGGTTTTTGGAAACCCGACAGGGCTGATGCACAACACCATTGTTCAAGTTGCCCGGCGACGATCCGGCTAGTTGGCGAGCCGACTAAAGCGCGCGATCAGCTCGCGGATAAATTCCAGCCCCTCGAAATAATCCGCGAGGCGAATGTTTTCGTTGGGCGCGTGGTTGCGCGAATCGTGCCAACCGACGCCCGCACCCACTGCCGGAATTCCCAACGCTTGACACAGCGGGTACATCGGACCGCTTCCCGCCATCGTCGGATACAGCACCGGCGGGGTGGGGTACACCGCCGTCGCCGCATCCACCGCCGCGCGCACAATCGCCGAGTCGAGCGGCGACCGCGCGACCTCTTCGCCGGTTTCGGTGAGGATCACCTCGATGTCGTCAAACCCGCGCCGCGCCAGATGCTTTTTCAGCAAGTCCAACACGAGATCGGGCGAAAGGTTGGGCACGAGGCGGAAATCAATTTTGGCGAACGCGTGATTCGGCAAAACAGTTTTCGATCCTTCGCCAATGTAGCCGGCGTACAAACCGCAAATCGTGCAGGTCGGCTCGTACAAGTATTTTTTCAACAGCTCAATTCCGGTCAAGTTGCGAAGGAACGCCGGGATGCCCAAATCGGTTTTGACCTTTGCCTCGTCGTACGGAATCGCCGCAAGCGCATCCATCTCCGCCTGGGTAGGCGGGCGGACGTGCTGTTGGTAATCGTCAATCAAAATAGTGTCGTTCGCGTCCTTCAACGTGGCAAGCGCCCAGGTCAAGCGCCACGCCGGGTTGACGACGGTCGCCGCCATCGCCGAGTGCAGATCGCGTTTCGCGCCGCGCGCGTGCAGTTCGACGTAGACGATGCCCTTGACGCCGCACGACACGTTCGGGCGATCATTCACATCCTTGTAGCCGGCTTCCCACAAACAACCGTCCACGTCTTGCAACAGCGCGCGATTTTCCTGCGCGAACTGCGGCAGGTGAATACTGCCGATCTCTTCTTCGCCCTCAAACACAAATTTGATTTTGAGCGGCAACGATCCGTACGCGGCAAGGTACGCTTCAACCGCCTGGATGCGGCACATCAAGTTGCCCTTGTTGTCCGAAACGCCGCGCGCAAACAGTTTGCCGTCGCGGATCGCCGCTTCCCAGGGTCCCGACTCCCACAGGTCGAGCGGCTCGGGCGGTTGCACATCGTAATGGTTGTAGAACATGAGCGTGCGCGCGCCGCTACCGATTTCGCCGTAAACGACCGGCGCGCCGCCCGCGACTGGAATGAGCCGCGCTTGCGCGCCCAGTTTTTGCAAACGCGCGAGCACCAACTCCGCCGTTTCCTTCATCCCCCAGTTTTGCGCGGCAACACTGGGCTGGCGACACAGGGCTTGCAATTCCGCAACGAACCGGTCGCGGTTTGCGTTGACGTACTGCTGAAACAAATCCATCTGACCTCCTGAAAATGAGAACGCGCCGATTACGTTTTACGCTTTACGTTTTACGTTTTATGTATTGCGTAAAGCGTAAAACGTAAACTGTAAAGCGGATTGCGTAAAACGTCGCGTCACATCAATACGCGCCCAATTCGTGCAGACGATCGTCGTCAATGCCGAAATAATGCGCGAGTTCGTGGCGTAGCGTGGCGCGGACTTGCGCGCGCACTTCGGCATCGCTGGCACACGCGGCGAGGATCGCTTGGCGATACAAGTAGATCGTGTCGGGCGGCACCAAGCCGTAATGCGTTGTGCGCGCGGTCAGTGGGACGCCATCGTAAAAGCCGAGCAGATCGTACGGATCATCCACGCCGACCAAATCCAGCGTCTCGTCGTCCGCCAACTCTGCGACGAGAATCGCTACGTTAGCGATTTGCCGGCGCACCGCCTCGGGCAAGGCATCCATCTCATACGCGACGAGTCGTTCAAAATCTTTATGTTTCATCGCCGCGAATTATATCACTGACGTTCCGCGCTGTCATTTCGAGAACCCGTACACTCAACAGGGCTTTTCAAAAGTCGCTTGACATCACCCCTCACCCCGCTAGCGCGTCCATAACGCGGCAGAATGCCGCACAGACGACGCGCTATCGCCTCTCCCCACAGGGGCGAGGGAATTTACCCCTTCTCCCTTTGAGGGAGAAGGTTGGGATGAGGGTCGCCTGACTTTTGAAAAGCCCTGGTACACTCAACCACCCACTTGCCGAAAACCCGGCTCTGCTTTACAATGGCGCGCGATGTTTGATGCCACTGCTTTGTGCGCCGTCGCCGCCGAATTACACGCCGCGTTGATCGGCGGGCGCGTCCAAGAGATCGTCCAGTGTGACGAGCGCACGTTCGTGTTCGAAATCTACGCGCACCACACCCGGCAATACTTCTACGTGAGCGTCCACCCGCACGACGCACGCGCGCATTTGATTTCGCAAAAAGTGCGCGGCAGCGGACAACCTCCCTCGCCGCTTTTGCTCTTGTTGCGAAAACATGCCGAGCACGCGTTCGTCCGCGCCATCACCCAACTCCCGCACGAACGCATCCTGCAAATTCAATTCGATCACGCCGCCGAAGGTCTCTCGACCTTGATCGTCGAGACCATCGGCAAGTATTCCAATCTCATTCTCACGGACGCGAACGGCATCGTGCTGGACGCGTTGAAACGCGTCGGCGCGCAGATTAATCGCGCGCGCGTCACGTTGCCACGCCACCCGTACGCACCGCCGCCGCCGCAAGCCAAGTTATCGCCCACCGCGCTCTCCGTCGCCGAAGTGACGCGCCGTCTCGCCAACGAATCGGGGGCGTGTCTGTGGCAAACGCTCGTCAAGCAGATCGCCGGCGTCAGTCCGTTGCTCGCGCGCGAAATCGCTTTTCGCGCGCAGGGCAACGCAAACGCAGTCGGCGATCCGGCGCACGCGGCGCATCTGATCGCGCTGTTGGAGGAATTGACGCGCGCGCCGTGGCAACCGACACTTGCCTTTGCGGAGAACGAGCCGGTCGCGTTCGCGCCGTACCCGCTGACACAGTTTGCGGACGCGCGCCCGGTGGATTCGATCAGCCGGACCATCGAATTGTTTTACGGCAGTCCGCAATCGTACGCGGCGGTCAAGGAAACGTGGCGCGTTCCGCTGGGCGAAGCACGCGAGCGGTTGGCGCGCAAGCGTGATTCGCTCGCGCAGGCATTGCCCGCCGCCGGCGCAAGCGAACAGTTGCGACTCAGCGGCGAATTGATCCTGGCATACGCGTCGCAGATTCAAGCCGGGCAAACCGTGCTTCAAGCGGAAACCGAAACGGGGTGGCTGGACATTGCGCTCGACCCGCGCCAGTCCGCCGTCGCCAACGCCCAGGATTATTTTCGCGCGTACCGTCGCGCGCAAGAAACGCGCGCCCGCGTGCCGGCGCTACTTGCCGCGGCAAACGCCGAGGTCGAGTTCGCCGAGCAAATGCTCAACGATCTCGACCTCGCGGAAAATCGGGCAGAGATTGACACGGCGCTCGCCACCGCGCGCGCCGCCGGGCTGTTGCCGGCGACGCAGCAAAAAATGCGCGTCCCGCCGAGCGCGCCGCGCCAATTCACGTCGTGCGACGGATTGACAATTTGGGTGGGCAAGAATGCGAAGCAAAACGAGGAACTCACTTTTCGGCGCGCCAAGCCGAACGATTTGTGGTTGCACACCAAGCACGTCGCCGGCGCGCACGTGATCCTCGTCCACGCCGGGCGCGACATTCCCGAAGCAAGCATCGCGGAAGCGGCGGCGCTTGCCGTGCAGTACTCGCAAGCGCGCGAAGATACTCACGTCGAGGTGATCGTCACGCCGCGCCGCAACGTGCAGCGTGTTCGCGGCGGACGCACGGGGATGGTGACGGTACGTCCCGGCGCAAGCGTGCGCGTCGTGCGTTAGAAACCGCGCTCACGCGATCAGCCAACTGTGCAACTCGCGCGCCGCCTTGTCCCAGGAAAATTGTTTGACCTGCGCGAAGCCGCGCGCGCGCAAATCGGCGCGCAACGCCGCGTCGCTCAACACGCGGCGCAATGTCTCCGCCAACGCGCCCACGTCACGCGGATCGAAATACAGCGCGGCGTCGCCGGCAACTTCGGGCAACGACGACGCGTGCGAGCAAACGACCGGCGCGCCGCACGCCATCGCCTCCGCCACCGGCAAACCAAACCCCTCGTACAACGACGGATACACAAACACCGTCGCGCCGGCGTACAACGCCGGCAAATCCTCGTCCGCGAAAAAATCCGGAAAGATGACGCGATCGCTTAAGCCCAAACGCTCGACGGTCTGGAACACATCCTCGTACATCCAGCCGCGATGGCCGGCGATGATCAATTGCAAATTGCGAATTGCGAATTGCGCGTCCGCAACTGCTAATTCGCTATTCGCAATTTTTGCAAATGCCTCGATCAAGCGCACGTAATTCTTGCGCGGTTGAATCGTGCTGACGGCGAGCAGGTACGGTTTGCCGCGCGTCAGTTCGCGCACGCGCGCTTGCGCGGCGGCGGACACCTGGGGCGAGAAACGCGCCTCCACGCCGGAATACAGCACGCGCGTTTTCGCCAGCGGCACGCGGTACACGTCCAGCAAATCGCGTTGCGTGCTGGCGGCGTCGGCGAGAACGAGATCGGCGCGCGCGACCGAACGGGGCACAGCGCGATTGAGGTAATTCAACAACGGCGTGGGAAAACATTCGGGCAAGCGCACGTAGGAAAGATCGTGCACGGTGACGAGCGTGCGCCGCGCGCGCGTCGGCGGCAGGAGAAAATCCGGCGAGTAGAACGCGTCCACGCGCCCGATGAACGATTCGACCGGGAGCGGCACGCGCAAACGGTGCCACAAAATTGCCAGCGCGCGCTCGGTCAGCGGTGCGCGGACGAGCGTAAAATTGGGCGGCAACGGCAAGCGCGCCAATTCGGCGCGCGCATCGCGCGGCGCGAGCAACACGTACGCGTGCGTGTGATCGATCTGCGCTAACGCACGAATCAACTCGCGCGCGTACCGCCCGATGCCGGCGCGTTCGCGCACCGCCGACGTGAAATCAATTCCGATTTTCATCGCGCGGTCAAATCCCGCGATACGTCCACACGCGATTGATGAAAAAATTCCAGAACAAGACGACGATGATCGCGGTGGCTTTGGCAAGATTATAGTCGAACGGATGCTCCACGAGCGGCGCATAGATCAGCGCATCCGTCGTCAGGAAAACAATCTGGTTGATGCCAAGCCCGATCAGGTTCACAAGCGCGAATTGCCCGAACTGGGTGTGGAGCGGGCGCTCGCGCGATTCGGGGTACGTCCACAAGCGGTTCCACGTAAAGTTGCTGAGGATCGCACAGCACACCGAGACAATGTTCGCGTACTCCTTTGCCCAACCGAATCCCAACACCAACAGGTTGAGGACGCTAAAATCCACGACCGCGCCCAGCGCGCCGACCGTCGCAAATTTCATAAAGCGCACAAATTCGAGTTGATGCGTCGAGACAAGCGTAATGATTTTCGCCAACAACGATCCTCCAACCAAAAAATTACCCGGGGCGCGCGGCGCCGGGCAAATTGCGAATCGCCGCGATCAAGCCCAGTCCCACCCCGACCTGCACCGCCATGCCGTGCACGAATAAATTATCGAATCCACTTTGCGTCGCCAGTGCGACGAACATGCCGAGCAGACCGGCGGCGACGCTACGCCACCCGCCCTCCGCCGCGCGAATCGCGCGCCAGGTTTGCCAAAACGCGGCGAACCACAATCCCAGGTACGCGCTCGCGCCCAGCAAACCGGTTTCCGCCGCCATGTTCAAATAATAATTGTGCGCGTGTCCGAGCGGATCGTCCCAGCGCGGCAGGGCGTAATCGGCATACGCGACCGCATAGTTGCCGATGCCAATGCCGGTGAGCGGGTGCGCCGCGAACATTTCCGCCGCCGCTTGCCAGTGCGCCATCCGTTCGACGAGCGCAAAATTCGCATCGTCCACTTTGACGCCGCGCACGTCGAACACGCCAAAGTAATCCGCGACGCCGCTAAACCGATCCGCAATCACGGCGGGAATGAGATTGATACTGCTCAACAAAATGACGAACGTGAGAACGAACGCCACGAGCACCGATCCGACGAACGCGCGGCGGCTCTGCACGATCACGGTGACCAGCGCGCCCGCGCCGAGCGCAAACCACCCGGCGCGCGACCACGACATGCCGATAGCGGCGACCATTAACACGCCGGCGACCGCAGCCAGCGCCACAAATAAAAAATTCAGCACGCCCAGTTTCAAGTCGAGCCGGGCGAGTTTTTCCAACTTGAAATCGGAAGCCAGAAGCGCGACGCTGATGACGACGCCGAGCGCGACCGGCGCGAGCATCGCCAAATAGCCGGCAAACGGGTTCGGTTGCTCGAACGTGCCGAACGCGCGGATAAAGCGGTCAAACAACAAAAAGCCCTTGGGTCCCCAGCGAAACAAGAATTGGTACACGCCAATCGCGGCTTGGGTGGCGCCGGCGAAAAACATCACAGCGAGCGCGCGTTTGATCTTTGCCGCGTCGAAGGTGTTGGCGATGTACAGATACACCGCGAACATTTCGATCCATTTCGTCATCTCCTTGATCGCCAGTTCAAGCGATTGCGCGCCCAAGGTCGAAATCAGCGCGGCGAGCAAGAACAAACCGAACGGCAACGTCAGCGGCGGGAACCGGATCGCGAGCCGTCGCTCTTGCGCGAGCAGCTGCACGAGCCAGAGCGCGACGAGCAACGCCACGGCGAGATCGACGGCGGTGAGATTGCCGACGCCGAGCGCGAGCGGAAACCACGAGCCGTACGGCACCGCCAGGATCGCGGCGGAGAGCGCAAGTTCGTGCCAGCGCAACACGGCGAGCGCGGCAACTGCGCCGCCAATCGTCACGAGCGCCGCCGGCAGGGGCAAGACAATCAACGCGCCCGCGATGCCAATTATCGCGAGCGCGATCCCGACCCAGGTTGTGTTATGCCGTGCGTACTCGATCATGTCCCTCGCTACCGGTTGCCTGATCGTCCGCTTACTTGCGCTTCATCCGATCCGCAAAGTACGCAATCGTTTTGGCGAGACCTTCCTCCAAACCGACGCGCGGCTCCCAGTTCAACAAGCGGCGCGCTTTGGAAATATCGGGGCAACGCCGGCTCGGATCGTCCACCGGGCGCGGGCGATACACGATGCCCGCCGGGTTTTGCGTCAGCGCATTGATCTTTTCCGCGAACGTGCGAATCGAGAGTTCGTTCGGGTTGCCGATGTTGCACGGTAGCGTCTCGTTGGAGGCAAGCAAGCGCGCGATGCCTTCGACGAGATCACTGACGTAACAAAACGAACGCGTTTGCGCGCCGTCGCCATGCACGGTCAGCGGCTCGCCGCGAATGGCTTGCCCGATCAAGTTCGGCACGACGCGGCCATCGTCGAGCGCGTTGCGCGGACCATACGTGTTGAAAATGCGAACAATGCGCGTGTCCACGTTGTGCGCGCGATGGTACGCCATCGTCATCGCTTCGGCGAAACGCTTGGCTTCGTCGTACACGCTGCGCGGACCGTTCGGGTTGACGTTGCCCCAATAATCTTCGCGTTGCGGGTGAACGAGCGGCTCGCCGTAGACTTCGGAGGTGGAAGCCAACAAAAAGCGCGCGCCTTTGGCTTTCGCCAAACCGAGCGCCTTGTGCGTACCCAGCGCACCGACTTTGAGCGTTTGGATCGGGTACGCGATGTACGACACTGGGCTTGCCGGCGAAGCGAAATGCAGAATCGCGTCAATGTACCCTTCGACGCGAATGTAATCGGACACGTCCTGCCGGATGAAATGAAAACGCGGATGATTCTTGAGATGCACAATGTTGTCGGGACTGCCGGTAATGAAATTGTCGAGCGCGATCACTTCATCGCCGCGCGCAATGAAATAATCACACAAATGCGAGCCGATAAAGCCCGCTCCCCCGGTGATTAGGATTCGCATCGGTGTTTAGACCTCCACAAGCGATGTACGCCAAGTATAAATGAGAAATGACAAATGAGCAAATGACAAATACTTTCCGCGCTAATCGCTCGTTGCTGATTTGACATTTGCGCCTTGCGCGACCACGCTCAACAGCAACATCCACACAAACGCCAGGTCTACGTAAAAGTACGCCGCGTCAATCAGCCCATGCGCCAAGCCCGCGGTCATTGCCGCGAGCAAGCCGATGCCGAGCGCACGCGTTTCGGACGCGCCCACGCATTTGACGCCGCGCCGATAAAATTCGCCCAGCAGCCACGCCAACACGCCCACGCCCGCGATGCCGAGCCGCACCCAAAAATCGAGCACGATGTTGTGCGGGTGCGAGAGGTTCGGCTCGCGCCACGCGTCGGGGTGGATATAGTTCGGGTACGCGTACAGAAAATTGTCCAGCCCGACGCCCAGGATCGGATGATCGCGGATCATCGCCAGCGCGGAGAGCCACACGCTCGTCCGAAAAAAGCCGGTGCCGGTGCCCGCCTGGAAAAGCGACTGCGCGCGCTCGGTTTGCAAAAATGGAACGAGCGCGATTGCCGCAACGCCGATCAACGCAAGGACGACGAGCCGCGCGCGTTTGCCGCTCGCCCAGCCGATGAACGCCAAGCCCGCCGGCAACGCCAACACCCACGCGCCGCGCGAGTACGTGAGATACAAACACCCGGCAACGATCAGCGCGGACAGCGCAGACACGATGCGACGACGCCGGTTCGCGTCGAACAACGCGAGCGCGATCAACAGCGGCAGTGCCCGATCCAAATACAACGCGAGATTATTCGGCGAGCCGTACACCGCGAGGACACGCCGCACGCCCTCGCCAATGATCACCCAGTTGGTAAACGCAAACTGGTACAAGCCGATCAGCGCGACGGCGACGGCGGAGAGCAGGAACGCGGCGACGAGCCGACCCAGGTCGCGGCGCGTGACCGCCGCGACGCGGACGAGCGCGTAGAACAACGCCGGCTCGATCACCATCACGCGCCACTCGCGCATCGCCACGCCGAAATTGGCGGCGAACGCCACCGCGATCAAACCCAGCGCGCCAAACGCGATCACCGCCCAGTCGAGCGTCGTCAAACGCAACGGCGCCCCGCGCCATTCCGCGCGGGCAAGTTTGCGGCGCACGATCGCGCGGAGCATCCACGCGGCAACCGCGCTCAGCGTGAGCAACTCGACGAGCGAGAACTGCGCGCCGCCGACCAGATTTTTCGGAAACAGATAAAACGGAACCGTGAACACGGTGATCGCCAGCGCGAGATCCAAGCGCAAGGCGAACAGCCCGACGACCAGCGCGAGCAAGCCGAAATTGAGCGCGGCGTTCCGGGAATAGTAAAATGCGAGCACGGCAAGCGCGAGCGCGGCGAACTGCGCGATCTCCGGCAACACGCCAAAACGCAATTCGATTTTGCGCCACGCGTGTTCCCAGGGCAGTTGCCACGCGGCAACGCCGCCGCGCCACGCGGCGACAAGCGCGACCAAACCCAGCCCAATCAGCGCAACGTAAAAACGCGTGGAATCAAAAGTCACACGCGGCGGCGGCGCGCTCACCGCGCGCGTCAGCGCGGCGTACAGCGCGCGCGGTTCCCCGTTTGGGGTGACGAGCGCAAACCCCCACACGGGATCATCGCTGGGTGCGTTCGGTTGAAACGTCTGTGCGATCAACACCGGCATCCACGCCCACTCGCTCTGCGCGCGCGCCACGGCGTTGGCGAGCCGCGCGCTCTGCGTCGCTTCCGTGTCCGTACCCCAGGGCGACGGTGCGCCGCGCCAATCGCTCGGCAACGCGTTCCAGCCGAACTCAACCGCCCACACCGGTTTGCCGACATCGCCATACGCCAGCATTTCCTCGCGCAGTAAAATCGCGCGCGAAAAATTCATCACGTCCAGCGCCACGCGGCGATCCTCAGGTCCGCTCCACATTCCGTACGGCTTGACACCCAGGATGTCGAAATATTCGCGCGCACCGGCTTGGTACATCCCGCGCAAGAATAGCGCGTCGGAATAATCAGGATGCCCGCGAATCAACTCGCCGCTCGGCGCGAGACCCGCCGCAAGAATTTTCACGTTTGGATTCACCGCGCGGATCGCCAGCGCGCTGGCGCGCAACAACGCGGTGTACTCAATCGGTTCGGCGTTGCGCCGTCCCCAAAACGGGTGGACGTTCGGATTGTCCCAAACTTGGATGTGCCGCACGCGGTCGCCGTACCGCTGAACGAACTTGGCGACAAAGCGCGCGTAATCCGCCGGGTTTGCCGGCGACGCGTGCACGAGATCGGCTTCGCCGGGATCGCGCGCCCAAGCCGGCGTCGTGTCAATCACGGCAACTATTTGCAAGCCGCGTGCACTCGCCCGCGCGATCAAGCGATCGGCTTTTTCCCAAGCCGGTTCGTTTGGGCGCGGCTCGAGTTCGTTCCAGGAAAAATGCTGGCGCACGAACGTGAACCCGCCGCGCCGAATCAGATCGAGCGCGCGATCCAACTCGGCGTCGGCGTATTGTTCGAGTGCGACGTTCACGCCGAACACCGTGAAGAGATCCGAGTGTTCGTTGAGCACGACGCCGCGCGTCGCCGTTTGGCGGTCGCGCACGACGCCGAACACAACGCCGCTTGCGGCAAGGCAGAGCGCGAGGTAGATGAGGGTGAGCAAGAAACGCGTTTTCACTGACAATCCTGGTTTAGTTTTTGAGCGGAGGATCACTTGGACCAGCGCGGGAGCCGCGCCGCGCCATTCGCCGTGAGTTGTCCCCAGCGCGCCGAGGTGAGATCGTGCAACCACAGATCGCCGTCGCGCACGACGATCAACTGCTTGGCGTCCGGCGACCACGCGACCTCGACGGTGACGAGGCCATCTTCCTGGGTTGCGCCGAGCGCGATCTGTTTCTTGTTGCCGCCGTCGCGATCCATCACGACGAGCGCGTACCGGCTTTTCTCGCTGTTGCTGGGCGCGAGCGCGACGCCGAACGCGATTTGATTTTCGCCGCGCGCGTCCGGCGGCGACCAGACTGGGCGCGCCCACATGCCGGTCTGTTTCGCCAGCGGCGCGTTCACCGTCCCGTCACGCGCGAGCGCCCACACTTCAAATCCCGGATCATCGCTCGCCACATCGGGGTTGGCAAGCGGCGCGTGCAACGTGGTGAGCACAAAGCGACTATCGTACGACCACGCGACCTGGGGCACCCACACCCAGTCGGCAGAAGCGCGAAAGGGCGCAAAGCGGCGCAACACGCGGCGCGGCGCGGGATCGGCGTCGCTCGGCGCGGCGCGGTTGGCAAGTTCGATCAAGCCGATCTCGTTGGGGAGTGCGTAAACGAGCGCGCCGCCGTCGTTCGCCCACGCGAAATTCGCGCCCCACCAACTGTACGGCGCGGGATTGCTCGGCTTCCAAATCGGGATGGGCGGTTTCAGCGTGGGGAGATTTTCGGCGAAGGTGAGCGCGGCGTACCATAAATCGTTGTGCGCCTTCCAACCGGGCGCGCCCGGCGTTTTTTCGCCGGACGTGTACGCCAGCGCGCGCGCGTCCGGCGCAAGTTGCGCGAACAAGACATCTTTGACCGGCAGGGCGCGTGGCGTTTCGCCCAACACGAGCGTGTCCACGATCCAGAGCGAGTTGAACGCGTTGGCGTTTTCGTCCGCCGCGCGCGTAAACAACAAATAGCGTCCGTCCACCGACAATGAAAACACGCGCCCGTCGAGATCGTTCGTCGCGGTGAGCGGGCGTTTGTCGCCGCTGGAATGGCGCATCACCCAGGCGTTGCCGTTGGCGAGGAATGTGATCGTGCCGACGGACAGCGCAATGGGCGGCGTGCTACCCTGCGTGCCGACCGCCAAAATTTCGTCTTTCGGTTGCGCGACGATTTTGCGCACGGTTTCGCGCCGCGCCGCTTCTTTGCCGTTTTCGAGCGTGATGGTGTACGTGATGGCGACGTTGCCGTTTGCGCCAAGTTGCACCACCCGGATTTGACTCTGTGGATAATTTTCGTCGCGCACGAGTTGCCGCCCGAACGGCAACGGCTGGGTGACGGTTTCGATCTTGAAATCGATGCGGGTGACGGTAATCGTCGCACTGCGCTCCACTTCGGCGAAGAGCGGCGGCTCGATGCGGTCGTGGTCGTTGATCGCGATGCCTTGCTCACGCAACACGTCTTGCACGGTGACGGCAAGCGTATCAAACACCCGGCGGTCACCATCCACCAGGAGCACGACGCGTTTGGGCGTGGGTGCGCACGCGGCAAGCACAACCCCGAGCAACAGCAATCCCAGTCGGAAAAATCTTGACACGCGCGCGAGTGTAGCACATTTTATTTGATTTGACTAATTCCCCCTTTACGCATAAAATAGCGCGGCAATTTTTCAGGAAAGGTAGATTTCACGATGGAAGACATTTTGTTAGCCGCGCAACCGCGCGCGGTGATTGGCAAGCAAGTGAATGCGTTGCGTCGCGCCGGCAACATCCCGGTCGTTTTGTACGGCAAACACCTGAGCGATCCCCTCACCCTGCAAATTGATGAAAAGACGCTCAAGACCGTGGTGGCGAAAGCCGGCCATAATCGGTTGATCAAAATGACGGTGGATGCCGGCGAGCAACGGCTCGTGCTGACGCGCGAGGTTCAGCGCAATCCGATCTCGGGTCGCATCGTGCATGTGGATTTCCAAGAAGTTTCGCTGACGGAAAAGATCACCACGCCCGTGCCGCTGGTGTTGGTGGGCACGTCGCCCGCCGTCACGCGCGGCGAGGGGTTGTTGATCCACGGCATTGACGAAGTGCAAATTCGCGTTTTGCCGGGCAACTTGATTCCGGAAATCGCGGTGGACGTGAGCGCGCTTGTCGCGCTCAACCAAAGTTTGTTCGTCAAGGATCTCAAGGTGAGCGACCAGATCGAGATTCTGACCCAGGGCGAAGAGATGATCGCCAAAGTGGTGCCGGTGAAGGAAGAAGTGCTCACAACCGAAGCACCCACTGCCGCGACCGAAGTCGAAGTCATCGGCAAGGGCAAGAAGGAAGAGGAAGGCGCCGAGGGCGAAGCGGGCGCCGGCGAAGGCAAGAAGGAAGAAAAGAAATAACACGCGCCGTTCGGAATGGAATTGCCAGAGCGGGGTACACATCAGTACCCCGCTTTTTGTGTACCGTAGGAATGTGGTATAATAGCCGCAGGTTGTCTAGCGCCGGTCGGCGTAGCATTCCGCACGGCTGGCATTGCGCCGAGACGGCTAGGTGACTAATTACGGGTGACGTGGAGCCGTTTTGTTTAGTCCTATCAATTCGATCCTGGGAATTTTTTCGCGCGATATTGGCATAGACTTGGGCACGGCGAACACGCTCGTCCTCGTGCGCGGCGTGGGCATTGTGATCAACGAGCCGTCTGTCGTCGCCGTCGAAAAACGCACCAAGCGCGTGCTGGCAATTGGCTCCGAAGCCAAACAAATGGTGGGGCGCACGCCAGCCGACATTGTGGCGATCCGCCCTTTGCGCGACGGCGTCATTTCCGATTTCGACGTGACGGAAAAGATGCTCGAATATTTTATCACCAAGGTGCACGATCAAGCCCTGTTACCGTTACCGCATCGCCCGCGCATCGTCATCGGCATTCCGAGCGGCGTGACCGAAGTGGAAAAGCGCGCGGTGCACGACGCGGCGATGAACGCCGGCGCGCGCGAAGTGTTTTTGATCGAAGAGCCGATGGCAGCCGCCATCGGCGCGGGCTTGCCGATCACCGAAGCCATCGGCAGTATGATCGTGGACATTGGCGGCGGCACGACCGAAATGGCCGTCTTTTCGCTCGGCGGCATCGTCGTCAGCCGTTCGATTCGCGTGGCGGGCGACGAGATGGACGAAGAGATCATCCGGTACGCGCGCGAGAAATACAACATCCTCGTTGGCGAGCGCATGGCGGAAGAAGTGAAGATGGCAATCGGCTCCGCTTTTCCACTGCCCGAAGAAAAAACCTTCAACTTGCGCGGACGCAACCTGATCACCGGCTTGCCCTCCGAAGTCGAAGTCTCGTCCGTCGAAATCCGCGAGGCATTGTCAGGTCCCGTCAATCAAATCGTCGAGGCGCTTAAAACGACGATTGACGAAACGCCGCCAGAATTGGTGTCCGATTTGATGATCAACGGCATCGGCATTGCGGGCGGCGGCGGTTTGCTCGGCGGCATCGCTGAACGATTTTCGCAGGAGACCAAGATGCACTGCTACACCGCCGACGATCCGCTCACGTGCGTGGTGCGCGGCGCGGGCACCGTGTTGCAAGAACTCGACACGCTCCACAAAGTCGTCACGCCCACCCGCAGTATCCGACGCTAACGGCAGTGGCAAATTCACAATGCCAAGCGACTCGAATCGGATCGGATGTAACACGCGTTGTCGTTTAGCATTGCCTATTTGTCATTCTGAAAATCCCGATGTATTCCTCCAATCGTAACCGCAACACAATCCTCGTACTCCTCTTCGTCGTTGCGCTCCTCCTGCTCGGCTTGCACGCGGCAGGGCAATTGCAACCCCTGGAAAATTTCGCCCTTGGCTGGATGATGCCCTTGTTGCGCGGAATCCTCGGCATGGGCGACGCCGCGGAAATGGCGACGGGTAGTTTCGCCGATGTGAACGCCCTGCGCGAGCAACTCAAACAACTGCAAGGCGAAGTCAACGAGTTGACGATTATGCGCGTGCGAATCCGCGAACTCGAAAATGAAAACATGCTCTTGCGTCAGCAACTCGCGTACAAGCAATCCAACCCGGATTTTGATCTGCTGGGCGCGGCAGTGTTGCAACGCAATCCCGATCTCGCGCGGGTGATCGGGCAAGACCCGTCGAACTTGGCGCGGTACGTGATTATTGACCAAGGCAGCGCCGAGGGCGTCAAGAACGCGATGCCGGTGGTTACCCCGCGCGGGTTGGTAGGGCGCGTCACACAAACGGGCACGCACTGGGCAAAAGTGTTGTTAATCACCGACGCTTCGAGCGCGGTCAACGCCGTCGTGCAATCCACCCGCGCCACGGGCGTGGTGCAAGGCGATGTGAACGGCGTGCTGACGATCAAATACGTGCCGCAAGGCGAAGCGATCAAGACCGGCGATTTGATCCTCACGTCTGGACTGGGCGGCAACTTTCCCAAACGGCTGGTCATCGGTCAAGTCACCGACGTGCACAAACGCGACATCGAATTATTCCAAGAGGCGACGATTGCGCCCACGGTGGATTTTGCGCGCTTGGAATTTGTCTTGGTGCTGAAAAAATTTACGCCGTCCGACATCACGCAAGAGCCGACGCCCACACCCACCGCCGCACCCACCCGCACGCGCACGCCGACGCCCAAGCCCTAGAAATCCGATCAGCCACTTTATCTATCCGCGCCGCTGGAAGACAAATGACACTCTGGTTGCTCATTCCCATTCTGGTCGTCGTCGTCCTCGTGCAGATCACCCTCTTGCCGCCGACGCCAATCCTGGGTCTGCGAATCGATCTGCCGCTGATCGTGGTCGTGACCTGGGGCATGTTCGCGCCATTCGGCGAAGCCGCGCACTGGGGCTTTATCGCCGGCATGTTGCTCGACGTGGCATCCGGCTTGCCGTTCGGCATCCACACCCTCACGCTCACCCTGATCGGTTTGGGGATCGGTTTTGGGCAGGCGACTTTTTTTCGCGGCAATTTGATCGCGCCGCCGCTCGCCATGCTTCTGGCAACGTTATTCGATCACGTCCTGATCCTGGGTTGCTTGTCCCTCTTCGGTTGGCAAATCGCGTGGAACGCCTACTTGATGCGCGTGACCTTGCTCACCGCATTGCTCAATACCGTGGCGCTGCCCTTTGCCTACCTCCCCCTACAATGGCTCCACCGGCGCTTGCGCCCGCAACTCGATGTGTGATCGGGCGCACCGTTCAACTCTTTGACTTGTCTCCCTTCTCGTGCTAAAATCCGCGTGAAAGGAAGACCATGAACCCGCTCACTCGCCTGCTCGATTCATCCATTCGCTTTGAGACTCAGTACGCCGAGCACTTGCTCAATCGCTTTCGCTATCTCTCGTATCCCGGCGCGCGCATTCCCGTCGAAACCGAATGGGTGGAACCGCGCGGGATGCGTGCCGCACTTGCCGCGAGCGCACGCCTCGTCGTGACCGGCGCGGCCGGCACGGGCAAAACCACTCTGCTCACTGCGCTGGCGATCACCTACGCGCGCCAAGTGCGTGTGACGCCGCGCACCGCGCTCCCCCTGTACTTTTCCGCGCGCGAGCTACAAACTCTGCCGCGCATCACCGATCTCCCGCGCGGGTTGAATCTTCGGGATGATCTCGCCGCGCAATGCCCGCGCATTTTTTTCGCCGATGTGTTTAGCGGCGGACGCGCGCGCGTGTTGATTGACGACGCCGATGGGCTTGCGCCAGAACATTTGCAGGCGATCCTGCGCGAATACAAAGACGCGCACATCATCGCCACCGCCCAAACGGCGTTACCCGGTTTTGACGAATTCGCGCTCCCCGGTTTCCGCGACGGCGATCTGGAATTGTTCGCGCGCAACTTGAACACGCCGCACGCCGCAACCTTCCTTGCCGCGCTCCGTGCGAACAACGTGCCGCGCACGCTGACTGCCAACCCGATGACCTTTGGCTTGCTCGCGCACATTTGGCGCTCCGATCAAGCATTGCCGACCGACCGCACGCAATTGTTCGAACAGTACGCGCAAGGTATCCTGGGCGATAACGACGAGACGGCAAAAGTTTTAGAGACCATCGCACTGGCGTTGCAACAAGGCGGCGTCGCCTCGAACGAGTACCTGGCGCGCGGCCGCGGCTTTTTGCGCGCGGGCAAAAATCGCACCGCCGATTTCGTGCACGAATTGTGGCAAGCGTACTTTGCCGCGCGCGCGCTCCGCGCCGCCAACACCCCGCTCTGGCGCGATCACCTGGACGATCCGGCGTGGCGCGAGACGATCCTTTTCTACGCCGGCTTGGGCGACGCCGAACCACTCGTGACCGAATTGCTGACGCGCGGCGATCCCAGTTTTGCCGGCTTGGTCGTCGCGCACGCACGCGAGGCACACGCCGAATGGCGCGAAACGATTACCCGGAAATTGGTGGCGCTCGCTTGGGCAGGCGACGCGAACGCCATTGCCGCACTCGCGCAAATGCAAAGTGACAGCGCGGTGGATGGCTTTGCCGCCCAGTTAAAAATGCAAGACCCCGCCGTGCGCATGCGCGCCGCTCACATTTTGGGCGCCCTGCAATTGGATCGCGGCATCGAATACCTGTTGCCGCAGTTGCGCGATCTGAATCCCGACGTGCGCGATCAGGTTGTCGCGGCATTGGGCAACGCGCGCACGGATCGCGTAATCGAACCGTTGCTCGTAGCGTTGCGCGGCGATCCGCGCGGCGGCGCAGTAGATACGCGGATGCGCGTCGCCGCGGCGCGCGCGCTCGGCATGATCGCTTCGGACAAGGCGTTGCCCGCGCTCGTCGTAGATTTGCAGATCGGCGAGCCGCCGGTGCGCGCCGTCGCCGCCGAAGCCCTGAAGCGGTTGCCCAGCCCGTTGCTGAGCGCGCCGCTGACCGGCTTGTTGCGCGCCGAAGATGCCGCGGTGCGCCAAGCGGCGGCGGACGTGCTCGCCGTGCTCAACGGCACACATTGATTGGCGGTTGGCACGCATCAATCGCCAAACGGAAAGGGCACATGGACAATCCTCTCGCGCCGTGGCGCGATCTTTCGCTGGTGTGGCTCATCCTGCTCACGATGATTTTCGTCGCCGTGCCGGGCGCGCTCCTCTATGGCGCGCAACTCTATTTGCGAAAATTTAACCGCTGGCTCAAGTTGCCGTTGCGCAACGCCCAAATGTGGGCGTTGCGAATCGAACAAGGCACAGCGCGCGTCGCGGATCAAATCGCCGCCGTGCCGATTACTCTGCACAGCGCCGGCACGCGCGTCCATGTCACGACGCAACGCGTGGTCGTGGCATTGAGCGAAACGAAAGGTAGCGATGGAACAACAATTCGACCCTCAAGCCCTAATGCTCCAAGCGAATCAGACCTTCCAGAAAATTCGTAAGAGCGAAGCGTACCCGGCACTGTTAGGCGCGTTGGCGGGTGGCATCGCCGGCGCATTGCTCGCGGCGTTGATTGCGCGCCGAGCGCCTGCGCCACGCGTCGCCGCCGAAGCCGAACGCGCGCCGGTTAGCACGCCCGCGCCGGCAATACCCTCAGCGGGCTTGCGCATTCCCGGTGGTTTGAGCGTAAACGAGCTCGTGCAATTGATCACCATCGGCACGACGCTGGCGCGCCAAGCGCAAGCGTGGGCGCAGAACAACGCCCGCGGCAAGTAAAAAACAACAAGGGAGACCGCTGGGTCTCCCTTGTTTGCCTACAGATCGCCGCGCGCACATTCTTGTGCTATGCTCGCGCTACACCATTCACATCCGACAACGCTTTTTGCACAATCGGATGCTCGCGCATAAAATAGAGAAAACGCAGAGTTCTACCATCCTGTTCACGAACTTCATCGCGTAAAAAGCCACGTTCCTTGAATTTGGTAAGAATCAAATCCACCTGCATTGGCGTAAGATTGACTTGACTGGTCGGGGAAAGTGCGTGCGTTTTGACGAACAGAAACGTCAAGTACGGGCGGGTACGATTGAGATGGTCAATCAATTTGATCAAGTGGCGCTCAACTGCCGACAAGTCGGACGGATCGGCATTCGGGTCTTCCTGGGGCAAAGACGAGCTAGAAACCGGCGCGAGCAAGTTTTCGGACGTTGCCACCCCCGCCGTCCACTCAGGTTCGACGAGCGGGTCCGCCGCATCGGCGGCGGCGATGAGATCATTCGACACACTGCCAGGCACGCCGGCGATGATCACGCGTTTGTTAAAGCGATGCCGCGCGCGCGCAACCACACGAATGAAGTCGCTGTCGCCGGTCATCATGATCAGCGTGTTGACGGTGGGTCGGTCGAGCAAGCAATCAATAATGTCCATCAACATCGCCATATCGGACGACGACTTGTGCGCGACATCGGGACTGCGGCGCGCAATGTCGCGCGGCGTAATGCCGGCGACTTCGAGTTTGCGCCGAAAGAAATCCGGGTGTTCCGTAAAATCCGCATACGCCAAGGCGAGCGCCACCGGACCATACTTGCGCGCGCGCGCCATCAACATCTGCGGATCGGGTTCGCGACCAAAGTTATTTTTCAAGCCATAGCGCACGTTCTCAAAATCAATGAATAACGCGACTTCGCCATTTTCCAACATTCACACCTCCTTAAAGTGACAGCGAAGCGCGCAGACGATCTGGTCATTCTATTGCTAAGGTGCTAGCACGGTGGGTATTCTAAACCGGATAGGCGTAGTTTGTCAATGGGCGCGGCAACGCGCCCAAAGGCGCGTTGCGAGCTATGGCTGGCTCGCCGCGCGCGCGGCGCTCTTGGGCGCATTGCTCTACGCCCTGGCTACGCCGCCGCCGGTGTTGGTGACGTTGGGCGAACAACATCAGGTGCAAACGACGAATCCCAAACTCGGCGTACACACACGCCTCACCGACGAAGTCGAAGAGTGGAAGATCAAGAAAACGCTGGAACTCGTGCGCGAGATGGGCGCGCCGTGGATCGTCGAATATTTTCCCTGGGAATATTTAGAGCCGAACGAAGGCGAGTATGACTGGGGGCACGCCGACCTTGTGGTTGATCACGCGCGCCGGCAAGGGCTGACGGTGATCGCGCGGTTGGGTTTCGTGCCCGCTTGGGCGCGCCCGAAAAAATCCGCGCCCGGTTATCTCGACGAAGCGTACTATCCCCAGTTCGCGTTGTTCGTCGCCGAGTTTGCGCGCCATTTCGCCGGGCGCGTCGAGCAGATCATTATCTGGAACGAGCCGAATCTCAATTTCGAGTGGGGCTATCGCGGGATCGATCCGGGCGGTTATGCGCGCATGTTGCAAGCCGTGTACCCGCGCGCGAAAGACGCGAACCCATCCGCGCAGATTCTCGCCGGCGCGCTCGCGCCCACGCTCGCCCCGCCCGGCACCGCCGACGCAATGAACGATCTCGATTACCTGCAAGCGCTGTACGACGCCGGCGCAAAAGAGTATTTCGACGCGTTGGCAATTCACGCGTACGGTTGGACGAGCGCGGCGGACGAAGCGCCCGCGCGCAATCGCATCAATTTTCGCCGCACCGAAATTCTGCGCGAGATCATGATCCGCAACGGCGACGCCGCCAAGCGCGCGCTGATCACCGAAGGCGGCTGGAACGATCACCCGCGCTGGACCAAAGCCGTAACGCCGGCGCAACGCGTCGCCTACACCGTGCGCGCGTACGAAATCGCGCAGACCTGGGATTGGCTCGACGCGTGCGCGCTGTGGGCGTTCCGTTACCCGTTCGCCTCGCAAACGTATCTCGACTATTTCGCGTTCGTCACGCCCGATTTCGATCCCAAGCCGATTTATTACGAAGTGCAAAAATATGCCACGTCGCACTAGACGATCCCGGTTCACGCTTTACATTTCGCGCTTTACGCCGTGGCGCATCGGCTCTTTGCCGCTTGCCGTTCTCGCGGGCGTCGCATTTTTCGGGTACGCACTCGCCACCTGGTTGCCCAAGCCGCCGCCCAAACCGGACGCGACCTGGACGCGGATTCTCGACACCGGCGAGTTTCGCGTCGGGATCGATCCCTCGTTTCCGCCGTTCGAGTCGGACAATGCCCAGGGCGAATTATTCGGCTTTGACATTGCGCTGGCAAACGAACTGACACGCGAGTGGACGCAAGCCACCGGCACGCCGGTGCGCGTCGAGTACGTCTACTCCGGGTTCGACGGGTTGTACGACGCGCTCCAAAACGGACAATTCGACGCGATCATTTCCGCCTTGCCATACGATCCGAAAAAGACCCAGGATGTTTTATTTTCGCACGCGTATTTCGACAGCGGACCCGTCATCGTCGTGCGCGCCGGCGACGCGACGACGAAAACGTACTACGATTTGATGGGCAAGCGCATCGGCGTCGAACTGGGTTCGGCCGGCGATGCGTTTGCGCGCCGGTGGCAACGCCGTTTGAAATTCGATCTGCACCCGTTCGCTTCGCCGGCGGACGCGCTGCGCGCGTTGCAACTCCGCCAAGTGGACGCCACGTTGACGGACTTGATCGCGTTCAACGAATTTGCGCGCGCGAATGGCGACGTGCAAACAGTCGGCGCGCCGCTCACGCACGAGTTGATCGTGATCGCCGTGCGCAAGGATGCGCCGACGTTGCTGGGGTACATCAACGCGGCGCTGAACGCGTTCAAACGCGACGGGCGACTGGAGCAGTTGCAACGCGAGTGGTTTTGAAATGCGTGAATGGATCTAACCATAGTACCTATCCAGTGGAATGTTTGCACAAAAAGCAAAAAAATTGGACGCAGATGAACGCAGATGAACGCAGATGTTTCGCAAACAAAATTATCTGCGCTTGTCTGCGCTTGTCTGCGTCCCATTTATTTTCGGCTTGTCCGAATTAGGAGGAAAAATGGCAAAGGATACTTTTAAGCCGAGCGGCTGGGATTTGCGCGATGTTCTGCCCGCAGCGGGCGGAACCGAGTTCGAGCAAATTGTGGACGATCTCAAAGCGCGCGTCGCGCATTTTGAAACGCACCGCGCGACGTTATCGGACGAAATGGACGAGGCGGAGTTTCTCGCGATTCTCCGCGAGAGCGAAGAGATGACTGCGCGCGCGCATCGCATCGGCGCGTATGGCTCGCTGTGGTTTTCGGCAGACACGCAAGCATCGGCGGCGCTCGTCTTTCAGCGGCAATCGCGCCAGCTCTTGACCGAGTTGGGCAATCGCACGCTGTTCTTTTCATTGTGGTGGAAAACGCTCCGCGACGACGCGGCGGCGCGCTTGATGCAAAACGCCGGCGATTTGCGGTATTACCTCGAAAGCGAGCGGCTGTTCAAACCGCACACGCTCTCCGAACCCGAAGAGCAAGTGATCAACCTGAAAGATGTAAACGGGATGGACGGCTTGGTGACGCTGTACGATATGCTGACGAACGCGTACGAGTTTACGCTGAAGGTGAACGGGCGCGCGAAAAAAATGAATCGCGAATCCTTGATGATGTCCGTGCGCGATCCAAACCCGGCGATGCGCGCCGCGGCGTACCGCGAACTGTACCGCGTCTACGGCGCGCACGGCAAGGAACTCGCGCAGATTTACGCGTACCGCGCGCAGGACTGGCGTAGCGAGCAAGTGCAACTCCGCAAATTTGCGTCGCCGCTCGCCGTGCGCAACCTGGCGAACGATATTCCCGACGCGGCGACCGAAGCCCTGCTCGATGTGGTGCGCGCGAACGCGCCGGTGTTTCAGCGTTATTTCAAACGCAAAGCGCAATGGCTGGGAATGCGGAAACTGCGCCGCTATGACATTTACGCGCCGCTCGCGCCCGCCGATAAAAAATATCCGTACGCACGCGCGGTCGAAATGGTGCTGGACAGTTTCACCGCGTTCTCGCCGGTGATCGCCCAGCACGCGCGCCGCGTGTTCGAGGAGCGGCACGTGGATTCGGAAATTCGCAAGGGCAAGGCGAGCGGTGCATTTTGCGCGAGCGTTTTGCCGGGCATGGCGCCGTACGTTCTGCTCAACTATACCGGGCGCGCGCGCGATGTGGCGACGATGGCGCACGAGTTCGGGCACGCGATTCACGCGTTGCTCGCCGCAAAACATTCCGTGTTCACGTTTCACTCCGCGCTCCCGCTCGCCGAAACCGCGTCCGTGTTCGGCGAAATGATCTTGACCGACCGGCTGTTGGCGGACGAACGCGACCCGGACGTGCGCCGCGATATTCTCGCGACGAAACTCGACGACACGTACGCGACGGTGATGCGGCAGGCGTTCTTTGTGATCTTTGAACGCGAGGCGCACGAATTGATCGCGCAGGGCAAATCGGTGGAGGAATTGAACGCGCACTATCTCGAAAATTTACGCGCGCAGTTTGGCAACGCGGTGGACATCGGCAAGGAATTTCAATGGGAGTGGGTGAGCATTCCGCATTTCTATCATGTGCCGTTTTACACCTACGCGTACTCGTTCGGCAATTTGCTTGCGCTCGCGCTGTATAAACAGTTCCGCCAAGAGGGTGAGCAATTCAAGCCGCGCTATTTGAAATTGCTGGCGTATGGCGGCTCGACGAGTCCACAACACATGCTCGCCGAAGCCGGGATGGACATGACCTCGAAAGCGTTTTGGCAAGGCGGGTTTGACGTGATCCAGGAATGGATGGACGAGCTTGAGGCGTTGCCGGCGAAAAAGGGCAGGAGCGCGAAACGCGCGAAATAGCACAAAAACAGCAAAAAGACCGCAAGCCGCGAAACGATACACCGCAGGGGCGCGCCACCTTTCGCCGTTTTCGTGTTTTCTCGCGGCTTGCGTTTTCTTTCGCGGTTTTCGCGCCCTTTCGCGGTTTTCGTGATCCCAAACCCCCGCTTGATAGGATTTCCCACCCCTCTGATAGTTTTTGATAGTCGCTCCGTAGTATAATTCGGGCAGTTTCGCAGTTTAGGAGCCGCCCGTGACCGTTTCTTCGCGCCTTTCAGGATTTTACAAACTCAGCGTCAGCGAACGCCAAGCAGAAATTCGCAACCTGCTCAACTTGACAGAAGACGAAATCAACCGCCTCAAAAATGGCGGCTTGACGCCTGATCTCGCCAACCGCATGATCGAAAACGTCGTTGGCATTTACGGCTTGCCGTACGGCATCGCCGCAAATTTCCTCATCAACGGGCGCGACTATCTCATTCCGATGGTGATCGAAGAGCCGTCCGTCGTCGCGGCGGCGAGCCATATCGCCAAATTCGCGCGCGAAACGGGCGGCTTTGCCGCGAACGCCGACGCGCCGATTATGATCGGACAGGTGCAGGTGCTCGACGTGCCCGACCTCGACGCGGCGCGCGTAAAAATCCTCGCGCAGAAAGACGAACTGCTCCAACTCGCCGATAAAAACTCGCCGATTGTCGAATTTGGCGGCGGCGCGCGCGACCTCGAAGTGCGCGCGTTTCGCAACACGCGCGTCGGTCCGATGCTCGTCGTCCATTTTTATTTCAACGTGCTCGACGCGATGGGCGCGAACTCGGTCAACACCTCCGTCGAAACGGTCGCGCCGACCATCGAGAAATTAACCGGCGGACGCGTCGTGCTGCGCATCCTGTCGAATCTCGCGGATCGCCGGTTGGCGCGCGCGACGTGCCGTCTTCGCCAGGAAGACATCGGCGTGGACATTGTGCGGAACATTGTCGAGGCGCAAGCGCTCGCGGAGGTTGATCCGTACCGCGCGGCGACGCACAATAAGGGCATTATGAACGGCATTGACGCGGTCGTCGTCGCCACGGCGAACGATTGGCGCGGCGCAGAAGCCGGCGCGCACGCGTTCGCCGCGCGCACCGGGCAGTACCGCGCGCTGACGAAATGGGACCGCGACGTGAACGGCGATCTTGTCGGCGCCATCGAACTGCCGATGCCGAGCGGCGTGATCGGCGGCACGATCAACGTGCACCCGCTCGCGCAAATCTCGCTGAAAATTCTCGGCGTGAAAACCGCGCAAGAATTTGCCGGCGTGCTCGCGTCCGTCGGACTCGCGCAAAACCTGGGAGCGTTGCGCGCGCTCGCGGCGGAAGGCATTCAACACGGGCACATGGCATTGCACGCGCGCCAGGTCGCCATCGCCGCCGGCGCAACCGACGCGCAGATTGATCGCATCGCGGAGCAAATGGTCGCGGAAAAAAATGTCAAGATTACACGGGCGAAAGAATTGTTAAATAGTTGGGTAGTTGGGTAGTTGATTCAATGATAAATCATCCGACTAGCCAACTACCCAACTATTCAACTATTCAACTACCTAACTGATCCACGGAGATTAGATCGTTTATGAAACTAATGAAACCCAGCCGCGCCGTGGGCATCATCGGCTACGGCGCATACGTGCCGCGCTATCGTATTCGCGCCGAAGAGATCGCACGGGTGTGGGGCGGCGCGGAAGATGGTTTGCCGATTGAGGAAAAAGCCGTCCCCGGTTTGGACGAAGACACGGTGACGATGAGCATCGAAGCGGCGCGCAATGCGCTGGCGCGCGCCGGCATCGCGCCGACCGATTTGCGCGCGGTGTGGATCGGGAGCGAGTCGCACCCGTACGCGGTCAAGCCGTCGTCCACGATTGTCGCGGACGCGCTCGGCGCGGCGGGATCGATCCTCGCGGGCGACTGGGAATTTGCGTGCAAAGCCGGCACCGAAGCGTTGCAAGCCGCAATTGGCTTGGTCGGCTCGCACATGGCGGAGTACGCGATGGCGATTGGAATGGACACGGCGCAGGGTCGCCCGCATGACGCGCTCGAATACACGGCGGGCGCGGGCGGCGCGGCGTACATCGTCGGACCCGCCGAAAACGCGCTGGCGATCCTCGAAGGGTCGTACTCGTACGTCACCGACACGCCGGATTTTTTCCGGCGCGAGCATCAACATTATCCCGAACATGGCAATCGTTTCACCGGCGAGCCGGCATATTTCGATCACACCTTGCGCGGCGCGCAGGGCTTGCTCGACGCGCTGGGTTTCAAGCCGAGCGATTTTACGTACGCGATTTTTCATCAACCGAATGTGAAATTTCCGCAAGTCGCGGCGAAGAAACTCGGCTTCAAGCCGGAGCAGATCGCGCCGGGACTGCTCACGAACAAAATCGGCAACACGTACTCCGGCGCGGCAATGATCGGCACGACCGCCACGCTCGACCTGGCGCAACCGGGCGACCGCATCTTGATGTGCTCGTTCGGCAGTGGCGCGGGCAGTGACGCGTTTTCGTTCGTCGTGACGGACAAGATTTTAGAGCGGCGCAACAAGGCGACGAAAACGCAGTGGTACGTGCAACGCCGCGAGGTGATTGATTACGCGGTGTACGCGCGGCATCGCGGCAAGTTGGTGATGAACTAGTGCAGTAGGGGCAGTAGGGAGTAGGCAATAGGGAGTAGGCAGAATTCTAACTACTCCCTACTCCCTACTCCCTACTGCCTACTGATTACGGAACGGGAGGATTTATGCGAAACGTTTCAGTTGTGGGAATTGGACAAACGCAAGTGGGCGAACACTGGGATCGCTCGCTGCGCGATCTGGCGACCGAAGCGGCGTTGAACGCGTTGCGGGACGCGCACGTGGATCACGCGGACGCGATTTTTGTCGGCAATATGTTGAGCGGGCAATTGACCGGGCAGGAAAACCTGGGTGCGCTGATCGCGGACGAGGTGGGCTTGCGCGGCGTGGACACGCTCAAGGTTGAGGCGGCGTGCGGTAGCGGCGCGGCGGCGCTCCACGTCGGCTATCTCGCGGTTGCGTCCGGGCAGTTCGACCTTGTGCTCGTCGCAGGCGCGGAAAAACTCACCGAGTCGTCGAGTTGCAACACCACCGCCTCGCTCGCGATGGCGGCGGACGCCGATTACGAAACGGTGCACGGCATTTCGTTCATCGCGCTCAACGCGTTGTTGATGAAACGCTATATGTACGAATACGATCTCGTGCCGGAAGATTTCGCCGCGTTCTCTGTCAACGCGCACGCGAACGCGGTGCATAACCCAAACGCGATGTTTCGCTCGCCAATCACCGTCGAACATTACAAACGCGCACGCGATATTTCCGATCCGATCAGCGTGATGGATTCCGCGCCGGTGTGCGATGGCGCGGCGGCAGTCGTGTTGATGGCAACGGACAATCTCAACGGCAATCGCGCGCGCGCGATCAAGATCGCGGCAAGCGCCATTGGCAGTGACTCGCTCGGCTTGCATGATCGGCGCGATCCAATGTGGCTCAGCGCAGTCGAGTTGTCGTCACAAAAAGCGTACCGCCAAGCCGGCATCGCGCCGCAGGATGTGAACCTGTTCGAGGTGCATGACGCGTTCTCGATCATGAGCGTCATGTCGCTCGAAGCGGCGGGCTTTGCGGCGCGCGGGCGCGGCGCACTGCTCGCGCGCGAAGGCGCGATCACGCCGCAAGGCAAACTGCCGATCAGCACGATGGGCGGGCTAAAAGCGCGCGGGCATCCGGTCGGCGCCACCGGCGTTTATCAAGCGGCGGAAGTGGTGCAACAATTGCGCGGCGAAGCCGGCAAGAATCAGGTGGCGAACGCGCACGTGGGCATGGCACAATCGCTCGGCGGCATCGCGGCGAACGCGGTAACGCATATCTTTGTCAATTAGTCAACTAGTCCGGTAGTCAAATGGTCAAGACCAATTCGACTACCAGGCTATTTGACTACCAGACTATGGGACTAGCAATTATGGATTTAGCGCGGCATTGGCGTTTGAAAGATCAACGCTATCGTTTGGAAGGGACCGTCTGCGCGGACTGCGGCGCGAAATTTTTTCCGCCGCGCCAGGTCTGTCTCGAATGTAAATCCACGAACCTGACGCCGCGCGAGTTTAACGGACACGGCGAGTTGTACTCGTTCACGACGTTGCGCTCCGCGCCGATGGGTTTTGAGGACCAGGTGCCGTACACCGTCGGCGTCGTCAAACTGGATGAAGGTCCGATGGTCGAGGCGCAGATCACGGATGTCAACGCGGACGCGCTCAAAATCGGGCAACGGATGGAAATGGTGACGCGCAAATTGCGCGCGCAAGGCGACAATGGGTTGATCATTTACGGCTACAAGTTTCGCCCGGAGACGAAAGCAGACTAGGTGAGGCGTCATCAGGCGACTTGCGCCCGCAACCGTTTAGCAGACAAAGAGCGCGATGCCCCACCCGGAATGATTCTGCTTTGTCCAAATGTGCGCGCGAAAAAAAAGAACCCGAGGAGGCACAATGCAAGAATGGAAGTATTTACACCTGCGGAGATTCGAGGGCGAATGGCAAATTCTGCCTGAATCGGAACTCCCCGAACACTGGCAAGAACTTATGCTAGAGCGCATCCTGGATCGGCTTGGCGAATTGGGGTGGGAGCTGGTTAGCGTGTCTGGCGACGGTCTGAGCCACTTTTATTTCAAACGTCCGAAATAAAATTTCACGAGCGTAACCTGGGCACACGCGGCACGGACGCGCTCCCTGAAGAATAGGATCACAGAAAGGCAGGGGGAGAGAACTGGCAATTCAGAAATGGGGAGGTAATGCCCAGCGGAAAATGGGACGCCGGCGTATTGCAATAAACCGACCAATGGCTCGCTTGGCGAGCCATCACTCAACCACAATTTTGTATCCCAGCCCCCGCACCGTCACCAAACGTTGCGGCTTGCTCGCATTGTCTTCCACTTTTTCGCGCACCCAGCGAATATGCACATCGAGCGTTCGCGTGTCGCCCAAGTAATCCGTTTCCCACACCTGCTTCATCAGCGCGCGCCGGGTGACGATTTGCCCGGCGCTCGCCATCAACAATTTGAGAAGCGTAAATTCTTTCGGCGTGAGCGCAAATGATTTCGATCCACGGATGAGTTTATGCCGTTCGAGATCAAGCGACAATTTGCCGACGCTCAACACGCGTGGGGGCTTGGCTTCGATAGCCGATTTGACGCGCGCGACCAATTTTTTGCCGACAACCGGCTTGGCGACGACGCTCGCGGGATTGATCCCACTGTCAATTTTGGCGTTCGGCGCGGCGATCAATACGAGCGGCGCAAAGGTGGCGCTCTTCAAACGGCGACAAATGCTTTTGCAATTCAAACGCGGCGCGGTCGCATCGAGCACGACTGCATCGAGCCGGTGAGTCTGGGCTTGGGCAAACGCCTGCCGCCCACTATGCGCGGCAAGGATCGTAAATTCGCGTTTGCTAAAAAAATCGGCGTACGACGCTGTCGCCGTTTTGTCGCTCGCAACGATCAAAACTGTCACAGCCATCGGGCTTTCTCCATTCACAAATCTGGGGCGAGCGTATTATACTCGATCCGCTTGAGATTGCAATTGCGCCAAAGGTCATATTTAAGGTAAGCCCTTTCGTCGCGCTAACTTCGCGTGTGCATCACAATTTTAGATCAACCCAGCCGCAAAATTGACCTTTCAGATTGACGATGCTATAATCGCCGCGCGAATGAAAACTTTTATCATCCTCCCAACTTTTAACGAGGCGCAAAATCTTGCGCCGATGATTGAACACCTCCACCGGCTCGCCATCCCCGATCTGCACGTGCTGATCATTGACGACAATTCCCAAGACGGCACCGGCGCCATTGCCGACACGTTGAGCGCCCGCGAACCCCAACGCGTGTTCGTCATGCATCGCCCCGGCAAAATGGGCTTGGGCACGGCGTATATCACCGGCTTTCAATGGGCGCTCGCGCACGGCGCGGATTGCGTCATCCAAATGGACGCCGACTTTTCCCACTCGCCGGATTATTTGCCGCACTTTGTCGCGCAGATGCCCGCGTACGATGTCGTCGTCGGTTCGCGCTATGTGCCCGGCGGCAAACTCGATCCCCGCTGGAGCGGCTGGCGCTACTTTTTGAGCAAGTGGGCGAACAGCGTGTGGGTGCACTTGATCCTGGGCACGCAGGTGCGCGACGCCACCGCCGGTTTCAAATGCTGGAGCCGGCGCGCGCTCGAAAAAATTCCGCTCGCCAACGTCCGCTCGAACGGCTATATCTTTCAAGTTGAAATGGCGTACCTCGCCGAGAAACTGGGCTTGCAAATTTTGGAATGGCCCATCTATTTTGAAGATCGCCGCATTGGCAAATCCAAAATGACGGTGCCCGTAAAATTTGAAGCCGCGTGGCGCGTGATGGAAATCCGGCTTCGCTATGGCGCGCTGAGCAATGCCGCGCGCGTTGAGTACCAGCGTGTCTCGCCGTGATGCGCTGATCGGCTTGGCCTTCGTCGCGCTCGCCGGCGTTTTTTTCGCCCCCGTCGTCTTAGGTAACGAAACCCTCGTCCCCTTCGATAACCTCGTGCGCTTTCCACCCTGGCGCACGTTCGCCGCGCAACTCGGCGTCACGACGCCGTACAACGAACTCGCCAGCGATCTCGTCCTCGAAAATTTCGCGTGGAAGCAATTTATCGGCGAATCGCTCCGCGCGAAAGAAATTCCACTATGGAATCCGTACCTGTTCGGCGGCGCGCCCTTCCTCGCCGCCGGGCAACACTCGGCGCTCTACCCGTTCAGTCTCGTGTTTTATGTTTTGCCGTTGGAGCGTGCGTTCGGCATTTTCGTCGCGTTGCAACTGGCGCTCGCGGCGATTACGCTGTACGCGTTTATGCGCGTGCTCGGCGTTAGCCGCTTTGCCGCGATCCTCGCCGCGATCACTTATGCGTTCAGCGGCTTTTTCGTCGTCAGCACGACGTTCCCGATGGTGATCAGCGCGGCGGCGTGGTTGCCGGCAATCCTCGCGTGCGTCGAAAGTATCGTCACCGCGAAAAATTCCGCGCGTCAAATCCTGTTCGCGTTACTCGGCGCGATCTTACTCGGCATTCAATTTTTGGCGGGGCACGTCGAGATTTCGCTGTACGTGTTGATCATCACCGCATTTTACGCGGCGGGGCGCGGTGCGCAAAGGTTCCACGTTTCCAAACCCTGGAAAGTTTGGAGCATCATCGCGCTGATGACCGCCATCGGCATTGCGCTCGGCGCGATTCAACTCGCGCCGCTGTACGAACTGGTGCAAAATAATTTTCGCGGCGGCTCGGTTTCGTACCAGGATGTGATCGGCTGGGCGTACCCCGTCCGCCAGATCATCACTTTTTTCATTCCCGATTTTTTCGGCAACCCGACACACCATACCTACTTTGACGTTTTCGATTTCACCACGCGCGCCGCGCCGACGGGCACCATCTTTTGGGGCATCAAGAATTACGTCGAAGCCGGATCGTATGTCGGCATCTTGCCGATCCTGCTTGCGCTAGTCGCACTTGTTTCCAGCTTCAAATCCCAGGTTTCGCCCAACCTAAAACCGGTGACTGGGTTGTTCGCCGCGCTCGCGCTTGGCGCGTTGCTCTTTACATTCGGCACGCCGCTCTACGCGTTATTATTTTTCGGCGTGCCCGGCTTTAACCAACTGCACTCGCCGTTTCGCTGGGTTTTTCCGTACACGTTCAGCATCGCCGTGCTCGCCGGCATCGGCGCGGATGCGATCCAAAATTCAAGATCCAAAATTCAAAATTCGGATCGGCTCTCCCGGTTTGCGCTTGCCGGTTTGCCCGCACTCGCCAGCGCGCTCGGACTCGGCTTGCTCGCCGCGCTCGCGGCGTCGTGGCTCTTGCGCGATCAAACCCTCGCGCTGATGGATCGCCTCGTGCGCGCGTCCGATCTCGCCAGCGCGGTGTTCGACAACGGTCGCATGTTTTACGCGTACGAATTTCGCAACATCGCGCTGTTCGCATTCTGCTTACTCGGTGCGGGCATCACGCTGTACGCGTCCCGTTTCCCGCGCCAACTCCACACGCGTTTCGGCGCGCTCCCGCTCTGGCAACTCGCCGCGCTCGCGGTCGCCATCGGCGAACTGTTCGCGATCGGAATGCAATTTTATCCACGCGCGGACGCGCGCATTGCAAATTTCGTTCCGCCCGCCGTGAAATTTCTCCAGCAAGATCAAGCGCTGTTTCGAATCACAAGCTACGATAGCCCGAACGAAAAAATATTCAATCCGAACGTCGGGATGTTTTATCGCCTGGCGGATATTCGCGGGTACGATTCGATCATTCCCAAGCAATACGCCGACCTGATGCGGTTGCTCGCGCCGCAAGACGAATTGCTCTACAATCGCATCGCGCCGTTTTATTCGCCGGAGCCGTTCGACTCGCCCCTGCTCAACCTGCTCAACGTCAAGTACGTTTTGACGACGCGCCCGCTACCAAACGCCGGTTACACGCTGGTGTACGACGCCGAGATCAAGATTTATCGCAACGAGCGCGTGTTGCCGCGCGCGTTCTTTACACCGCGCGCACGCGTCATCCCGGATCGCGCCGCGCTACTCGCCGAACTGCAACAGTTTGATCCGGCGCACGAGGTTTTGCTCGAACAAGACCCAGCCATTGCCGCTGCGCCCGCGTGCGCGCCCCAACCGGTCGCCGTCGCCAAGTACGCGGGCAGTGAAGTAATTGTCAAAAGCGAGCAGGCGTGCGCGGGCTGGCTCGTGCTCGCCGATTCGTATTTTCCCGGCTGGCTCGCGTTTATTGACGAAAAAGACGCGCCGCTCTACAAAGCCGATTTCAATTTTCGCGCGGTGTATGTGCCCGCCGGCGCGCACACGATCCGCTTCAAGTACAGCCCCATCTCGTTCCGGCTCGGCGCGATTGCGTCCCTGCTCGGCGCCATGTCGTTACTGCTCGGCTTGGCGTACCTGGCGTGGCAACGTTTTTATCGCGCGGACGATGAATCGCCGGTGCGCCTCGTCGTGAAAAATTCGCTCCTGCCGATGATCTCGGCGCTGTTGATGAAAGCGTTGACGCTCGCGTTCGCGTTCCTGTCGCTCCGCATCCTGGGTCCCACCGGCACCGGGCGCTACGGCTGGGCGGTCACGATTTGGTTTTTTGCCAGCACGATCACGGATTTCGGCTTGGGCATTCTCGTCACGCGCGAAGTGTCGCGCGACCGCGCGCAAGCGAACCGCTACTTGACGAACACGGCAATTTTGCGCGTCGCGCTGTGGCTCGGCTCGCTAATCCCGGTCGCGCTGATCACCGCGCTCTACCTCACCGCGTTCAACCTCTCGACCGAATCCGCGCTCGCGCTCGGCTTGCTGATGGTCAGCGTATTGCCGGGCACGCTGTCCGCGTCGCTCGCGTACCTGTTCAACGCGTACGAGCGCTTTGAGTACCGCGTTGCGATTGAT
>CAIKBD010000073.1 GCA_903825565.1 uncultured Anaerolineales bacterium | reverse complement strand
TTCGGGTGATTCGGGTCGAGCGAAAAATTGTTGCCGCGATTTTGAAGTGTAAAGCCCCAACCTTCGGGCACGATGCCGGTGCCAAAGCCCATATAGTTCGAGTTGATAAACGAGCACGCATTGCCTGCGCCATCCACGACGCAAAAGTACACCGTGTCGGAGGAGGCGACGGGCGCGCCGTGTTGCGTATTGCATGTTGCGTATTGCGTATTGATTAACGCGCGCCGCTCGGTCGCATATTTTTTCGAAAGCAACGCGTCGAGCGGTAGCGGCGAAAATTTCGGATCGGCGACGTACCAACGCGTGTCCGCGAACGCGACGCGCATCGCTTCGATCAACAAATGAAAGCGTTCCGCGCTCAGCGGCGCAGTACTCGCCAGGTCGAATCCTTCGAGCACGTTGAGCGCGAGCAACGCGGCAAGCCCTTGCCCGTTCGGGGGACATTCCCACACGCGCGCGCCGCGATACGTCGTACTGATCGGCGCGTCCCAGGTTGAAGTGTGCGCGGCGAGGTCGTCCGTCGTCATCACCCCGCCGGATTTTTGCACGGCGTTCGCAATCGCGCGCGCAATGGCGCCGTTGTAATACGCGTCTTTGCCGCTCTCGGCAATCGCGCGCATGGTTTTCGCCAAACCGGGGTTGCGAAAAATTTCGCCCGCGCGCGGTCCGCGTCCGCCGATTGTGAGTTCGTGTCCGTTCAACGCGGATTTGAGTTGGCGTTCCGCGCCGCGTTGCCAAAAATGCGCGGTGGTCGGCGCGACCGGAAATCCGCGTTCGGCAAGTTCAATCGCCGGCGCGAGAATTTTGCTCAGCGGCAATGTGCCGTGCCGCGCGATCAGATCGCACCAGCCGGCGCACGCGCCGGGCACGGTGATGTTGTGCGCGTGGAAGGGATTGATGATTTCTGATTTCTGATTTCTGATTTTCGGCGCGAGGCCTTGCTGTTCAATCAATTCAATCGTCAAGGCGGCGGGCGCGCGCCCGGAGCCGTTGAGCGCGGTGACGCCTTTCGTTTCGGCGTCGTAAAAGAGCGCGAACATATCGCCGCCGAGACCGGTTGAGGTCGGCTCGGTGACGTTGAGCGCGGCGGCGGTGGCGACGGCGGCATCGGCGGCATTGCCGCCAGCCATCAAAATTTTGACACCCGTCTGGGTTGCCAACGGCTGACTTGACGCGACCATGCCGTTGTGCGCCATCACGGGCGAACGACGAGAGACAAAATCGAATGTCATGGATTGGCTCCTTTGTTGGACTAGGTTTGTGCTGTGATTCTTTACTGCGGGCGTAACTGTGACAAGGTGTGCCGCGCAGGATGGTGGGAGTAGAGACGCTAAATCCGTCAAGGACAAGTGTCTCTGCAAAAAAACGCCGCACGTCGGCGGCGGTTTGGGTTTGCGGTTGAATGCCCAGCACACCGACAACGGCGGACGCACCTAACGAAATGAAAATGACTTCCAACTATGCCAGCCACCTATGCCAAAAGGCGCGTACCGTGCGTGGTCGGCGTGCGCGTGTTTGCTGCCGTTGGTCTTTGTGGTATAATTACGGCAGGCAAAAGCCAGCACGCGGAGGGTGGAAAATGATGACACAAACTGCTCTCAAGTATGATGTTAAACTTAAAGAACCTGGGCGGCTTGAACTCGATGTTCCATTTCCTGCGGGCGCGCACGTCACCGTCTTTGTTATCGAGTTAGGCGAAACATTCGATGACTTGCTAGTCGCGTCGGAAAGTAGTCTGGATTTCTGGAATAATCCTTTTGACGACGAGGATTGGAACCATGCCTGAGCAGGGGGATATTCTTCTCATTCCGATTCCGTTCACTGACCTCTCGTCACAGAAGCGTCGCCCTGTCATTGTCATTTCCAACAACGTCTACAATCAGCAGACGGCAGATATTGTTGTCGTCGCGATGACCTCGAATCCTGTACCAGTGGATTTCAGTTTTCCGATCACTTCCTCGGATTTGGACAAGGGAGCGTTGAACCACCCAGGCAAAGTACGCGTTGACAAAATTTACACGCTCTCCCAATCCATCGTGGTCAAGACATTCGGGCACGTAAACGAATCCACTCTTGAGCGAATCCGTCAAATTCTACGCGACTTGACTGCGAAGACCCAGTAGCAACTCGAAGGCAATGTCTGCAAACTTATATTTCACGAACTCTAGGTGGACGTGAAGCAAAGAATTTCACGCTCAACTTTCCTTGCTTCACGCAATACCGATTGCGGGGAACCAAACGGGGCTTCCCGCACCGAAATGCCGGAGACACGGAAACAAATCACCTTGTCTCCGTGTCTCCCTGTCTCCCCATCGCCTTACGCGATATTTTCGTAAATCCCTGCCGCGCCCATGCCGCCGCCAATGCACATCGTCACCATGCCGAACTGCGCGTTGCGGCGTTTCATCTCACCGATGATCTGCACCGTCAATTTCGCGCCGGTCGCGCCGAGCGGGTGCCCCAGCGCAATCGCGCCGCCGTTGACGTTCGTGCGCGCCGAGTCCAGCCCGATCTCGCGCATCACCGCAAGCCCTTGCGCGGCAAACGCCTCGTTGAGTTCCACCACATCCACATCGCCGATGGTCAGCCCGGCGAGCTTCAACGCCTTGGGGATCGCCGCGATGGGCCCAATGCCCATCACCTCTGGCGGCACGCCGCCCACGGCGAACGCGCGCATCTTGACGAGCGGCTTTAGCCCCAGCGCTTCGGCTTTGGATCGCTCCATCACGATCACCACTGCCGCGCCATCGCTCATCTGCGACGAGTTGCCGGCAGTCACCGAGCCGCCTTGCATAAACGCCGGCTTGAGATTCGCCAACGCTTCGAGCGTCGTGTCGCGGCGCGGACCTTCGTCAGCGTCGAACACATACTGGGTCGTCTTTGCCTTGTTGCTATCCGGCTCGACAATCTTGACCTCGAGCGGCACAATCTCATCCTTGAACTTGCCGGCATCCTGCGCCGCCGCCGCGCGCTGATGACTCTGGAACGCGAAGGCGTCCTGGTCGGCGCGCGACACGCCGTACTGCTTGGCGACATTTTCGGCGGTCAAGCCCATGCCCATGTACGCGCCGGGATATTCGGCGGCGAGGTACGGGTTGGGCGCGAAATGGAATCCCGCCATCGGGACCATGCTCATCGTTTCCGCGCCGCCGGCGACGATCACGTCGCCCCAGCCCGCCATGATTTGTTGCGCCGCGAGCGCAATCGTTTGCATCCCGGACGAACAGTAGCGATTGACGGTCATCGCCGGAATTTTGTACGACAAGCCGGCGCGCAGAACAATCGAGCGCGCCATATTCAAGCCCTGCTCCCCTTCGGGGAAGGCGCAACCGATGATCACATCGTCCACGTCTTCCGGGTTGAGGGCAGGCACGCGTTGCAACGCGGCGTTGAGCGCCGCCGCGCCCATATCTTCAGGTCGCGTCGTCCGCAGTTTGCCGCGCGGCGCTTTGCCCACGGCGGTGCGAACGGCGGAGACGATTACGGCTTCTCTCATAATCAAACCTCCCAATGCGAATTGCGAGGGGCGAGGGGCGAAAAGCAATCAGGGCTTGGATTTTCGCTGATAGCCAATCGTGCTCACCAACAACGCAATAATCTCATCAATCAATGCAAGGCGGTGCGCCAAGACTTGATCGGACAAAAGATACTGGGCGCGGAAATACCAACCTTGCGTCTCGCGCGCCGATCCAAGCGCATAGCCGAGAAAATGGGCGTAATCGCGACCAAATCCACGACCATACCCTTCTTCAATGTTGGCGCTGATCGAACCGGCGCTGCGAATCAATTGTTCGACGATTGCTCGACCACGAACATCTTGCCGCAATTTTTCGCAATCGAGCCAGACCAAAGCGTAGAGAAACGATGCTTTGGGGTAGGCGCTAAAACTCCAGAGGGGCCCACCGCGAATTTTTTCGGGCACGGTTGTTTGCCATTCCTCAAAATTCTTGGGGTGTCCATCGCGCATGTTTTTTCGCTCCTCGCCCCTCGCCTCTCGTTTCTCGTCTAATTCCGCAACGGCTTGCCCGTGCTCAGGAAATGCCAGATCCGCTCGCGCGTCTTTTCCTCGCCGCACAGCGAGATGAACGCCTCGCGTTCGAGATCGAGAATGTACTGCTCATCCACCCAAGTCGGCGCGGTGAGATTGCCGCCGCACAACACGTATGCAATCTTGTCGCCCACCTTGGCGTCGTACTCCGAAATGTACTTGCCCTGCACCATCGCGTAAAGCGCAATGCGGAGCGCCGCCAGCATCCGTTCGCCCGCCGCGTAAATCTTGGCGCGCGCCGGCGGTCGAAAGCCCGCCGCGACCATCGCCAGCACTTCGCGCTTCGCCTCCGCGATCTGCTGATCGCGATTCATCACCACGCGATCACTCGGCGTGAGGAAACCCATCTGCCGCGCTTCCTCCGCGCTCGTCGCCACCTTCGCCATGCCGATTTGCTCGAACGCGCGTTGGAGGAACGGGAGCACTTCGGTGTTCGGCGTTTGCATCGCTGGCGAAACGATGCGGCGCAACAATTCCTTGCACCCGCCGCCCGCCGGCAGTAAACCCATGCCCACCTCGACCAAGCCGACGTACGACTCGGCGTGCGCGACGACGCGTTGCCCGCCCATCGTCACTTCGCACCCGCCGCCCAGCACGTAACCGAACGGCGCAGTCACAATCGGCTTGGGGCTGTAGCGCATCGCCATCGTAAAGTTTTGGAGCGCCGCGCCGATCTCGTCAATCTTGGTCCACTGTTGCTCGTTCGCGGCAAGCCCAATCGTCATCACGTTTGCGCCGGCGGAAAAATGTTCGCCCTGATTGCCGACGACCATGCCGACGAAATTCCGGTTCACTTCGTCCATCGCCGCCGTCGCAATTTCGATGATGCTTTCGTCGAGCGCATTCATCTTGGTGTGAAATTCGAGGCAAGCGACGCCATCGCCGAGATCGCGGAGCGACGCGCCTTCGTTCTCCGTGATCACCGCTTGCTTTTTCAGCACGATGACATTTTTGCCGAACGGCAAGGGCTTGTAATCTTTGAGTGTGAGATCGTAATACATCCCATCTTTGTAAAACGTCGGATGCCCAGTCGCCAACATTTCCTTAACCCAGGGCGCGACGCCGAGCCCTTCCGCTTCCATCCGCGCGACCGATTCCGCGACGCCGAGCATATCCCAGGTTTCAAACGGACCGGCTTCGTTGGCAAAGCCCCACTTGAGCGCATTGTCCGCCGCATAAATCTCGTCGGCGATTTCCGGGATGCGCCGTGACGCGTATGCCAGCGTGCGCGCCGTCGTGTCCCACACGAATTTTGCGCCGCGATCATTTTGCGCGACGATAAAGCGCAGGCGTTCGCCCAGGTCTTCGTACATTTCCGCGTTCGTGATCGAATCGTAGAAAACTTTTTCCGGCGCGCGGTGCTCCATCGTTTTGGCGTCGAGGACGTAATACTCGCGCCCCTTGTCCGTTTTGACTTCTTTGTAAAAGCCGACCTTGCTCTTGTTGCCGAGCCAGCCGCGCTTGACCATTTCGCCCAGCAACGCCGGCGGCTGGAGCTCTGCGCGCGATTCGTCATCGGGTACGGCTTTGTAAAGATTGTCCGCGACGTGATACATAATGTCCACGCCGACGAGATCGAGCAGGCGGAACGACGCGGTCTTGGGATGCCCGATGATCGGTCCCGTGAGATCATCCACTTCGTTGAACGCATACCCGTGGTCGAGCGCGTACTGCAAACCGATCATGCCGGCGTACGTGCCCAGCCGGTTGCCGATAAAGTTCGGGCGATCTTTGCACAGCACGACACCCTTGCCCAACCCGGTTTCGCCCAACTCCATCACGAACTGCAAAACGTCGGGCGCGGTTTTCGGCGAGGGAATGATTTCGAGGAGTTTGAGGTACCGCGGGGGATTGAAAAAGTGAGTGCCGAGAAAATGCGCTTGGAACGACTCGCTACGCCCCGCGCAAATTTCGGCAATCGGAATGCCGGAGGTGTTGGTGGTGATGATGCTGTCCGGTTTGCGAATCGCGTCAATGCGCTCCATCAATTGACGCTTGATCGCCAGGTTCTCGACGATCACTTCGAGCACCCAATCGGCGTCGCGGACGCAAGCGAAATCGTCCTCCAGGTTGCCTGGGGTAATGCGCTCGATGGTTTGCGGGGTGAAGAGCGCGGCAGGGCGAGCTTTTTTCAGCGCGTCCATGCCCGCATTGATGATGCGGTTCCGGACGGCAGGGTGTTGGAGCGTCAACCCTTTTTTTTCTTCGTCGGGCGTCAACTTGTTCGGCACAATGTCGAGCAAGTGCACGGCGATGCCGGCGTTTGCGAAATGCGCGGCGAGCGCGCCGCCCATCGTGCCGGAGCCGACGACCACGACTCGGTTGATCAAATGCGCCATTGCATTTTCCTCCTTTGAGTGATGCGGTTGTAAACGTGCGCGGCGTGCAGGTGGATTGCCGCGCACGGCTTGCGACTTATATTATATCATAGAAATAAAGAAGCCAAAAAAAGAATCCCGCCAAGTTCGCAAACTTGGCGGGACTGGGAACGCAACCCAGGTTATTGCACGGTGATTGTGCCGACCATCGTCGGGAACGGCTCGCTAAAATACGGGAAGGTGCCCGCGTTCGGGAACGTGAAGCTGAACGTTTGGTTGGGCGTCAGCGTGCCGGATTGAAAGATGTTGGTCGGCGCGCCGGGTGCGCCGCTCGTGACGGTGTGATTCACCGCATCCGTGTTCTTCCATTGCACCGTGCCGCCGCGCGGAATCGTGATCGTATTCGGAATGAACGTGAGATTCGTCATGACGATCACCGCGCTCGGCGCGCCGGTTGGCGCGGTCGTTGCCGTCGGCGAAGGGCCCACGGTCGGCGTCAAGGTGGGCGTGGTGCCACTCGGCGTGAGATTGGGCGTGATCGTGGGCACGGGGGGCCACTTGACGGAACCTGGGTAGGGAATAACCAGGGTTTGACCGACAAAGACCAGGTTCGGATTCCAAATGCCGTTGACGAGCGCAATCGCGTAGACCGAGGTGCTGTACTTGATCGCGATGCGGAACAAGTTGTCGCCGGTCTGCACGGTGTGCGTGGGGAACGGCGTTGGCGCAGGGGTGAGGCACGGCACGCGCAATTGTTGCCCCACGTAAATGTACGGCGAGTACAAATAGTTGGCTTGCATCAATTGATACCACGGCGCGCCGTACCGATACGCAATCGAATAGATCGTGTCGCGGGCTTGCACGGTGTACGTGCAGGCGAAATTCGGCGGCGGCGGAACCGGCGCAGTCGGAATCACGAGGCGCTGCCCGGCATAAATGTACTCGCTCGTCAAGCCGTTGGCTTGCATAATTGCGGGGACCGTCGTACCGTACCGCATAGCGATGGCATACAACGTGTCACCGTACCGCACGTAGTACATAAAGGTGCTAGGTTGTTGTGCGGGCGGCGCGGCAGTCGCCATCACCGGCACAATCGAAAGCAACACGGCGACAAAAATCACGATCAATAACACGCGCTTGGTAGTTTGTGGACTGGGCATCTTCATCGGTTCCTCCTCACCGAGGTTTTTACGGTTACACAAGGATTATATCACAAAATGCGTGGTCTGCAAAGAGGGACTTTGGGCTGTGGCAGGGCTTTTCAAAAGTCAGGCGACCCTCATCCCAACCTTCTCCCTCACAGGGAGAAGGGGTAAATTCCCTCGCCCCTATTGGGGAGAGGCGATAGCGCGTCGTCTGTGCGGCATTCTGCCGCGTTATAGACGCGCTATCGGGGTGAGGGGTGATGTCAAGCGACTTTTGAAAAGCCGTGTGGGCTGTAG
>CAIKBD010000072.1 GCA_903825565.1 uncultured Anaerolineales bacterium | reverse complement strand
TAGACGCTTGTTTATTCATGCTCCGCTGGCGTTCGTCCTCGCGGTGTTGAGCTTTGCGTTCGCGCCAGGTCCTCAACCCTCCGTCGTCGTCAGCATCGCGGGCGCGATTCTGCCATCTCCCACGCCCACCGCGACGCCTACCGCCACGCCTACAGAAACGCCTACGCCCACGTCAACCCCCACGCTTACGCCGACCTCTACGCCGACTTTTACGCCGACGCCGACGTTCACGCGGACGCCTTCACGCACGCCTTCGCCTACGCCCACGCGCGATCCGAATGCGCGCTCGCTCCAAGTGCCGGTGCTGATGTACCACTATGTCAGTGTACCGCCGCCGGATGCGGACAAGTATCGCCTCGATCTCTCAGTGACGCCGGCAAACTTTGAAGCGCAACTCGAATGGCTTGCCATCGAAGGGTATCACCCGATTCGCGTGTCCGATCTCGCCGAATATTTGCACGGCGGTCCGCCGTTGCCGCCCAAGCCGATTGTGCTTTCGTTCGACGACGGGTATCTGGACAATTATCAGAACGCCTATCCCATCTTGAAAAATTACAAATTTCCGGCGACGTTTTTTGTCGTAGGTCAATTCACCGAGGACAATCGCCCCGGCTATATGAATTGGTTGCAACTCGAAGAGATGGCGATGAACGGGATGGAGATCGGCTCGCACAGCATGACGCACCCAGATCTCAAAGGCAAGACCGTCGCATTTCAAACGCAAGAAATCGTCGGCTCGAAAGCGTTGATCGAGTTGCGGATCGGCGTGCCCGTCAAATCGTTCTGCTACCCGGCGGGCAAGTACGACGCGCGCACGATCAGCACGGTGCGCGCGGCGGGGTACTTGGGTGCAACGGCGACGGACACGCAGGGCGCGCGCCAGATGACGGAAAAAGTTTTCGAGTTGCAACGGATTCGTGTGCGCGGCAGTTTCACCGCGAACGATCTGGCGTATTGGATCAAGTATTACGTGAACGGCAAATAGAACTTGACCGTCGGCGTCGGCGGCAACTGCGCGAGGAGCGCGCGGAGCGGCACTCGGCGGCGGGGATGTACCAAGGTCGGCGCGATCTCGATCAGCGGGACGAGTACCGCGGCGCGTTCGTGCAGACGCGGGTGGGGGAGTGTGAGCGCGGGGGATAATGCGATTCGCGTGTCATACAACAGCAGGTCAATATCTATGGGGCGTGGTTCGGAGCGCAATCCGTCAACCCGCCCCATTTCCGTTTCGATGCGGCGTGTGTGGCGCAACACGTCAATCGGCGCGAGCCGCGTCGTCGCGGCGCACACCAGCGTCAACCAACGTGTCGGCGCATCCGGCGGACTGCTTTCGTAGATGGATGAAACGCGGGTGAGCGCAACCTGCGCCGCGAGTTGGGTCAACGCCGCGCGCAAATTTTTTTCGCGGTCGCCCAGGTTGGACGCCAACGCGCAATAAATCGTTGCCATGTTTCCATTCTAGCATACGCCGTGCGAAATGCAAGGGGATTCCGCATAGCGAATGTGCGTCACGTTTTGTCGAACAGGACGTTTTGACAAACGTCCCTACCGTAGGGGCGTTTGTCAAAACGCCCGCCTATGCGTTTCGCGTCTAGCCCAAAATAGAATGCACCCCCGCGCGGCACGGCTTTTCAAAAGTCGCTTGACATTACCCCTCACCCCGCTCGCGCGACCATAACGCGGCAGAATGCCGCACAGACGACGCGCTATCGCCTCTCCCCAATAGGGGCGAGGAAATTTACCCCTTCTCCCTTTGAGGGAGAAGGTTGGGATGAGGGTCGCCTGACTTTTGAAAAGCCCTGCCCCGCGCGGTAATTCGTTTGACATTCATGGATCCCTCTGTTAGAATACTCGCGTAATTTCAAGCACGCAAGGAAATTTGTGTTCTCCTTCCCGGATCTCCAAACCATCTCCAGCGCGAACATTCTCATCGGGTTGATCGTCACCGCCGCGTTCATCGTGTTGATCGCGGATTGGCGTTTGGCGCTGTACGCGCTCACCGCGCAATATCTGCTTGCCGCGATTCTGCTCGCCGGGTTGATTCCGGTGCCACTGGCGTTGGTGCGTGTCATCTCCGGCGCGTTTGCCGTCGCCATTTTGTACTTTACCTTTCGCCGTGCCGAAGACGCGCATCGCCGCGATTTGGCGGAAGCGGAAGACGACGCGGCGCGCACCGTGCTCACTCGCCTGTACCGCCTCCAAGTGTTTGTCGTCGGTTTTGCGTTTCGTTTTTTTGCGCTCGCGCTCGTGGCGGTTGGCATTATCGGCGTGGCATCATCCATGTCCTTTTTGGGACTGGCGGCGGACACCTTGTTCAGCGGTTTGTGGCTCATCGCCGCGGGCGTGCTCGTCGCCATCTTGTCGCGCGATGTCTTGCGGCTGGGACTGGGAATTTTGATGTTCACCGGCGGCTTTTGCATTCTCGAAACGGCGACCGAGACGAGTTTGCTGTTATTCGGCTTGCTGAACATTTCCGATTTGTTGCTCGCGCTGGTGATTGCCAATCTCGCGGCGTTGCCGTCCGATGACAGTCGCGTGCGCCATCGGCGCGGAGAAATGCGATGACCATTTTGCTCATCGTGCTCGCTTGTTTCGGCGTGGGGTTGGCGGCGCGCCTGTTGCGGCGGTGGCCCCGCTTGGTGTTTGTCGCTTCGGCAAGCGGGGCAGGGTTGCTGGCGATGCTCATGTGGCTCACCGCCGATGCGCCCGGTGTTTTCTTCGGACGCACCTTGTCGCTCGATCCGCCGACGCGGATCATGCTGTGGACGTGTGTGGGTGCGGCGAGTGCGCTCGCCCTGTTCAGCCCGCTGACGTTCGAGCGACCCAGCGATCAGCCGTTGGCAGTCGTCGCCAATTCGCAGGGCGCGTTTTTCTTTTGGAGTCTTGCGCCGCTTGTCGCCGCGATCCTGCTCGATAGTTTTCCGTTGGCGGTTCTCGCTTGGACGATGGGCTTGAGCGTGCTGATGCTCTCCGCGCAACCGCAGAGCGAGGGGCGCGTGGGCGGCGCGGCGCAGTTCGTACTGCTGGTTGCCATCGGCGGCGTCTGTTTGTTGCTGGCAAATCGCTTTTTCGATCTGTATCCGCTGACGCCGGAGAATTTGGACTTGGTGCGGAACGCGACGATTTTCCTTACCCTGGGTTTTGGCTTGCTCCTCGCCATTGCGCCGTTTCACATTTGGGTTGGTCCGCTTGCCGATGAATTGTCGCCGCTGGGCATCGCGTTTTTGGCGGGCGTCGCGCAGTCGGTGGGCGTGTGGCTGGTCGCGCAAAATTTGCTCCAAGTGACCTGGCTGGCGGGGAAATCGTCTGCGCTGACGATTTTGCTGATCGGTGGGATTCTCACGGTGCCGACCGGCGCGTTGCTGACGCTGGCTGAACGGCGCGATGGTCGGCTGGTGGGGTATCTCGCGTTGATCCCACTTGGCTTGGCGTTGATCGGTTTGGGGCTGGGCACACGGCTGGCGTTTGTCGGCGCGCTGTTACTCGTGCCGAGTCGCGCGTTCGGGGTGGCGTTGGTTGCCGGCGGGATCGCGTTTAGCCGGCATCACGTGGAACGGCGCTGGCGCACGGTTGGCGCGTTTGCGATTTTACTTGGCGGCTGGGCGATGCTGGGTTTGCCGCCCACGCTCGGTTTTCCGGCGCGCCTGGCTTTGTATCGCGCGGTGGGTGAATTTCACCCGGCAGTTTTGGCATTGGTGGTGTTGGCGCACGCGGCGGGGTTGCTTGCCGTGGTGCGCGCGGCGCAACGCATTTTGGATGAGCCGGCGGAACCGGCGGCAACCGAAGTCAAAGTGGTGCCGTACCTGGGTCTGGCGGTAATCGTCGGCTTGATATTCGTCCTGGTGATCCTGGGGATTTTTCCGCAACTGATTGCCGACCCGCTCGCGGCAGTCCTGAAAGCGGGTTATTTAAAGTAGCCGGGGTGGCGCAAAAAAATAGCGGCTTGAATTGTGGTGTAAGGGCAAGCATTTTTACGACGATAGTCGTGTCGAAAAATGCTTGCCCTTGCCATTATTTTTTCCAGAAAAATTTCAGCGCGTCGCCGAGGTGCGCGCGCCAAAAACCCCACTGATGCCCCTCCGGGTACTCGGCGCTGGCGACGCTGTAACCGAGACTGCGAAGCAGTTCGGCAAAGCGTTTTTGCGCGGCGACGAGATCGTGCTCCGCTTTGCCGCTCCCGTCCAAGTCGGTCTCGTACTCGCCAACGACAAAGTGAAATTTGATGCCCAGGTTTTGCGTGGCGGCGTAATCGCGCAGTAGCGCATCGTGTTGGTAACTGTACGCGCCGGATTGGCATGCGACCAAGCCGAAAGTGGTATGCCGCCGCCGCGCCGTGTGCGCCGCCATCAACGCGCCCAGCGATGCGCCGACGATTGCGCGCGCAGAGGCGAGCGCAATCGTCGGATAATTGTCGTCCAGCCAGGGCACGAGTTCGTTGGCGAGGAACCGGACGTAGGTGTTGTTGCGCGCGTATTCTTTTTCGCGCTCGTTGGGTTTGATCAGCACGGCGATGAACGGCTTGATCGCGTTCGCGCTAATCAGAAAATCCATAATGCGCGGCAAATCGGCAAAATGTAAATACCCGTCGCCGTCGTTAAAATACGCGACCGGGTATGTGCGGCGCGGATCATAGCCCGGCGGCAGGCAAATCCAAAATGTGCGGCGATCCTTCAGCGCGGCGCTGTACATCCAGTGTTGTTCCACCACGCCGCGTGCGATGGGTGTTTCGATCAGTTCACGCGGCGCGCGATAATCCGGCATCACCAGTTCCGAGTTGGGTCCGAAACCGGAAGGCGCGGTGCGCGGGTTGCGCGGATCGAGGCGCGGGTGACCGTTGACGACGATGCGATATTCCAAACGGGCGGCGCGCGGAAAGCGTTCGACGCGATACCACAGCGGCGTGTCCGGCAGATAGGTCATCGGCGCGGCGGTTTGCCAATGGGTCCAGTCGCCTTGCAGGGCGACCGTCTGCGCGTCTTCGCTGAGATAGAAAAACGTGACGCGGCTTTCTTCGATGAGGGGCGATTCGTTGCCGTTGGCAAACTCGCGCACCAAGCGATCCTTCGCGCCAATTGTCGGAATATTTTCCAATTGGTAGAGCAACTGATCGAACGTAGCGGGCAACTGGCGTGGACTCGTCGGCGCGGCGGGCGGCGGCGCGGCGGGTGTGGGTGCGCCGTTTGGGGCGGGCGGAGCGGCGGCAATTTCCGCCGCCGCGTGGTGAATCGCCGCGAGCAATTTTTCGAACGTGTCGCGGTAATCGCCGGAAAAATCGAAATAGAGCCGCCCGCGCAATAACGCAGGCACCGTGCATTTGGAGGCAAGCACGGGGATGATCTGCGGGCGACCGTTGCGCGTCGCGTCGTTGCTCAGCGTGATTGCCGCGTTGATCTCTTCCCAGCACCATTTGGAGGCAATGGAGGCGGACGAGAGAATGGGCACGTAAATGTCGCACCATTCCAAGCCGCGATTGATCTCTTCCGCCATCCGGTCGCCGCCTTGCAGCGACTGGGCGTCGAACCAGGTTTCAACGCCGCCGTTTTTAAGATCGGCATTGAGTTGGCGCGCGAAATCAATATCGCGCCACGAGTGAGTGATAAAAACCTGGGTGGATTTGGATGCCATTGCCTTTCGCCTCAAGCGTCAATCCGAATGGATGCGGTGGGCGCTCGCGCCGTTCAAATTACGCCGGCGTCTTGCATAATTTGGCGGAGCGTTGCCCGGTCGTCCGCGCCGAGCGGGCGTAAGGGCAAGCGCGGGGCTCCGCCGTAAAAGCCCACATTCAATTCTTCCAGCGCGGCTTTCAAGCCGGGAATATTCCAGCGCGTCGTCACCGCCGCGTTGAGCGGGAGCAACTTGAGTTGTTGCGCGCGCGCTTCGGCGTGCCTGCCCGCGAGGAACGCGTCGTAGATCGCCAGGAGTTGGCGCGGCGCGACGTTGGCGACCGCGGCGACAGTGCCGGTTGCGCCGATGCACAACGCGGGGTAGAAATAGCCGCCCGAACCGGCAACCACCGCAAAGTCCGGGCGCACCGCGCGAATAATATCCGCGAACTTGGTGACGTTGCCGCCGGAATCCTTCACGCCGATAATGTTCGGGTGTTGCGCGAGTTGGATGATTGTCGCCGCGTCAATATCAATGCCGGTTGCCGGCGGCATATTGTAGATCACCACCGGGATCGGCGAGGCGTCGGCGATCAGGCGATAATGATGGATCAGCGTCGCCGGCTTCATTTCCGCTTTATAGTAATTCGGGTTGACGAACAGCGCCGCGTCCGCGCCGATTTCCGCCGCGCGTTTTGCCAGCGCGATGCTGCCGCGCGTGGACTCGACGCCGGCGCCGACGAGAAATAATTTTTCGCGTGGAATGGCGTCGCGGGCGGCTTGCCACAAGCGCGCCTTTTCGTCCGCGTCAAGCATCACGGCTTCGCCGTTCGAGCCGAGCACGACATAGCCGTGCAAACCGGTGCGGTTCCACAGCGCGAGGTTCGCTTTGAGCGGTTCGAGCGCCAAATTGCCGTCCGCGTCGAACGGGGTTGGGATCGGCGGAAAAACGCCGGCGAGTTTGATCATTGTCCGAATCTCCTTCGAGTGATTAAATCCATCATACAATAAAATGCGTGCGAGGACAAATGCCTGGGTTAGGCAATTCGTAGCCAGCGCTGCCACTTGGGCGGAATGAGCCGGCGCAACAGCGCGCGCTCGTCGTCGCCCAACGCGCCGAGCGCGAGCAGGAGCGCGAGGTAGAGCGCGCCCGCCAGCAGCGCGGCGAGGAACAAGCCGATGCGCGCGACGAGGAGCCACAATACGATACCCATCACGCTGGAGGCGACGACGGGGCGCCACGCCAATGCCACGAACGGCACGGGCGCGAGATTTTTTCGCACGCTGTAGTAAAACGGCGCGAGCAAAACCATTTCCGAAAAGAGGGTGACGAGCGACGCGCCGACGTACCCGAGCGGTGGAATGGCGATCACGTTCGCCGCGACGTTGAACACGACGCCGATGACGAATGCTTTGGTGAGAAAGCGTTGTTGCCCCAGCGCGATCAAAACATAATGCGTCACGCTGTTGATGAAACTGAACGGCAGAAACCAGATCAAGACTTGGAGCGCGATGGCGGAGTGCGGCAGGTACGCATCGCCGCCGAACACGGCGATCAACTCGTGCGCCACAAAGATCGTGCCGACGGTAATCGGCAACGCAATCCATAGCAAAATTTTGAGCGAGACGACATACGCGCGCAACATCGCGTCTTTGGAGTTGGCGGCGAGGCGTGAGAGCGCGGGAAAAATTGCGAGCGTAAAATTCGACGGAATGAAATTGAGCGCGTCAATAAACTTGTACGCGGTTTGGTAATAACCCAGCGCCGTGTCGCCTTTGAGCGGTTGCAAGATCAACACGTCAATCCGGAAAAAGAGCGACGACAGAAGATTGTTCAGCATGAGCGGGAACGACTCGGTGAGCATCCAGCGCACCAAGCCGCGATCCGGTTCGGGGCGCGGCGCGAACAACGCGCGGCGCACGGTGAGGTAAAACGCGGCGAGTGTGAACAAGTTGGTGAGGATCGCGGCGAGCGCCAAACCGACGATGCCGTAACCGAGCAGGAGCGCGACGACTTGGAGCGCGACGCCCAGCAATTGCGAAACGAAATCAATCGCAACGCGGTACTCAAAGCGCTCGTACGCGTTGAACAGGTACGCGAGCGACGCGGACAGCGTGCCCGGCAATACGCTGACCATCAGCAAGCCGAGCGCGAGCGCGGATTCGGTCGAGAGGTTGAACGCGGTGAG
>CAIKBD010000071.1 GCA_903825565.1 uncultured Anaerolineales bacterium | reverse complement strand
TTCACAGCCACCGCCAAAAGCATAGCCATTCACCGCGGCAATGCTCGGCTTGAACGAATGCTCCAAGCGCGCGTACACCCCGCGACGGATGCGACTGTTGGGACCTAGCTCGGTCAAGGTGTTGCGCGCACCCACCTCGCCGATGTCAGCGCCCGAAACGAACGCTTTATCTCCCGCCCCGGTGACGATGAGTACACGCACCTCGTCGTCCTTTTCGGCTTGCTCTATCGCCTCCCCCAGTTCTTCCATCAGCGCCTGCGTCAGTGCGTTTCGCACTTCTGGTCGGTTGATGGTGAGGGTGACAAACCCTTCGTTCTTTTCGTACAAAATAAATTGATCCTGCATTCCGCATCTACCTCATCCTGCTATGACTTGTAGTCGTAGAAACCCTTGCCCACTTTCTTGCCCCATTCGCCCTTGACATACTTTTCGACGATTGTGGGCGAGGGTCTCTGCGCTGGGTCGCCGCTTTCCCGATATTGCTCCATATACACATGATACGCTAAATCCACCCCCGCCAAATCCAACAACTGGAAAGGTCCCATCGGGTAGCCCAAGCCATTGACCACCGCGGTATCAATGTCCTCAAAGGAAGCAACTCCCATATCGTAAAGTTTGAGCGCCTCCTGCCGCGTGGCTTGCACAAAACGATTGACCAGAAAGCCGTAAATCTCTTTCTGCAGCAGGACGGGCGTCTTGCCCATTTGGCGCGCGATTTGCATCACGGCTTGCGCGGTCTCCTCCGAGACATGCGGACCCTTGACCACTTCGACGAGTTTCATCACCAGCGCGGGATTAAAAAAGTGCATATTGCAGACTTGCGCCGGGCGCCGGGTTGCATCCGCAATTCGGGAACTGACGATGTACGAACTGTTGCTGGCGAGGATGGCGTGCGGCGGCGTAATGTGATCGAGTTGCGAGAATAGTTTTCGTTTGATCTCCAATTTCTCGATGATTGCTTCGATAACGAGATCCGCATCGCCGCTTGCCGCTTCGACTGTTGGCACGAAGGCAAGATTGGCGCGCGCTTGGTTTGCCGCCTCCGGGGTGAGTTTGCCTTTCGCTACCCGTTCGGGCAGGTAGCCATCCGCAAACTGCTCGGCTTTGGCAAGCACCTCGGCGCTCACATCTGTGCATTTGACTTGAAAACCGGCGAGTGCGGCACACAGAGCGATCTGATGTCCCATGTTGCCAGCGCCAACCACGGCAATTTTTTTCGTTTCCATATCCATTTCCTCCTGCAAAATAATTGTGATCAAACCTGCCCGGACTCGGTGGGGTGTGCGTCACATTTTTGGGCGAACGCCGCCGCCGATTCAAATCGGCGGCTGAGCGAGGTAGAAATCGGTTGGAAACCGATTCACGCAACTCGGTTCACCGAGTTTTCACCGATTGAGCCGTCGTTTGAAAACGACGGCGGTAGCACCCAAAATTTTGACGCACACCGGACTCGTTGACGACGTAAGCAACGCAAGCGTGATTATATCATCAACGCGACAAACACGCCAAGTTTCTGCCTGGTTCGTTTCGGGCGAGCCGCCCAAACGGTACGGGGTATGCCCTCCTCAACCAGGAGTGATTGTGTTTTTAGCCACCCGACACTTTTGGGCAATCGGGTCATTGGACGCGGAAAACGCGGATGTACGCGGATTTTTTCCTCATTATCCGCGCTTGTCCGTGCTCGTCCGCGTCCAATTTCTAAAACTGTCGGGTAACTAGATTGTGTTTTACAACACGAGGAGTGCAGAGTATACTATTTGTGGCTTGAATGTCGAGGAGGCACATAATGACCCGTGAATACATTTTGGCGCTCGCAAATTCCAAAGCGACGCTTGCCGATGTGGGCGGCAAGGGCGCATCACTCGCGCGGCTTGCCAATGCCGGCTTGCCCGTGCCCGATGGGTTTCACGTCACGACCCAAGCGTACAAACGATTTGTAACCGAAAATAATTTGCAAGCGCCCATTCTTGCCGCGCTCAAAACGGTTGACGTTTCCCAGCCCGCCACACTCGAAACCGCCGCGCGCGCGATTGGCGATTTATTTGCACGCGCGCCAATGCCCGTTGTCGTCGCGCAAGAAATCGGCGATGCTTATCTCGCGCTCAATCAAAAATCGCAAATCGCAAATCCAGAATTACCGGTCGCCGTGCGCTCGTCCGCCACCGCCGAGGATTTGGCGGACCTGTCGTTCGCCGGTCAGCAGGAAACGTACTTGAACATTCAAGGCGTCACCGCCGTGCAAGATGCGGTAAAGCGGTGCTGGGCATCGTTGTGGACGCCGCGCGCGATTGGCTATCGCGCCCAACATCAGATCGATCACAGCGCGGTTGCGCTCGCCGTCGTCGTGCAGGTTTTGGTGAACGCCGACGCGGCGGGCATCCTGTTCACCGCAAACCCCTTGGATGGTCAACGCGATCAAGTCGTCATCAACGCCGCGTGGGGCTTGGGCGAAGCAGTTGTCGGCGGCGCGGTCAACCCCGATACATTCCTCGTGGACCAGACCACCGCGCGCATCATCGAACGCCACGTCGCCGATAAACAAGTGATGACCGTGCGCGTGAATGGCGGGACAGCCGAACGCCAGACGCCGGAAAACCGGCGCCGCGCCCCAGCATTGACCGATGAGCAAATCGTTGAATTGGCGCGGCTCGGCGCACACATCGAAAAATTGTACGGGATGCCGATGGACATTGAGTGGACACTCGCGCAAAACCAATTCGCCATCGTTCAAGCGCGCCCGATCACAGTGTTGCCCGAACCGCCGATCCCTATCGTGTGGCAACTGCCCAATCCGAAAGGGCAGTACATGCGCGGCAGTGTGGTGGATATTTTGCCCGACCCAGTTAGCCCGTTGTTTGCGACGCTCGCCATCCCCGCCATCTCGCGCGTGGGCATCAAGCAAGTGCTCAAGCCCCTGACCCGCTCCGAGCCGGAACTGCCGGACGATTACATCTCGACCATCAACGGCTATGCCTACATGGGGATTGCCTACGTGCCGCGCCAATGGTGGTGGATTCTCACCAAGATGATGACCGCCTTTCCGCGCATGTTGCGTGAGGCGCTCCCGCTCTGGCGCGACACGATTCGCCCCCAGTATGTCGCAACGGTTGCGCGCTGGCAGAACCAGCCGCTGGAAGCGTTGCCGCACGCCGCACTGTGGGCGGCGATCCAAGAAGTCAATCAGGCGGCGATGCTACACCTGGCTGCGCTGTTAGTCGCCACGACCGGCGCAGCGGCTGGAGCGGAAATGGTGTTTACTCGCGTGTATGAAAAAATGATTCGGCGCAAAAATGATCCTGCCGCCGCCACATTCTTGCTGGGATACGACAGCACGCCCATCCGCGCCGAAAAATCGCTCTACGATTTGGCGATGTGGTGTCAGGCGCAAGACAACCTGGCAATCTCTGTGCGCGAAACCCCGACCGCGCAACTCGGCGCAGAACTGGCAAGCGATTCAGCGGCAGTGGCGGGCTGGCAAGAATTTTGCGAACGGTTCCGGGCGCATCTGCGAGATTATGGTCACATCATTTACAATTTGGATTTTGCCAAGCCCCTGCCGTTAGATGATCCGACCCCAATGCTGGAAACGATCAAGATGTATCTGCGCGGGCAGGGCGTCAACCCGCACACGCGCCAGCACGCGGCGGAACAAAAGCGGATCCAATGCGCCGAGGAAAAACTCAAGCAACTGCGAGGATTA
>CAIKBD010000070.1 GCA_903825565.1 uncultured Anaerolineales bacterium | reverse complement strand
TTACGAGGGGCAACGCTTGACCCGGCGGGAATGGCAACCGTATGGGGGTTGGGACCCCGTGAACGCACCGCCGACGAAGGTCAGCACGTATAGTTATGACGGAGCGGGGAATCTGACGAATGAGGTGCGTGCCGATTACACGACGAACATCACGACGACGACGAGTTACGGGTGGCAGTGGGAAGGCGGGGGTCAGCGGCTGAAGAATTTCACCGCGACGAACGGCGTGACGACGACGCTCGACTATGATTCGCTTGGGCGCATCACCCGCCGCTACAACGCGCTCGGTTACAGCGATTACGTGTACGAAGACGGCACGGACTGGCTGGTGCGCGAGACGTGGCATTCCGCCATCAGCGGCAACACGTTTGACCTGGTGCGGTATGGCTACACCAATGGCAAGCCAAGCCGCATCGAGGTGGTCGTCAGCGCGCCGGGCGATTTGACGGTGGCGTGGGGGTATGGCAGTTTCTACCCGGCGTACAATTGGCACGGGGACACGGCGACGTATGTGAACGCGGTGGATGGGAGCGGGGGCGGGAGTTGGGGTGCGTATGACCCGTGGGGGAATCCGAGCGCGTGGGGACCGCCGGGGTTGGGGGCATGGGATTATTATCGGTGGAACGGGGCGTGGGGGTATCAGTGGCACGCCGACCTGGGCTTGTATTACGTGCATGGGCGGTGGTACAACCAAGATACGGGCATGTGGCTCAGTCCGGATGAGCAGGGCACGTACAAATACAACGAACAGCAGGATGCGGTGAATTCTGCACAAGGCAGCCCATGCGAAAATCACAAGCCGCCCAAGACGCCTCCAGTGGGCGGTATGTTGGTGGATTGGATTCCGGCGAATTTCCATCTTTCCGACGAGGAGCAAGTTGCCATAGGCAATTTCAAAGCGGACCTCCTCGCCAGCGCCCAACGTCACAACACGTGCAAAACTAATATGGATGACAATGCGTTTGCCGCACTGTTAGTATCTGTTTTGCACAAAGAGCAAACGCTTCCAGGTGCTTGGAACGATCCGATTGCTGGCGGAGCGTATTGGAGCAAACAAACGGTAGGCGATCTCTTTGCCGAGATTGCTGGTTATGATGCCTCAACCGGCATTGCGAATCTGCGTCCATCGGTTGCCTTTCAAATTCTGCGCGGTGAAATACCGGGGCTTGGAAGTGGATACTGCTATGAATAACGCGCGGAGAAATCAAACGCGCGCCGTTGCCAGCGCGCGTCAGTGATGCAATCAACTTTTGGATTGTTGCTCGCGGAGTTTTTTCATCAGCGTGTCCATATCCCACTGGTCTACCCATTGATGGCGTGCGGTGGAATAATCGCCCGAGCCCGTTTCAAACTGTTGCAAAAAGCGAATCATTCCGTCGGGGCCTAGTTTTTCCATCAACGCCGCGAGTCCGGTTATGCGAATTTGTTCCAGCGTCATCATTGGAGTAATCATTTAATCTTGCTCCTTGATCCACGTCAGTGGATTTTCGACGCGGACACGTAATTGCGTTGCCATACGCTTGGCTTGGCGCAACAGGCGATCATCGGTCGTGAGAAACACATCCGCGCCGCCGCTTTCGGCACACGCGAGATGCAACGCATCAACGGCTGGCAAACCCAGCGCGGATAATTCCTTGCCGCGATTGTGTTCGGCGGTTTGAACGAATACACTGCGCTGAATCGCCGTCATCAGTAATTGGATTCTGGCTTTGCGCGCGGGTTCTGTAATCTGATTGATTTCGAGAGCGAGCACGGTACTGCCAAGCCATTCCCATTCACGCGTTTTGAGCCGCGCCAAAATAATCAGCACGGCTTCCGCTTCCAGATGCACCCGCGGCTGTGACTGGTCGTCGAATGGGCGATTGAGACAACAAGCATCAAGATAAATCGTTGGCATTTTGCACTTTCTCGCCCAAGATTATACAATGTTTTCAACGTCCTGTCACTTATTGGGCGACCACGCACAGGGCTTTTCAAAAGTCAGGCGCGTGTCACTTCGAGAATACATACCGCTTTGCGGAATGTTAGCCATCAGAAACTTGCGGGCAAGATCGTGATATAATTCCGGCGCAAGGTTCAGACAGCAAAGACCGTGTCCGCACTGGTGCATGACAGCCCGTCTTCGAGATT
>CAIKBD010000069.1 GCA_903825565.1 uncultured Anaerolineales bacterium | reverse complement strand
GCACGACAATCCGAATTACCTCAACTATGTGAAAGATTTCGAAGCGATCACCGGCAACACCGTTTGCACCTCCACCACGGCGGGCACCGACACCAAGTGGATGCGCGAGATGATCGAATACTATCGGCACGAAACGCACCCTTGGCCCCGGCTGAGCGTGCTGTCCAAAGGGATGATGTATAAAATCCACGAATCGTACTCGCCGCAGGAATTGCGCGACGTGGAATTGTTGATGCAGATGCGCGAAAACCCGCGCAAAAAAGTAACCGGCGGTCGTATTCTGGAAGAAGATGCCGGGATGCGGGATCGGGCTGACGGGAACTATCTCGAAGAAGTGGTGCCGCAGGGGTCTATTGCGTGCGTCAGCGGCTTTTTGATCAACCTCGTCAATCGTACGATTCAGGTGATTAGCCCATGCTATACGAGCAAACGCTGGGCTTATGGCTATCGCATTTTCGACGAGACCACCTTTAGCGACGCGAGCGACTTTCGCCGCGCGATCCAATACTTGATGGATCGCAACATGCCCGCCTCGCCCCTCCCGAATGACCGCGCGCGCTTTCGCGACGACTTGGTGTACCACGCGACCGCCGAAGGATTTGACCTCGTTTCCCCCAATCAAATTCACCATTTTACCGGCAAGGAAGTTTATGCGCCGCTCGGCAAATTGATCGCCGAAGGCACACACTCGTTTTCTGACTTGTACGATTTGATGCTCGAACAGCATGGCGTCAATCCCATGTTGGCGGTTGCAGTGACGCAAACGCTGTTCGATGGCGGTTATCTCGACGAACTGCGCTTTGCGCCGGCAAGCGCTCAGTAAACCGGCGGACACTCGGCTATGGACGCGAACATCCTCTCTGTGCTCGAACTCGTTCGTCCGACGTTGCCGCCCAGTTTGATTGACGCGGAGGGGTACGCGCATCTCGCCGCGATTGCCACGCAATTGCCCGAACCGCTGACGACATTTTGGGGATTTGAATGTCGCCTGGGTTTGCCCGCCGCGCGCGCCGACATCTTGTTCGAAACGAAAAAACAGTCGCGGGGGCAAGCGTTGCTCGCCGGCAAGTCTTCGTCCGCGCTCGACGCCTTGTGCGAAACATCGCCCACCTGGCAACGTCTACGCGCGTTTGCCAACGTGTGGGCGAACCCCGCGCACTTGTTTGCTTCCAACATCCGTAACCTCTGGTTGGAATTTGACACGGCGGGTGTTGCTACCCCCAACCAAGCCGCCGCGCTCGTCCATTCCCCCAGCGTCTTTCTCGGTCCCGATGCGCCGACGCTGTCGCGCGCCGCGCTGTTCGATCTGTTGCGCGAAGCGTTCGCCATCCTGGGTTACGCCGATCCGAGCATTGCGCGCTTGCCGTCTTTCATCGCCGCTTTGCCGCCGGACGCGAAATTATTTCAAGTCGGGATGATGTTGGCGCGGAGTGATGCGGGCTTGCGTGTGTGCGTCAAAGATTTGGCGGCGGCAGACCTGGCGCACTGGCTGGCGCAGGCGGGCTGGCAGGGCGATCCCGCTTGGCTAGCGGAACTCACGCATACGATCATTCCCATGCTGGAAACTTGGACGATCAACCTGGGTTTCACGCCGGCTGGTCTCGCCGAAAAAATCGGACTGGAATGTTATCTAGACTGGCTGGAAGATGATTCCCAGCAGTGGGTGCCCTTGCTCGATTCCATCGTTGCGCGCGGCTTGTGTTTGCCACAGAAGCGGCAAGGGGTGTTGGACTTTCCCGGCGTCACGCTCACGCCGCCGAGCGCATCCACCGATGCGTTTCAATATCTCAATCTCTTTCGGAAAATTCATCATCTCAAATTGAATTTTTCTGCCGGCCAAATTCGTGAAGCCAAAGCGTACTTTGCGCTCACCCGTCCGGGCGTGTATCTGGATCGCCCCCACCCCGAGCGGGATGATTGGTTGATCGAATAAACTAACTCACAAAGGAGAACTATGAGCGTTCAAGATTTGAAAAAATTTGGGCAGTTGTGCGTGGAGAACGAAACGGTGCGGGCGCGCGCCAAAGCCATCGGCTTGAACGATATGCCGGGCCAAATTGCCTACGCCAAAGAACTGGGCTTTGATTTCAGTCTCGCCGATTTGCAAACTCTGGCAAAGACAGCGGTCACCTCGAAAAACGAACTGAGCGAAGCCGATCTGGAACAGGTTGCCGGCGGCGTGGTAACGACCACGGTGGCGGGCGTGGTGGCAGGCGTGCTGATTGGCGCGGGTGTCGGCGCGGCGGCGGCTGGGGGCGTGGCGGCGGCTGCCTCACGCGTTTGGTAGGCGAGTGGACGGGTAGGACAATTTTGCAAAATTGTCCTACGCTTTCGCCAGACGTTAGTTGAACAAGGAGACAAGAATGAGCGTGCAAGATTTGAAAAAGTTTGGACAGTTGTGCGTAGAGAATGAAACGGTGCGGGCGCGCGCCAAAGCTATCGGCTTGAACGATATGCCGGGTCAAATCACCTACGCCAAAGAACTGGGCTTTGATTTCAGTATTGCCGATTTGCAAACCCTGGCGCAGGAAGCCGGCATCTCGAAAAACGAACTGAGCGAAGCGGAGTTGCAACAAGTTGCCGGCGGCGTGGTAACGACTACCGCGGCGGTGGCGGTGGCAGGCCTGGTGATTGGCGCGGGCGTCGGCGCGGCGGTGGCTGGAGGCGCGGTGGGGGTGGCTTCGCGCGGTTGGTAGGCGAGCGGACGGGTAGGACAATTTTGCAAAATTGTCCTACGCTTTGGCAAGGGATTGAACAAGGAGACAAGAATGAGCGTACAAGATTTGAAAAAGTTCGGGCAACTATGTACGGAGGACGAAACCGTGCGGGCGCGCGCCAAAGCCATCGGCTTGAACGACGTGCCAGGGCAAATCGCCTACGCCAAGGAACTGGGCTTTGATTTCAATCTCGCCGATTTGCAAGCTCTGGCGCAAGAAGCCGGCGTTTCGAAAAACCAACTGAGCGAAGCCGAGTTGGAACAAGTCGCCGGCGGTTTCCTGACCGCCACGGCGGTAGTCGTCGGCGTGCTGATTTCCCGCACGTGGTAGCGTTCAGGGCAACCGCCTAATAATTCCGAGCACATATCCAGCGCACGAAAGGGTTTATGGGCGCAGAAAAAAAACTCGTCCTCGTTTATCCACAATTTCCATCCGGCTTGTTTGCCAGCGTTTCGCCCGGTTTACTTTCGGCGGCGGCACAAGCCCACCAGCATTACCCCGCGCTGCCGACGACGATCTGGGACGAGCGCATTGATGGCGAATTCGATCCGAGCGGCGTGACCGGCGCGCTCGTCGGTATTACAACGATGACTGCCCAAGTCCCGCGCGCGAAACGCATCGCCGAACGCGCGCGCGAAGCCGGCGCGTATGGCATCGTTTTCGGTGGCATCCACCCAACGGTGCTCCCCGCCGAGTTCGCCGAACTCGGTTCAGTCGTGCGCGGTGAAGTGGAGGGCGGCAGTTTCGCCCAAGCCCTTGCCGATTACGTTCAAGACCGTCCGCTGGCGCGCGAGTACGCGACGCCGGTCGTGCCGCTGGAAAATTTGCCGCTGGCACACCCGCATCTGTACGAGTACGCGCTGCGCGTCCCGGAAAGTATGATTTCCGATTCGCGCGGTTGCCCGCTCAGTTGCAGTTATTGCTCGGTGCAAATCGTCTCGGGCAAAAAAATTCGCCACCGCCCGGCGGCCCAAGTCGTCGCCGAATTGCGTGCGCGCAAATTGTTGGAGGGTGATCCCAACCCGCAAATCACCTTCACCGGCGACGCGTTCGGCTTTTCGCCGCAAGACCGCGTGTTGCTCGAACACCTGCGCGCCGCGTTAGACGGCAGAGATTTCCACTGGCTCGCGCAGATCGGCTTGGGTCCCTTGAACGACGACCGCTTTCTCGAACTGGCAAATTCCGTCGGGCACGCGAAACTGATCATCGGCGTCGAGTCGCCCTTCCGCGACGGACTGAGCATCGAAAAGAACGGCATTCGCGGCATCAACCCGGCGAGCGTATTCGAAAAAATTCGCAAGTACCCGAACCTCCGCACGCGTTTGCTATTGATGCTGGGATTCGATTTCGAGCCGCGCGACGCGTTCGAGCAGATGCTGGGTTTCATCCGCGACATCCAACCGGACGGCGTGTATATTTCGATCCTGACGCCGTTTCCCGGCACGCAAATTGGCGCAAAGATGATCGAGCAGGGACGCATCCGCGAAACCAACTGGGCGTACTACGACACGCGCCATTTGGTTTTCGAGCGACATTATCAAAACGGCGATGCGCGCACCGGCGTCATGCCCGCCGAAGAATTTATGACGGGATTCAAATGGTTGCTTGCCCAAGCCGAAACCGAAATGCAAAAATGGTCCCAGTTTGCAGACGAGTCGCGGGTGTTGTGACGTGGCAACCCAATCACCGGACGTTTACCTGATCGTGATGCCATACGCGGCGGTGGAGCGACCATCGCTCGCGGCGGGCTTGCTCAAAGCGAGTCTCATGCGCGGCGGCATTTCGGCGCGCGTCTGTTACGCGAACCTTGCTTTTGCCGAAACGATTGGCTTGCCCAAATATTTTTTCCTGAGCAACAACTTGCCCAAATATTTGATGGGCGAGTGGACGTTTGCCGGCGCGGCGTTCCCGGATTTTCAACCGGACCACACGCCGTACTTGAACGAGTGCGCGCAGTTGAACGTGAGTCCCCAACTCTTGCAAACCATTCGCGATCAGGCGACGCTATTCGTCGAGCGGATCGCGCAACAGGTTCTCGTCGCGCATCCCCGCATCGTCGGGTGTACTTCGATGTTTCAACAGCATTGCGCCTCGCTCGCTGTCCTGCGCCGCGTCAAGACATTGCGCCCGGATGTGATCACGTTGCTCGGCGGCGCAAACTGCGAAGGCACGATGGGCATTGCCACGCAACAGTTTTGCGACTGGGTGGATTACGTCGTGTCCGGCGAAGCCGACCAGTTGTTGCCGGACTTGTGCCAGGATATTTTGCGGCGCGGCGCAGCCATTCCACCGACGGAATTGCCGGTGGGCGTCTACGCGCGCGCGCATCGCAACGGCGCGGCGCGCGCGCTGGTGTGCGATCTCGACGCGACGCCGGTGCCGAGCTACGACGATTATTTCGCGGCGCTGGATGCGTCGCCGCTTGCGTCCCAGATCAAACCGGGCATTGTGTTTGAAACATCGCGCGGGTGTTGGTGGGGCGAAAAAAATCAATGCGCGTTTTGCGGCTTGAGCGAACCCGCCCGCGATTTCCGGAGCAAGTCGCCGCCCCGCATCCTCGCCGAACTGGCGACGCTGCGGCGCACATACGGCATCGCCAAGTTTATGGCGAGTGACACGATCCTCGACCTCAAACATTTCGACACGGTGTTGCCCGAACTTGCCGCCGCGCCCGAGCCGTTCACTTTTTTCTTTGAAACATCGCCCAACCTCACCCGGCAACAGGTGGAGAAAATGTCCGCCGCCGGCATTCGGTGGGTGCAACCTGGGATCGAAAGTTTGCACGACAAGACACTTGCGCTGTTGAACAAGGGCACGCGCGCGTGGAAGAACGTGCAGTTCTTGAAATGGTGTATGCAGTTTGGCGTGTTCGCCAGTTGGAATTTGTTAGGCAACGCGCCGGGCGAATCGGCGGAGTGGCACCGCGAAACGCTCGCGTGGTTGCCGCTCATCGCGCATCTGCAACCACCGATGGTCTTGTGGTTGATTCGCTACGACCGCTACAGCCGCTACCACCAAGACCCCGCGCGCTATCATTTGGCGCTGACGCCGTTTCGCGCCTACGCCGCGATTTATCCGATGCCCGCCGAGCGGCTGAATGATTTTGCGTACTATTTCGAAGATGCCGCGACGCAAACCGCGCCCGTCACGCCGGCGCAAGCGGCGGTGTTCGGCGAGTTGATGCAATTCATTGACGCGTGGCAAGCGCAATTTTACACGCCGCGCCCAGACATGATCAAAAAAGATGTTTCCCCAACGCGTCCGCAGTTAAACTTGCGCGACACCGGTGACCGACTGATTCTCACCGACACGCGCCCCTGCGCCGTTGCGCCGGCAATTGTGCTGGAGGGCGTGGCGCGTGCGGTTTACCTCGCGTGCGATTCGGCATTGCCGGCGGAGATGCTCGTCCAGGCGTTGCAAAATCAATTCGCGCTGACACGAACCTGGGATCAACTGCAGCCCATCGTGGCGCAACTGCTCGCGCAAAAAATCCTGTTGCACCTGGATCAACGCTATCTCAGTCTTGCCGTGCCCGAACCGCTACGCCCGATGCCCACCTTCGATAACGATCCGGCGGGACTAGTGATCCTGCCGCGCAAAACGAAAGCAACCCTATGAGCGACTATGACATCATCCTGATCAATCCCGATGCGTTGCTGGGCAATCGCTTGCTTGTGGCGAATGTTGGGCTGGCTTCGCTCGAAGCGACCTTGTTGCGCGCGAACATTCGTTGCCGCACGATCCACATTTCGGAAACGGAGCAGTACCTTGATCAAGCCGAGGTGTTCGGCGTTTCGGTGATGGATCACACCTACGCCGCCGCGCGCCTCATCACGCAACGCCTCGCGCACAAGACCGTCATTTGGGGCGGCTGGACGGCAACCGCTCTGCCCGAATATATTTTGCAAGAAAATCCCGGCGTAGATTACGTGGTTTTGCGCGAAGGCGAATTGCGTTTGCCCGCGCTATTGCGCGCGCTCGATCAACCGGCGCAACTCGCGCAACTCGATGGCATCGCGTACCGCGATGCGAATGGCGCAATCATCGTGCGCCCGCCGAACGGCTATGTGAACTTGGACGACTTGCCGATCCCCACGAAACTCGCCGTGTTGAACGAGCTCGTGTTTGTCGAAGTGGCGCGCGGGTGTTACGGCGGCTGCGGCTATTGTCAGGAAACGTATCGGATGCGTTTCAAGAGCGCGGCGAACGCGGCGACGGAAATTCAGCATTGGTACGATCAAGGTTTTCGCTACATTTATCTCGGCGACGCCAACTCGATTGCCAACGGCAAATTACTCGCCGCGTTGGTACGCGAGGTTGAGGCGCGCGCTCTGGAAATCCAAGTGTTTCTCACCGGACGCCCCGGCGACATTTTGCGAAACCTGCCCGTGCTAGAGGCGATGTTCACGAGCCGGTTCATGCGCGTCCACTCTATCGAAATGGGTGTCGAAGCGAACAGTCAGCACGCGCTCGATCTGTTGCATCGCCGCTCCACACCCGATCTCAACCGGCGCGCGCTTGCCGCGTTGCTCGCCTTGCGCGACCGCCATTCGCCGCAAACCAAAGTGCACGCGAACATGATCCTGTTCTCGCATTTCGAAATGACGCTCGCCGATTTTATCGCCAACACGCAATTCATTGGCGAGTTTGAATGTTCGCGCGAGGTGCTGGCGTTGCAATTGTACGGCGTCGCCAACACGCCGCTCTGGTTCGAAATGCGCGCGCGCGGTTTTCCGATGCAACCGGAGCGCGGCTTGCAAATCGCAGATTACCCCTTCAGCGATCCCGACGTGGAGCGGTTGTTCGCCAAACTGGTGCGCGTGCCGTTAGCCGCGCTCAAGCAGAAAAAGAATTTTTCGTATTTCGATCAAGTGGATTTCCAACATCACGTCTACGACCGCTTGCTCGAATTTTACCGCGCGCCGGACATTCGCGCGCGCGTGCTCGAATTCAGCCACACGGCGGAAGCGAGCGGGGCATGATTCCAACTTTCATCGTCGAGGAACATCACGAAGCGTTCGGCGTTTGGTTTTTCGCGGTCGCGCGGCAAATCATTGCCGCGCGCCAAAATACCTTGCTCCACGTGGACGATCATTCCGACTTGAGCGCGCCGCGCCTTACGGCTTCGCTCAAAGAACTGGAGGCATCGCCGCGCGCCGCGGCGGCGTTCGCGCGCCAGCAACTCGGCATTGGCGATTTCATCGTGCCGGCGGTGTACCTGGGATTGTTCAAAGAAATTTTTTGGCTCAAGCAAGGGCGCAAGTACCTTGCGCAGGAACAATTCGTCAACGTCTTTTCGCAGAACGCCGACGGACGCACGCTGATCGTGACCGACAACTTTATGATCGCCGGCATGTTCAACCCGGATCGTCACGCCGCGGTGATGCGCCAGGTGGATTGCGCCGATGCGATTGCGCCGACGGGCGCGGTCGTGCTCGACATTGATCTCGATTATTTCGGTTGTGATTCGCTCACCGGCGAAGCGTGGCGCGTCGAGGTTTCGGAAGCCGAGTACTGCGCCGCGCGCGACGATCCGTACCATCGCTTGCGTTTGAAATTCGGCGGCAAACTACATCTTGCCACCGCCGCCGGTAAATTTTACTTCGAGTACGAATCCGGCTTGATCCAAGACCCCGCCGCGTTCGACCGCGACAAGATTGGCGCGCGGATCGATCAGTTCGGCGCATGGCTCGACACGAATCACATTCAGCCCGCGCTGATTGATGTGTGCCGCTCGCGGTTTAGCGGCTATACGCCCACGGCGCATTGGCAGTGGATCGAAGAGCGCGTGCTCGACGGCTTGCGGCAACGCTACGCGCTCGCCGCGCAAGAAATCGAATGAGCGAAATCACTGTCGTCACGGGTCCAATGCGGAGCGGCACGAGTGGCGTCACCGGGTTGCTCGAACGCTGTGGCTTTGATCTGGGACGCGCAGTGCGCGTTTTGCGCGAACCTACCGCCGACAATCCGCGCGGCGATTTGGAACCGGATTTGTTGCTCGCGATCAACGCGCGCTTGCTGGCGGAGGCGAACGTCGGCGATCCGCACGCGATCCCGGACCCGGCGACGCTGTTGCAATTCGCGCCGCAACGCGAGCGGTATTTTCGCTACTTTATCGAAAAGTTCGACGGCGATCTGATCAAAGACCCGATGCTGTGCCTCACCTTGCCGCTGTGGGAAACGCGGTGGCACGCGTTGCAGCGCGTCGTCTTTTGCGTGCGCCATCCGCTCGAAGTTGCGCGCTCGACCGAAAAGCGGTACGACGTGACGCGCGAACGCGGTTTGGAACTGTGGCGCATTTTCACCGAGCGATTTTTCGAGACCCCGACGCGGTGCCGCCGGTTCGTGTTCGACTTTAACGCGTTTCGCCGCGCGCCGCGCGAAACCTTTTCGGTGTTGCTCGATTGGCTGGGGCGCGCGCAATCGGCTGACGAGATTGACCAACACCTGGCGGAAATTTTCGGCGCGCAGTTCGTGCACTGGTCGTTCGGCGAAACCGATCTGCGCGAGGTGGACGACGCGACGCGTGCGTTGTACCGTGACGTGTGCGCGCGCGCCGGCAAAGAGTTATAACTTTGATGCGAACGCATTTTGACGTGATCGTGATCGGGGCGGGGTTGGCGGGCTTGTCTGCCGCGCACGCATTGGCGCGCCACAACCGGCGCGTCCTCGTGCTCGAAGCGAACGCGCAACCCGGCGGCAAAATCATCACGCGGCGTTGGGGCAACGTGGCTTACGAGTGCGGCGCATTGTTCGCGTTTGACCCAGGATGGGCGGCGTTTCCAGTTGCGGCGGGCGCGCGCCTCGCCGAAGATCATCCCATCGGCGTTTTCGTCGGCGGGCGATTATGTGCCGGCGAATCCGTGCCCGAATGTTTGCAATCTGTCGGCTTGGGCATCCGCGAAGCGTTTGCGCTCAAACATTTTTTCGAGAGTGCGACGCCGCAACCGTCAATGATCGGCGCGGAGATTGCGGCAACGCTTGAAGGATTTTTCCGCGTGATTCACCCCGGCGCGCTGGGCGATTACGTGCCCGCGCGGCGGCGCGATGGTTTGACGCGGCACAACGTCGCGCATTTCGAACAGGGCAACGCCGCGCTCGTTCACGCGTTCGTCGCCAACACGCCGGCGGAAATTCGCGCGGGGTGCGCGGTCACGCGGTTGCAGCCCGCGAGTGATGGCGTCACGGTCGAGTGGCAAACGCGCGAGGGCGAGCAGTCCGCGCGCGCAGACTGGGTCGTGCTGGCGACGCCCGCGCCGGAAGCGCGCGCGCTGATGCAGGGCTGGCAAAACGCCGCGACGGATTTTCTCGACCGGGTGCAATACGGGGCAGGGATCGCGATCAGTCTGGGTTTGCGCGAAACGGAATTGCAACGCCTCGCCTACGTCGTCGCGCCGGGCGCGGCGATCAACACGTTCGTCTTTCAGCATCACCCGGACGATCCCAGGTTGATTGTCGTCACCGCGTACTTGGTAGCGGAACAGGCGCGCGCGCATTGGTCTGCGCGCGACGATGATTTGCTCGAACTGGCGCGCGACGAATTGAATCGCCTCGCCATCGGTGTGGTGGAGCCGGCGCACATCGCATTCGGGGACGTGTATCGTTGGCAAGGTGTGGGTCCAATCATCGCACCCGAAACGTATCGCGGATTTTGCAACGCGTCTCTGCGCGCGGCGGATCGCATCGTGCTTGCCGGCGATTACACGTGGTGGAACGCAGAGCAAATGCCATACGGCATGAACGCGGCAATCGCGTCCGGCAAACGCGCGGCGGAAATCATTGGCGCGGACGCGGGCATGGTCGGCGCAACGCGATGGCAACCCGAACCGCTCGCGGAAAGTTGGATCACGACGCTGGCGGAGCGTGGACCCGAAACCCAGGATTGTGTCGAAGATGGCACGGTGGCGTACTATGGTTTGCTTTTGCTCGCCGAGCCGAATGCCGAACTGGAAAAATATTTGCTGGGCGAAGCGGACGACGGACTGTGGGAATACCAACCGGGGTACGGCGTGACCTCGCTCGACAGCGCGCTTGTGATGGAGGGCTTGCTCGCCACCGGCAGACATCATGCGCTGTTGCAGCGTGGCGCGGAGCGGTTGGTCGCCGCGTTTTTCAATCGCGGTGAGGGCGGCTTTCAAACGATTCCGCACACGCGGCGCACACGCGCAACGTACTGGCAAGGCGCGGATGTCCCGGCGACGGCGTATTGTGGGTGGCTGTTAGCGCAGATCGCGCCGGCGCGGTACGCCGAAATCATCGCCGCGTGCGCCGCGTATTTGAAACGCCAGCAACTTGTTGCCGGCAACTGGCGCGGCAAATGGTTTCCCTCGCAAACGATTCCGGTTTTTTACGCGACGCGTTTTTTAGTTACACAAGATGCAGAATACCGGAACGCGTGCGCGCGTGCGTGGACGTGGCTTGTGGCGCAACAGCGGCGCGATGGCGCGTGGCTGGGATCAGTGATCGAAACGTCCGCCGCGATGCTCGCGCTGGCACATCTCGGTGCGGCGGACGATGCGATGCGGCGCGGCGGCGCGTGGTTGCGCGCGCAATCTACGGAGGCAGGTTGGCGCGGCGAACCGATCTTGGAATATTGGTTTGACGAAAGCGATCACAAGGCGTTGTTCCACACGCGCGACAAGGGGCGCATCACAAGCGCGTGGGCAAAACTGGCGTTGGCGCGATGTACAAAACTGCTTTGATCATCCAAGGCGTGTTGCTCTTGTTTTTGATTTTCGGCGTTCTGCTGGTTGCGATCCCAGAACGCGTGGATCACATTCAAAAAGAAATATTTCGTCGGGCGCGCGTGCTCTCCGCCGAACAGGCGAGCAAGCCGCTGGGCGGGCGCGGCATCACGCAGAGCCGCATCGTCGGGATCATTTACGTCGTTGTTTGTGTTTTGGTCTTGGCGAATATGCAATTCCAGGTCGGCAGATTTGCCGCGCCGACCTTGCCGGTTTGGACGAGCGATGTTTCGCACAGCGCGCCGCTCGAACAGCGCATCCACGCGTTGGTTGCGCCGGCAATGACGACGCATGCTGGATTGGTTGTTGCGGCAATCGCCGGCGATGAACGCATCGTGGTTGGTTTTGGGCGTAGCAACTTGGCATCCGATCAACCGCCGAGCGGCGACACGCTGTTTGAACTGGGATCGATCAGCAAGGTGTTTACCGCCGCGTTGCTCGCGGACGAAATCGCGCACGGCGAGGTGACGCTCGAAACGCCGGTTACCGCATTGTTGCCGCCGAATACGATCCCGGCAGACTCGCCGGCGCAACGCATCACGCTCAAGCATCTCGTCACGCACACCGCCAGCTTGCCGCGCACGCCGGCGCAAACGTTCACCGCGCCGCAGTTGTGGCGCACGGCGATTGCCGCCGACACGTACCGGCATTACGCCGACGCCGATGTGCTCGGCGCGCTCAAAACGCAATCTGCGCGGACGCTCGGCGAAACGTTCGAGTACTCGAATGTTGGATTTGGCATCCTGGGTTTTGCGCTGAGCCGGCGTAGCGGCGCGGATTATCAGACGGCGATCCAAACGCGCATTGCGCAACCGCTGGGCATGCGCGATACCGGCGTGGCGCTCGATGCGGCACAACGCACACGGCTGGCGCGCGGTTATCGCGCCGATGTCAACCTGGGATCGCTGTACTGGGCGCAGGTCGCCGCACCGTGGGAGTTTCCGAACACGCTGGCGGGGGCGGGCGGCTTGCGCTCCACCGCCAACGATATGCTGATTTTTTTGGCGGCAAACCTGGGGACGCCCGTGTTACAACAGACGCATCCGGTTTTGTTTACGCAAGGCGAGACGCAAATCGGCATGGCGTGGTTGCGCGCGGTGTTGCCTCAATCGGGGCAAGCGATCATTTGGCACAATGGCGAAACCGGCGGCTATGCCAATTTCATCGGCTTGACCGCCGATTACCGGTGCGGCGTGGTGATCTTGAGCAACGCGACGGATTCGGTGGATGACCTGGGACTGGCGATCTTGGATGCGCTCGTGCGAGGGCAATGAACGATGGAAACGGAAAACCGGGCGATGCGCGCGGCGGTGTTGGCGGATTTTGGCGCGAGCGAAACCGTCAGTGCGGAATTGCTTGCCTACAATGAAAATGTTTTCAATCACGGCGCGATCCAATTTCCGTTGCAAATTCCTTTGCCGCCCGAACCGCACATCGCCGCGTGGCAGGCGTATGCGGCGGACGCCGAACGCGTCGGTGTGTTTGCCGCGCTGGCGGCGCGCCTCGCGCAGTTGAATTTTCCGATTCGCGCCGGCATCAGCGAAACGGATGCGTACCAAGCGGCGACGCGGCGCGGTGCGCCGATTCAGGATTTGCCAGAGGCGACGGGCTTGCAGTTGCAACGCCCGCAAGATTTGGAATTGATCCTCCATCCCAGTTTGGCGGGCGCGGTGCCGGTGATCGTCGCCGACGACCGGCGCGATTTTGTCGCATTGTTGCAAGCGCTGTTGATGCGGAACGAACCCAAGCCGGTGCCCGACGCGTTGGGCGCGATGATGATCGCCGGGTTTAACAACTGGGATCGCGTGCGCCAGTACCGCGAGCGTTGGCAAGCGGAAAATCCGTTCGGCGATTGGGCGGCAGAATTTCAACGTATCATCCCGCAACGCGACTTGTACCAAGATCGGTTCATCCTGTTGAGCCGCGGACCGTACAGCGCGGTGACGGCGGCAGACCTGGGACTGGACGCGGGAGAGTGGCGGCGGCTGTCGCTGACGATTCGGCTCGAACACGAGTGCACGCATCTGTTCACGCGGCGCGTGCTCGGCGCGATGCGGAACAATTTGCTCGACGAACTGATCGCCGATTATCGCGGGTTGGTCGCCGCGACGGGGCATTATCGCGCCGATTGGTTTTTGCGTTTTGTGGGTTTGGAAGCGTTTTCCCAGTTTCGCGCCGGCGGACGGTTGCAAAATTATCGCGGCGAACCGGCGTTGAGCGATGCGGCGTTTGCGGTGTTGGGTGCGCTCGTCGTCGCCGCCGCCGAAAACGTGGCGCAGTTCGATCACGCGCGCGCCGTCGAGTTGCGCGGGGAACGCGCGCAGGCATTGTTCGTCGTTGCGCTAACGTGGCTGACGTTGGAAGAATTGGCAAGTTCGCGCGCCCAGCCGATTTTACAGGAAACCTGGGATCGGGTAAGGAGGTTGAATGGCAATGGATCAATCGAAATTGTTTCGTGAGCAGGCGCTCAAGAAACAATCGTCGCCGGAACAATTGGACGAATTGATTCAGATCACCAACTCGGCGAGTTGGCTGGCATTGGCGGCGTTCGGTGGTTTGATTATCGTCGCGCTGATCTGGGGCATTTTCGGCAGCATTCCCACGACGACGACCGGCACCGGCGTGTTCATCAAAGGCGGCGACATTAACAGCGTCCTCGCGCCAACTTCGGGCGAGGTGCGCGAGATCAACGTCAAGGTCGGCGAGGTGATCAAGGTCGGGCAACGGGTGGGGCGTGTGGGTAACGTCACCGCCACGAGTCCGGCGGGCGGGCGCGTGATGCAAATTCTCGTTGACCCGGGCACGTTCATCAATGCCGGCACGCCGCTCATTTCGATTGAAGGTCCCGGTGCGACGACGGTAGTCCTCGCCTATCTGGCGTTGGCGGAAGCGAAAAAAGTTCAGCCGGGGATGCAAGCGCAAATTTCGCCTTCGACGGTTAAGAAGGAAGAATTCGGATCGATCTTGGGCAAGGTGGTGGCGGTGGCAGAATTTCCCTCGACCATGTCCAGTCTCAAGGGCACTCTCGTCAACGAAGAGTTGATCAAGATCGTGGCGAATATGGAAGGTCCCGTCGAGGTGCGAATTGATCTCGATCGCGATCCGAATGCGCCGAGCGGTTACAAGTGGACTTCGGCGGGGGGACCCCCGATTCCGATCTCGAATGGCACGCTCGGCGCGGTTACGGTGGTGATCAGCGATCAGATGCCGATCAGCATGATCTTGCCCTGGCTCAAAAGTTTGGCGCAATAGACACGTGCCTCGGTGTGTGCGCGTGACAGGGTGCGCTTTGGACGTAGGTTTGCCAAAAGGAATGTGCAAATGACAGCAGCGTCTCAACCAGAGGTCAAACATATTCCCAAGCGGGTCAAGACCCCAACCGTTTTGCAAATGGAGGCGGTCGAGTGCGGCGCGGCGGCGCTGGCGACCGTGCTTGGGTACTTTGGCAGAATTGTGCCGTTGGAAGAAGTGCGAAGCGCGTGCGCCGTTTCGCGCGATGGCAGCAAGGCGAGCAACATGCTCAAGGCGGCGCGCAAGTACGGCTTGAACGCCAAAGGGTTTCGACTCGAACCGAATGATGTGCGCCAATTGCCGCCGCCGATGATCATTCATTGGAATTTCAATCACTTTATCGTGCTCGAAGGGTTCGACAAGCACAAGGTCTATCTCAACGATCCCGGCGAAGGTCCGCGCACGGTGACGCCGCAAGAGTTTGACGATTCATTCAGCGGCGTCGTGTTGACGTTTGAACCGGGCCCGGAATTCGTCAAGGGCGGCGAGAAGCCGAGCTTGTACGGCGCGCTCGGCAAACGCTTGGCGGGGTCGCGGATTGGCTTGGTCTATGTTTTGCTGATCAGTTTGTTTCTCGTCGTGCCGGGTTTGGTCACGCCGTTCTTCACCAAATCGTTCATTGACTATTACTTGGTGTGGGGCAAACACGATTGGATCAAACCGATTTTGCTGGGGATGGCGATCACCGGCATTCTGAACGCGGCGATGACCTGGCTCCAGCAATACTATTTGGCGCGGCTGGAAACGAAACTCGCGCTGACCACGTCGAGCCAATTCTTTTGGCACGTCTTGCGCTTGCCCATCGAATTTTACCTGCAACGCTTTGGCGGCGAGATCGGCTCGCGCGTGGCGATCAATGATCGCGTCGCGCTCCTCTTGTCCGGCGAATTGGCGACGACGGTGATCAACGTCGTGATGATTGTGTTTTACGCGGTGGTGATGTTTCAGTACGACGTGCTCCTCACGCTCGTCGGCATCCTGATCGCCATCGTCAACTTTGCCGCGTTGCAGTACGTCTCGCGGCGCCGTGTGGACGGCAACCGCCGGTTGTTGCAGGCGCGCGGCAAACTGCTGGGCACCTCGATGAACGGTTTGCAGATCATCGAAACGATCAAATCGAGCGGCGCCGAGTCCGACTTTTTCGCGCAGTGGGCGGGGCGGCAAGCGCGGCTGTTGAACGCAGAGCAGGAACTGGGTTTCCTGACGCAAATTCTCAACGCCGTGCCGCCGACCTTGTCTGCGCTGAGCAACGTGGCGATTCTATCCATCGGCGGGTTGCGCGTGATCGAAGGCGCGCTGACGATGGGTATGTTGATTGCGTTCCAATCGTTGATGAGCAACTTTATCCAACCGTTTAGCAAAATGGTGAACCTGGGTAGCCAATTGCAAGAAGCCGAAGGCAACATGAACCGGCTCGACGACGTGTTGAACTATCGCGCTGATCCGCAGATCACGCCCGAGTCTCGCCCGCTTGACGCGCCCGAAGCGACTCCCGCGCCGATCAAATTGTCGGGCGCGTTGGAATTGCGCGACATTTCGTTCGGTTATAGCCGGCTCAACCCGCCGCTGATCGAAGGGTTTAGTCTCAAACTCCGTCCCGGCGACCGCGTTGCGTTGGTTGGCGGTTCCGGTAGCGGCAAGTCCACCATCGCCAAAGTGGTCACCGGTTTGTACGACGCGTGGCAGGGTGAGATTCTGTTCGACGGGATGGCGCGCAGTCAACTCCCGCGCTCTTTGATCACCAACTCGGTGGCGTTGGTAGACCAAGACATTTTCGTTTACGAAGGCACGGTGCGCGACAACCTCACCTTGTGGGACACGACGGTCCCGGATGCCAGCATCATTCAAGCGGCGAAGGATGCGAACATTCACGAAGAGATCGCCGAGCGCGCGCAAGGGTACGACAGTTTGGTGGAAGAGGGCGGGCGCAATTTCAGTGGTGGGCAACGGCAACGGCTCGAAATCGCGCGTGCGCTCGTCAACAATCCGACGATCCTTGTGCTCGACGAAGCGACCAGCGCGCTCGATCCGATCACCGAAAAACTGATTGACGAAAATCTCCGGCGGCGTGGGTGCACGTGCCTGATCATCGCGCATCGGCTCAGCACGATCCGCGATTGCGACGAGATCATTGTGTTGGAGCGCGGCAAGGTGGTGCAACGTGGCACGCACGATGGCATGATCAAGCAGGAAGGTCCCTACAGCCGGCTGATTCAATCGGACACGTTGAAAACGGAATCGCGCAAAGCGAAATCGTTGCTGGAGCGATTGCTATGATGCCAACCACGGATAAACCCCAACTTGCCGGGACGCAAACCGACGCGCAAGAATTATTCTTGATGCGCTTGCGCTATAAAGAAGGGCGCATCAGCGAGATTGGCGCGAACAAACCGTTCCTGCTCGATGATCCCTCCGTCGTGTGGGTCGTCTACGCCGGCAAGGTTGATCTCTTTTCAGTCAAGGTTGAGGCGAAACAGCCGGCGGGCCCACGTCACCATTTGTTGCGCGTGTCTGCCGGGCAGTTATTGTTCGGAATGGATTTGGAGCGGATGCCCGGCGGTTACGGTTTGTTGGCAGTGGGCACGGTGGGCACGCGGCTGATCAGAATTCGCCGCACGCGTTTCCAAGAACTCGCGCGCGATCCGTTGCAAGCCGAAGCGATTGTGGCGATGATCAATGCCTGGGTTACGACGCTCGCGCTCACGCTAGCCACGGTGATTCCGCCGAAGAATTGCCAATTGCTCGATCCGGGCGACGCCACGCTTGCCGCCAACACAGCCGCGCACGCGCGCCAAGAAGTGCTGTGGGCGCAACATCGCGTCGGCAGTTCGCGGTTTATGAGCCGCGCCGATTTGCCGGCGTTGGCGAGCGACGGTTTTTTCCCAGTCTCGAAAGAGACCTGGCTCGAAACGACCAGCGCGGCGGAATTGACGGTCGTCGAGACCGCCCAGTTCTTGACCCAGGATGCGAGCTGGGCGGGCTTGGACAAGTTTCACGCGCTTGCGTTGCACGCCATTGCGCTCAACACCCAACAGGCGAACCAAGTCGAGGCGGCGTTCCTTCGCAAAAAGGAGCGCGCGGATCGAATGGTGGTCGGCGAAAGTCTCGCCCAACTCGTCCAAGTTTTGCCCGGGCAAGCCGAGCCAACTTTTATCGAAGGGGAGGCGGAAGATCCCTTGTTGATGGCTTGCCGCTGGGTGGGCTGGGCGCGCGGCATCGCCATCCACCCGCATCCCGACCGGGAAGCGGGGCGCGCGCAACGGGACCCGCTCGGCGATATTGCCAAGGCGTCGCACATTCGCATTCGCCAGGTCGCGCTCAAGGGCGATTGGTGGCGGCGCGAGTCCGGCGCATTGCTCGGCTTTATGCGGGACGATCAACGCCCGGTCGCGCTCTTGCCGCAGGGCAACCGACAGTACGACATGCGCGATCCAATCCAGCGCACGCGGCGGCGCGTCAACGCCCAAGCCGCGCAGGGCTTGCTCGATATCGCGTATTCGTTTTATCCGCCCTTGCCCAGCGGGGTGCTGGCGGTGCGCGACATTCTCAAATTCGGTTTGCGCGAAAGCGCGGGCGACTTGAATTTGATTTTGCTGATGGGTGTGTGCGTGGGCTTGTTGGCGATGCTCACGCCCTACGCGTCCGGCTTGTTGATGGACTCGATCATTCCCAACGCCGACCGCGTCCAACTGTATCAGGTTGCGTTAGGGTTGATCGCCGCGACGATTGGCACCACGCTGTTCAACATCACGCAGGCGATTGCGATTTTGCGGCTGGAAGGCAAGATGGATTCCACCTTGCAAGCCGCGCTGTGGGATCGCTTGCTGAATTTGCCGGTGCCGTTCTTTCGCCAGTACACCGCTGGCGATCTTGCCGGGCGCGCGCTGGGCATTAGCGCGATTCGGCAAATTTTAACCGGCGTCACAGTCAACACGATGCTCTCCGCACTCTTTTCCGTGTTCAACCTCGCGCTGATGATTTGGTACAACTGGATGCTGGCTTTGATCGGCGTGGGTTTGGTGTTGCTGATCCTGCTGATCGCCGGCGGCATCAGTTGGTTGCAGATGCGCTCGCAACGCGAGATGGCGGAAATGCAAGGCAAGATTTCGGGGCAAGTGTTGCAGTTGATCACGGGCATTTCCAAACTGCGCGTTGCCAACGGCGAGCGGCGCGCGTTCAGCAAATGGGCGCAGAATTTCGCGCGTCAAAAAAGTTTGGCGTTTGCGGTGCGTTCCGTTTCCAACTACGTTTCGGTGTTTAGCGCATTTGCGCCGATCACGACCTCGATGGTGATCTTTTACTCGATCTCGGTGTCGCCCGATTGGAAGATTACCGCCGGCTCGTTCGTCGGGTTCAACGGCGCGTTCGGGCAATTCCTCGGCGCGATGCTGGGTTTGAATTCCGCGTTGATGGCGTCGCTCAACGTCATTCCGATCTATGAACGGCTCAAACCGATTTTGGAAACCTTGCCCGAAGTGGACGACGCCAAAGCGGACCCCGGCGCTCTCACCGGCGAAATCGAAATCAGCCGCGTCTCGTTTCGGTATGCGCCGGATGGTCCTCTGGTGCTGCGCGATGTGTCTTTACACGCCAAGCCGGGTGAATTTGTCGCGGTCGTGGGACCCTCGGGTTCGGGCAAGTCCACCTTGTTTCGGATGTTGCTGGGCTTTGAACATCCCGAGTCCGGCGTGATTTATTACGACGGGCAAGATTTGTCGGGCTTGGACATTCAAGCCGTGCGGCGGCAGGTTGGTGTGGTGCTGCAAAACGCCAAACTGATGACCGGCGATATTTTCACCAACATTGCCGGCTCGGCGCGTTTGACGATGGATGATGCGTGGGAAGCGGCGCGCATGGCGGGCTTGGACGAGGACATTCAGCAGATGCCGATGGGGATGTACACGATGATTATGGAGGGCGGCGGCAATTTTTCCGGCGGGCAACGCCAACGGTTGCTGATCGCGCGCGCGATTGCGACCAAGCCGCGCATCTTGCTTTTCGATGAAGCGACAAGTGCGCTCGACAATCGCACGCAGGAAAAAGTGAGTCGCAGTTTGGAGGGCTTGCAAGCGACGCGGTTGGTCATCGCACATCGGCTCAGCACGATCATCAACGCCGACCGGATTTATGTGATCGTCGCGGGCAAGGTTGCCCAAACCGGCACGTATCAAGAATTGCTCAATCAACCCGGACCCTTCGCTGATCTCGTCAAACGCCAACTCGCCTAGCGAGAAATGGAATATAGAGGTTCACTATGAAATTCGTATCTCTGACATTTCTACTGATCGGAATTGTGTTGGCGTTGGGTTGCACGCCCAACCCCAGCGTCTTTTCGACGCCGGTCGCGTCAACTTCGCCGGCGGCGGTCGCTGTCACGGCGTCGCCGACGCCGACTAGCACGACCGAAATGGTGAAGGGCAAAGTCGTGCCCGTGCGCTTTGCGCGCTTGGCGTTTGGCGCGAGCGGCTTTGTCGGCAAGGTTTTTGTCAAGGAAGGCGAGACGGTGCAAGCCGGTGCGCTCATCGCCGAACTCGATCTGCGCGAGTTGAACTTGCGCGTGCAAGCGGCGCAGGATCAACTCACCATCGCGCAAGCGTCGTTCGCGCAAACCAAAGCGCTCGCGACGAAAGAAGAAATCGCGGCGGCGCAAGCCGCGTACGAGAGCGCGGCGGCGGCGTATGCCAAACTCCAACGGGGTCCTTCGCCCGAAGAATTGGTGACGCTCAAAGTGAATATGGAAAAAGCCAAAGCCGCGCGCGATCAGGCGCAAGCGGCGTATGATCGTTCGGGCGGCTCGACGAATCCGTACATCGCCATGTTGCCGGTGTCGTTGCAATTGCAACAAGCCACGCTCGATTTCCAAGCCGCCGAAGCCAATTATCTGCGCTCGATCAAACCCGACCCGGCGGATTTGGCGCAAGCGAAAAGTCAACTCGCGCAAGCCGAAGCCGCGTACGCGTTGAAGAAAACCGGCGCGCGCCCCGAAGACATCGCCCTGGCGCAAGCCCGAGTGCAACAGGCGCAAACCGCGTTGGATCAAGCCAAGTTGGAAATTACCAAGGCGCGGCTCACCGCGCCGCACGATGGGAACGTGGTGGGGATTGCCATGCGCGAAGGCGAGATTATGCAAGCGGGCAGTCTGGCGGCGACGCTGGTCAACCTTGCCGAGTTGCGCGTGGAGACGACGGAACTGGACGAGTACGCTGTGACCAACGTAAAAATCGGGCAAGCCGTTCGCATTACCGTTGACGCGTTACCGGGCAAAACGTTCACCGGCAAAGTGGTGAGCATCGTGCCGCCCCAAGTGCCTTTGCAAGCCGACGGCAATCCGTTCTACGTCGCCACCATCACGTTGGACGCGCAAGACCCGGCGCTGCGGTACGGCATGACCGTGCGCGTAGATTTTTCCAACTAGCGTCTACGGAATCGAGGCAAGGATGCGATCTGTCAAACCGTGGATCATATTGCTTGTGGTGATATTCGGCGTGTGGCTGCCGTCGGTTGTGCGCGCCGATGCGCCGACCGGCGCAAGCCCTAACGATGCGTTGCTGGTGCCCGATGGCTGGCAATTGATTTCCCCGCGCACGAGTTTGTGGTACTATTGGGACTATGCGGGCACGCGCTCCCGAATTGAAATCACGCTCGAAATGAACGGCGCAGAAACCGTCGAGTTTGCCGTGTTTACGCCGGAGCAGGCACGCGCCTGGCTGACGGATCGCGAGACCAAGCCGGTTGGCGTGGGGAGTCGGCGCGGCGCGAATATCGAAATCGTCAATCGCGATCTCGTGTGGGCAGGCGCGTTCAATTTCGCGGGCCGGTTTTTCGTCGTCGTGACCAATCCCGGTTTCGCGCCGATGGCGTTCCGCTTGCACGTGACCGGCACAGATGTGACTTTGCGGCCACCGCCCACGCCGACCAAGCCCGCCGTCGTGTTCGTCAATCCGTATGCGACGCCGGTGCCGCAAGGGTCACTGACCGGGCGTTTGATCTTTCAACAGTCGAGCGGCGGCAGAATCTACACGGTCAACGGCAACGGCGCGAACCTGCGCGAAATTTCGTACGGCATCGATCCCAGTTGGTCGCCCGATGGCAAACGGATCGCCTTTTCGCGGATGAATGCGCCGGCGGGAGTTTATCTTGCCGATGCGGACGGCGCGAACGCCCAACTGATCTTTGCCTCGCAACAGGCATTGTCGCCGCGCTGGAGTCCCGACGGGACGCGCATCGCGTTCACGCGCCAGCCGAGCGTGCCGGAAATTCGCGTGACTTGCTTTTTCGGAATTTTTTGTTTTGCGATTCCCACCGAGCAACCCTGGAAGCTGGGCATTGTCGAATGGCGCGAGAGCGAGAGCGAGTACAAATTCAGCGAGCCGCGCTGTTCGTTGCATTGCTTCGCGCCGACGTGGGGCAACGACAATCAGTTGATTGCGTATGCCGATCCGGCAAAGGGCATCTTGGTGGCGACGACCAAAAACGAAAACGAGTTGCCGCTGTACGCGCCGCCGGCGTTGGTGCAGGCGGCGGCGTGGAGTCCCGACGGAACGCAGATTGCGTTTCAGTACAAGCAACACGATCACTGGGAAGTCAAGGTGATGAACAGTGACGGCAGCAACGTGCGGTCGGTTACGCGCGCCGATTTTCTCGATCCGCAGTTGGTGAACAATGTTGCGCCGACGTGGAGTCCCGACAGTCAGCAAATTCTCTTTCTCTCGGATCGGAATGGCAAGTGGGAATTTTTCGCCGCTCACTGGGATGGTTCAAACTTGCGCCAGGTGCTCAAGAATGTGACGGACGCGATCCCGATTCAGTACAACTATGTCAACGAGCGTGTGATTGACTGGACGCGGTGAGCCGGCACTCTGCCACTAGAAAAAACGAGACGCCCGATGAATGGGGCGTCTCGTTGCAATTTCAGCCGAGAGCGCGTTGGGGCGCGGGGAGGTTGCGCCCGGTTGTTTCAGTTTAGCACATCCCAGATCGCCGGGTCTTCGCCGCCGGGTCGCCACATGACGATGCCGCCCAGGTTCAGCTCCTTGACGATCTTCCACGCTTCGGCGACGTAGCGCGCATCCACGTACCAAACGGTGTGACGTTCTTGGTACGCCGGCGCGCAATCCGGAAAATCGGCGGGGCAATTGGGCGCGCGCGTAATCGTGTACTGCATTTCGATTTCGCCGACTGGACCACGTGCGTCCGGTTCGGCGTACCGCTCGCGCCAAGCATACTTGTCTTTCAACGCTTGGATGTCGCCCCACCACAACGCGGGCGTGTCCTTGCCGCCCCAGTCGTACCCGTAGAGATGAATACCCAGGATCGCTTTTTCGCTTGGCACGACGCTTGCCGTGTACGCCATCACCTGGCGCATCCACCACACCGGCGCGTTTGCGCCGGGTCCCCCTGTCTTGCCGTGAAACTCGTACGCCATCACGCGAATCTGATCGGCGACCTGCCCGAGCGCGGCGTAATCGTACACCGCCGCGAGATTGCTCGTGTCATTGTCGCGCACTTTGGGCATCACCGTCACGCTCAACGTTTTGCCCTCGTTGTGCAGATGAAACGCGAGCAGAGTAATGAAATCGGTGAACGCTTGGCGCGACGATGGCGGCAGGTTTTCGTAATCAATGTCAATGCCGTCAACCAGCGGCGAGCGCGCGACTTGCATAATCGCTTCGATGTGTTTGGCGCGCAGTTTCGCGTCGCGCAAAATGTTGACGATGTGGGTGGAATCCCAGGTGCTGGAAACGGTGGGGATGACGCGAATATTGTTTTGGCGCGCAAAGTCCACGAGCACGCCGTCGTTCACCGGATCGTTCGCGGTGAGCGACGCGTCGCGCTCGACGGTATAACTGAACGCGCTGATTTCGTTGTACGATTTGAAATGCGTGGCGACGATGATGACGAGTTGACGCAACGGCGCGCGCGAGCCACTTCGCAACCACGCACCGACAACCGGCTGGCGCGCGCCAAACGGATTCGTCGGCGGCGGGTCCGCGGCGACGACACACGTCAGCATGATGAACGGCAAAACCCAAAGCAAACGACGCACAGACGCTCCTTGTTCCGAACCGCAACTTGCCGAATACAATACGCGCAAACGATTCGGCAAGTCGGTCAGCGCAAGTATACCTGAATCGGCGTTTCCGTCAACGCGCCGCGCCAGGCGAGGTACGGCTGGTGCAAAGTCGGCTGACTGTCACTTCGAGAATACATACCGCTTTGCGGAATGTTAGCCATCAGAAACTTGCGGGCAAGATCGTGATATAATTCCGGCGCAAGGTTCAGACAGCAAAGACCGTGTCCGCACTGGTGCATGACAGCCCGTCTTCGAGATT
>CAIKBD010000068.1 GCA_903825565.1 uncultured Anaerolineales bacterium | reverse complement strand
TGCCATCGGCACAATCGAGTCAATCGCGTCGGGATCGCCGCCGCGCACGAGATAGCCGAGGCGTTGGTTGATCACGTTGATCGGCTTGCCGTTGTTGAATTTGGCGGACAAGCCGGGCAGTTGCGACGAGACGAGATCGCCAATGCCGCCCAGTTTGGCGTGACCGAAGGCGTCCTTCTCGCTGTTCTGGAAAACCATTTCGCCGCCTTCAAACATCGCGCCTTCCGAAACCAGCACCACCGAATATTTGCTGGGATTTTTGGCGCGGTCGGCAGTCAACAATTGCGCGAGTTGTTCGATGTTGAATTTGTATTCGGGGATTACACAGCGGTGCGCCGCGCCGGCCATCGTCGGCAACATCGCGGTGAACCCGGCATAGCGCCCAAACACTTCGAGCACCAGAAAGCGTTCGTGCGAACCCGCGCTCGTGCGCAGGCGATTGGTGATCTCAATCGTGCGGCTCACGCAGGTGCTAAAGCCGATGCAGTAATCGGTGCCGGGCACGTCGTTATCCATCGTCTTGGGGATCGCGATCACTTTGACGCCGCGCTTGTACAAGCGCACGCCGAAACTCAACGTGTCGTCGCCGCCAATTGGAATGATGTAATCCACACCCAAAAAGTCCAAGTTCTTGATCACTTCGTCGGTGAGATCGTTTTTGTCGGCGGTGTACTGATCTTGCAGATGCGGGGGCACATCGCTCTTCTTGACGTTGCTGGGATTGGTGCGCGACGAGTGCAGGAACGTGCCGCCGGTGCGCCCGGCGCGATTGACGACTTCTTCGGTCAGGATTTGATAATTTTCGCTATTGTCCGTTTTTTCATCGCGGACGATACTGATTGCCCCGCCCCAGCCGCGGCGGATGCCGATGACTTGATACCCTTCGCTCAACGCACGAATCGTGACCGCGCGAATGGCGGGGTTGAGGCCGGGAACATCGCCGCCACCGGTCAAAATGCCGATGACGCCTTTTTTGGTTTTGCCGTTTGCCATAAGTGGCTCCTGATTGAAAGATTGGTAAGGCGACGCCCTTGTCTGTTACCACGCGGATTATATCCCGATGCGAGGGCTTGTCAAAAGCGCGCGGCGTTTTTTTGATTGACGAATTTTCCGCGCGGTGCTAGAATGCTGGCAGGGGCGTTTGCCAATCTTTTGACCGGAGGAGGCACAGATGCAAGCACGTGTCAAGGAAATTCTCGGCTGGTACGATCACGAAAATCCCGGCGTGCGCGCCAACCTCGCGCGCATGTTGAACGCCGGCAAGTTGGGCGGCACCGGCAAATTAGTGATTCTGCCGGTGGATCAGGGATTCGAGCATGGACCCGCGCGCAGTTTTGCGCCGAACCCGCCCGGCTATGATCCCGATTACCACGCGCAGTTGGCGCTTGATGCCGGGTGCAACGCGTACGCCGCGCCGCTTGGTTTTATCGAAGCGGTTGCCGCGCGCTACGCGAGCGAAATTCCGCTCATCCTCAAAATCAACAACCACGAAGTCTTGTGCGACGAAAAAGATCCGATGCCCGCGCTCACGGCTTCGCCACGCGACGCGTTGCGGCTGGGCTGCGTCGCCGTCGGGTTTACGATCTATCCCGGCTCGGCGAATTTTCGCGCGATGTACGAGCAACTGCGCGCCGTCACCGCCGAAGCCAAAGAAGCGGGGCTTGCCGTCGTCGTGTGGTCGTACCCGCGCGGCTCGGCGCTGAGCAAGGACGGCGAAACGGCGGTGGATGTGTCGGCGTATGCGGCGCAGATCGCGGCGCAAATGGGCGCGAACATTATCAAAGTCAAGCCGCCCACCGCGCACGTCGAACTGGCGGAAGCGAAAAAGGTGTACGAAAAATATCAAATTCCGATTGCGACGTTGCCGGATCGGATCAAGCACGTCGTGCAAAGCGCGTTCAACGGCAAGCGCATCGTCATTTTTTCCGGTGGCGCGGCGAAGGATGACGAAGCCGTGTTCGCCGAACTGCGCGGCATTCGGGATGGGGGCGGGTTCGGCTCGATCATCGGGCGCAATTCATTCCAACGCCCGAAAGACAAAGCGCTGGAATTTCTCGCCAAGGTGATGGCGATCTACCTCAGCACGTTTTAACTGGGCGCGCGCAACCCGAAGGGTGTCGGGCTCTTCGGGTTGCGTTTTTTTGCGTCGCCCGTGCAAGTTTGCCGGGATATTGACTTGATGATATAATAACAAAGGTATCGTTTCCAATTCAACTCCAACGAGGGAGAAGAACATGTCCGAAGAAAAACCGCAAGCACAACCTGTCCCGGTCGCTTCGAGCGAAGAGGAATGGATTGACGAGCAAGTGCGGCGCACGGTTCTCGTGACGCCGATGGATCGCGTGGTAGACCTCGTGGATAAAATTTATAACTGGGGTCGCCGCAACTCGGTTTGGCCGATGGGCTTTGGCTTGGCGTGCTGTGCGATTGAAATGATCTGTACGAGCGCAAGCCGGTTTGACATTTCCCGCTTTGGGATGGAATTATTCCGCGCCTCGCCGCGTCAAGCGGATTTGATGATCGTTGCCGGCACGGTCACGAAAAAAATGGCGCCCTCGATTGTTCGCCTCTACAACCAAATGGCGGAACCCAAGTATGTCCTCGCGATGGGCGCATGTGCCTCCGCCGGCGGTCCGTTCAAAGAAGGGTACAGCGTCGTCTCCGGCGTGGATAAATTGATCCCGGTAGATGTCTACGTCCCCGGCTGTCCGCCTACGCCGTCCGCTTTGTTGTACGGCTTGATGCAATTGCAAAAGAAAATTGACGGGCAAACGATCCGCGACGTATCCTGGTATCGCAAGGGCGCATCCGAGGGCATCCCCGAACCCGTCCTGGGACCCGATGTGTTCGATCCGCGCCGCGCGGAAGAGATCACCGCGCTTGCCGGCGATCCGGGCAAACTCGAAGCGCGCGCGATCAACATCAAATCCAAAGCCGAATCCAAAGCCGAGAAAAAGTAAAGAGGAGACTTGACAATGGCTGTCAATGCGCCAGTTGCTCCCGCGGAACTCAAAAGCAACTTGAATGATCCGCTAGTCATCGCGGAAAAAATCAAAGCCCAGTATCCCACCGCTGTCGAAGCGGCGAACGCGCAGGGCATCGTCGTCCAGGGCGAGCAATTGCTCGAGGTGGCGCGGTACTTGCACGACACGCCGGAACTGGGTTTCGATTATTTGCACAATGTGACGAGCGTAGATTACCCCGACCGCTTGGAAGTTGTCTATCACGTGTCGAACCTGGCTCGCGGCGGCACACCGCTCACGCTCAAGGTCAACGCCGCGCGTCAAGACCCGGCGGTGCCTTCGCTCGTGCCCGTGTATCGCGGCGCGAATTTTCAAGAGCGCGAAGTGTACGATATGATGGGCGTCCGCTTCCTCGGACATCCCAATCTGCGCCGCATTTTATTGTGGGACGGCTTTGAAGGATTCCCCCTGCGGAAAGATTACAAAGAGCCGTACTATGAAGACGAGCGCAAACCGTTCGGCACGCGTTGGGATCAGGGGCATCACGTCATCGCCGAGGATCGCAACCCCTGGCACGATAACGTCAAGTATCCCGCTAGTTTTGACGCGGTGGGCTACAAGCCCCAGCGCGATACCGTGCGTACCGTTGGCGCGGAAGATGCGGTGGCGACCAAACTCCGTACCGACAAACTGGTGCTGAACATTGGACCCCAGCACCCCTCAACGCACGGCGTCTTGCGCCTCAAAGTCACGCTCGATGGGGAGACGGTGGTCGCGGCAGAACCCGTCCTGGGTTACTTGCATCGCAATCACGAAAAAATCGGTGAGCGCAACACGTACTTGCAAAATATTCCGTTCACCGACCGGCTCGACTATATCACTTCGATGGCGAACAATCTGGCGTATGTCGTCGGCGTCGAAAAATTGATGGGCATTAAAGCGCCGGAACGCGCGGAATATCTGCGCGTGATTATGGCGGAACTCACGCGTTGGATCAGTCACATCGCCGCCATCGGTTTCATCTATAACGATCTCGGCGCGTTCTACACGCCGTTGCTCTACGGCTTGGAAGAACGCGAGTTGGTGCTCGATCTGTTTGAAGCCGCGTCCGGCTCGCGCATGATGTGCAACTATATGCGGTTCGGCGGCGTCGCGCGTGACGTGCCCGAAGGTTTTCTCGACAAGGTGCAATACTTGGTCACCGAACGTTTCCCGCGCCGCATGGACGAACTCGAAGCGTATATGGTCGGCAACGAATTGTTCACGGCGCGCGCGCGCAACATCGGCATCTTGCCGCGCGACCTGGCGATCAACTACAGCGCCGCCGGTCCCGTTCTGCGCGCGTCTGGCGTCAAGTATGATCTGCGCCGCGCCGATCCGTACTCGATTTACGATCGCTTTGAATTCGACGTGCCTGTTGGCACGGTGGGCGACATGCACGACCGCTTTACCGTGCGCATCGCCGAAATGCGCGAGAGCGTCAAAATTCTCAAGCAGGCGCTCGCGCAAATTCCCGCCGGCGAAATCATGACCGGCAAAAAGAATTACCAAATTCGCGTGCCGAAAGGCGAAGTCTATGGGCGCGCCGAAAACCCGAAAGGCGAACTGGGATTCTTTATGGTCAGCGATGGCACACCCAACCCGTACCGCTATCACGTGCGCGCGCCGGCGTTCATCAACTTGACGGCGTTAAACGAAATGGTGGTCGGACACAAGATTGCCGATTTGATTGTCATTCTGGGTTCGCTCGATGTAGTCATGGGCGAAGTGGATCGCTAGCCCTCAACGCGGAGGAAGATGAGATGGCATACGGATTAGGACTCGTCAAAGGTTTGAAATATACGTTCACGCGCGCGATGAAAACCGTCGCCGGCGATTTCAAGCACCTGGGCCGCCGCTATGACGAAACATTGTTGCGCGAGCGGCAAAGCGTGCGCGGCACCGGTATTTTCACCGTGCAGTACCCGGAAGAAAAACCGGCAATCCCAGAAAATTTCCGGTTCGTGCCGTTTCTCGTGTACGAACCCAAACTCGATGCCAACGGCAAACCGGTCATTGACGCCCAAACCGGCAAGGAAGCGATCAACCTCGAACGGTGCACCGCGTGCGGCATTTGCTCCAAAGTGTGCCCGCCGCAGTGCATCTGGATCGTGCGCGCGACGACACCCGAGGGCAAACCGAAACCCAAGCCCGCCGAGTTTTACATTGACATTGATGTTTGTATGAATTGCGGTTTTTGCGCCGAGTTCTGCCCGTTCGACGCGATCAAAATGGATCACGATTACGAACTGGCGAATTACGAACGGCACATCAGCCACATTTTCGATCTCAAAACGCTGATGAAACCGGCGACGTACCACGCACGAATTCATCCCCTCGATTTCAAACGCGAAGAGGATGATCGCAAAGCCAAAGAAGCCGCCAAAGCGGCAAAGAAATAAAGCAGGGCGGGGTTTCCCCGCCCTGATCGGTATTCACGATGGCAACTCTGGAGATCGGTCAACCTGCGCCCGCGTTCACCCTGCGCGGCGCGGACAAGCAAAACTATTCGCTCGGCACAGACGGCGCGCGGCTCACGCTCGCCGTTTTTTTCAAGACGACGTGCCCCACCTGCGCGGTGGCGTTCCCGTACATCGAAAAAATTTTTCAGACGTACCGCGACGCGGGCTTGGCGGTGTGGGGCATTTCGCAACACGACGCGCGCCGCGCCAAAGACTTTGCGGCAAAATACGCCGCCACGTTCCCGCTGTTGATTGATGACGCGTGGCGCGTGTCTAAACAATACGATCCCGATTACGTGCCGACGCTGTTCCTGATCGCGCCTACCGGCGCAGTCTGCGAGCGCGTCGTCTCATTCGACAAAGCCGGTTTGAACCGGCTCGCGCAGACGATTGCCGACCGCTTGGGCGTGCCGCCGGTGCTCATCGCGCCGGACAATGACGGCGTGCCCGCGTTTCGCCCGGGCTGAGGCGCAGAGCATCGTCACTAGGTTACTGACGAACCGATTGCGTGGACGCGTTGCGCCGCAACGCGTCCATCATTTATAGAAGGTGGCAGATGGCGATTCGTGAAATTCTCACCTCGGAGCATCCGGCGCTCCGGCAAAAAGCGAAAAAGGTCAAACGCGTGGACGACGCCACGCAAAAATTGATCAACGATATGTTCGACTCGATGCGCGACGCGCGCGGGCTGGGGCTTGCCGCGCCGCAAATCGGCGTGAGTTTGCGCGTGCTCGTGATCGAAATGCCGGCGGACGACGACGCGGCGGACGAAACGACTGAGGCGCAACCGCGCGCCAAGCGGCAAGTCAAATACAGCGGCGAGCAGTACGCGCTCATCAACCCGGAAATCGTCAAACTGGAAGGCGAGCAATTTGGCGAGGAAGGATGTTTGTCCATTCCCGGTTACATCGGGATGGTGCGCCGTGCCGAAAAAATTACCGTCAAGGGGTTGAACGCCAAGGGCAAGGAGATTCGCGTCAAGGGCGAGGGCTTGCTGGCGCGCGCGTTGCAACACGAGATCGATCACCTCGACGGCGTGCTGTTTACCGACCGCTTGGAAAAGCCGGACGATTTGTACCGCCTCACCGACGATGGGCGTGTGCCGGCGTTTCAGGGCGGCGCGCGCGCCGAAGGTTAGCCCGCGATGTGGTTCATCGTCGGGTTGGTGATCGGCGCGGTTTTCGGTTTGCTCCTGGGGGTGTTCGTGGGCTTTTCGCTGTTTGTGCGCGCAGGCACCTGGGATTGAGCGATGGCGGATATTGGGTGGTGTTTCGCCGGCGGTTGCGTCGGCGTGATCCTGGGTTTACTCGTCGGCGTGCCGTTGGGGATGCGGCTCTACTGGAAAACCGGGCATTGGTGAAAACGAGACCGGCTGGTCTCGTTTTTATTCCGCGAGCGGAACCGGTTTGCTCGGCGTTTGTTGTTGCCACAAGTACCACGTCACGGTGCCGACGACGATCAATGCGCCCAGTACTTGCCAGGGCGACGTGAACCGCTCGCCCAGCAGGAGAAAGCCGCCCGCCAGCGCGCTTACCATTCGCCAGGGCATTACACTGCTGAGGAGCGATGCGCTGATGTGTTTGAGCGCGGAGATTTGCCCAATGTTCGCGCCGAACAAGGCGACGACGACAAACGTGATAAATACCGCCCAATCGGATGGCGTGAGCGCGAGCCAGCTCCCCCAGTTTTCGCCGACACTGACACTCAGCCCGCCCATCACTATCGTCAGCGTGATGATTTGCGTGGCGAGGATCGCCTCGCTCGAAATATTTTTCTGCGCGCTCCGGCGAATCAGCACCATATAGATTGCAAGAAAAATCGTGCTTGCCAGCGCGAGTAAAATGCCGAGCCAATCTCCTTCGCGGAGATTGGATGTTAGCCCCATTCCGTCAGCGTCTGCGCCGATCATCAACGCCGAACCGAGTGTGGATAAGGTGAGCGCGACGCCGGTAAAGCGTGGCGTGCGTTCCTTCAAAAAGGTTTTGCCGAGTAACGCGACAAAGAACGGTGTTAGCAAGCCGATCAACTGGACGTAGATTGCGAGCGTGTACCGGCTTGCCAACACATTCGTGATCGAACGGGCGGCGGCGGCGGCGGCGAACAGCCACAGCACCGGCATTTGGTACACCCGGCGCGGAATGTGGGGTAGATAAAAAATGGCGACGAACACGAGCACGATAATGTTGCCCAACGCGATCAGCGCGAAAGTGGGCACGTGGCTAACCGTTTGCAGATAGCGCGCGAACACCGGATACAAGCCCCAGCCGGTATGCGCGCCCAGCGCGACCAGTAGCCAGCCCAAAGACGAACTGGTTTTCGCAAGTGCGATTTTATGAGTTGGAATCATACCACCCTTATGGGTGTGTATCAAAATTTTGGATTGGTAGGGGCAAGCATTTTTCGACAGAACGACCGTCGAAAAAATACTTTACCCTTACGTGGCGTCCAAAAACGTGACACCCACTCCACCATTCACGGCTTTTCAAAAGTCGCTTGACATCACCCCTCACCCCGCTAGCGCGTCCATAACGCGGCAGAATGCCGCACAGACGACGCGCTATCGCCTCTCCCCAATAGGGGCGAGGGAATTTACCCCTTCTCCCTGTGAGGGAGAAGGTTGGGATGAGGGTCGCCTGACTTTTGAAAAGCCCTGCTCCACCATTATACCCGGGTTGCATAACCCGGCAAAAATGCGTAAAATGGACACAAATCATTCGAGGAGTAGTGCGTATGCCGTACTATGAATATGTGTGCGCGGATTGCCAAACCCAATTTGAACTCAAGCGGTGCATCGCCGCAATTGACGATCCGGCAAATTGCCCGGCGTGTCACGGCGAGCATGTCGCGCGCCAAATTTCCAAAATCGCCGCGTTCAGCCACGGCGAAGGCGGAAGCGTGAGCGCGGTGGGCGGCGGCGGCGGTTGCGGCGGTTGTAGCGGCGGCACGTGCGGCAGTTGCGCCAGTCGCAACTGATCGCCGCGCCGACGAGGAACGCATTGGAAAACGCGCGATGTATTTTGAAATCGTCGGTGAGATTACGCAGATTGAAACGATTGCCATTCGCGGTTCCATTCGCGAGTTAGCCAATAGACATTAGCGGAAATAAAAAATTCTACCGCGAAGGCGCAAAGAGCGCAAAGATTTTTTATAACCCGCCAAGAAAAACAATGGGGTTCTTCGCGCCTTGGCGTCTTGGCGGTTGATGTTATTTCGGATAACGTCGAATGAAACAGCGCAAAGTCAATCCCCGATTTGTGATTTGCGTTCGCAATCAAGATTGCGACGATTTGCAACTGGGCAAAGTCTACCAAGTTTTGCCGGATAGCGCGGCGGCGCGTGACGGCTATTTTCGCATCGTGGACGATTCCCAGGAAGATTATCTTTATCCGGCGCGCATGTTCGTTGCCATCACCCTGCCGCTTGCCGCCAAGCGCGCGCTGGGCATCCCGCGTTCCCTCGCGGCGACTTGAGCAAAGAGTTAGCAGAGAGAATTGGATGATCACTTTATTGGAGGAGCAGAATGGCTAATAACGATCTCACCGTTCGAGTGGGCGGCGATTCGGCGACCGGCGGTATCGTCACCACCGGCGAAGTCTTCGCGCGCATCGCGGCGTATGCCGGCTTGGAAGTGTATACCACGCGCACCATTCCCGCCGAAATCAAAGGCGGACACGTCATGTTTCAACTGCGGATCGCGCCGACGATGGTGTGGTCACAAGGCGACGATCTCGACATGCTGATCGCGTTCGATCAAGAATCGTTGGATCGCTATCACGCGCTCATTCGCCCCGGCGGAATCTTGATCTACAATTCGAACGAAAGCACGCCGCCGCCGACGGAGGGTATTACGCAATATCCCCTGGCGTTGAACGACTTGGCGAAAGCGATCAACTTTCAACGCGGGCGCAACATCATCACGATTGGCGCAATGGTCAAACTGTTCGACCTGCCGTTTGAAACGGCGACTGCCGTAGTCGCAAAACAATTGGGGCGCAAGAAAGAAATGCTCGAACAAAACTTGCTCGCGCTCAAAACCGGCTACGACTATATCGAGCAAAACGTGACTCGCACTGCGCCGTACCACCTCACGCCGCGCGACGGCGCGAAGGACGAAGAGCGCCTCGTCTTGAGCGGCAATCAAGCGCTGGCGATGGGCGCAATTGCCGCGCAATGCAAATTTTACGCCGGCTATCCGATTACCCCGGCGACCGACATCATGGAATTTCTCGCCGGCGAACTGCCGCACTTGGACGGCACGGTGATCCAAGCCGAAGACGAAATGGCGGCGCTGGCAATGGCGATTGGCGCATCCTACTCCGGTGTGCGCGCGATGACCGCGACCTCCGGTCCCGGCTTGGCGTTGATGCAAGAATTGATCAGCCACGCGACGATGACCGAAATCCCGGTCGTGATCGTGGACGTTCAGCGCGCGGGTCCCTCCACCGGGATGCCGACCAAGGTTTCGCAAGGCGATCTGCGAATGTCCGTCTTCGGCGGCAACGACGACGCGCCGCGCATCATCCTCGCGCCGGTCTCCGTCGAAGATAATTTCTATCAGATGATCAACGCGTTCAATCTGGCGGAAAAATACCAGACGCCGGTGATCTTTCTCAGCGATCAGGACATGTCCGTGCGCGTGCAAACGATCCCCGCGTTCGATCTCTCGCGCGTGCGGAACGAGCCACGCTTGCTGTGGGAGCCGAACCCGAACGAGAAATTCGAACGGTATCAAGTTACGGCGAACGGCGTCTCGCCCATGTCCATTCCCGGGATGCCGGGCGGACAATACGTCGCGGAGGGTTTGGAACACAACGTCTACGGCGAACCCAGTTACAGCCCCGAACAGCGGCACGACAATATGGACAAGCGCGCGCTCAAGGTGCGCCTCGCCGCGCAAGACGCGGAGCGTTTGGAGATGTACCAAAAATTCGGCGATCCATCCGCGCCGGTGGCAATCCTGGGTTGGGGCTCGACGATTGGACCCGCCATCGAAGCGGTGGAACGCGCCGCGGCGGAAGGAATGCCAGTCGCCGCGCTCTACGTCAAAATGATCTTTCCGCACCCGCACGATTTGATCGCGGATTTTATCGCCCAGCGGCAAGCGATCATCGTGCCGGAACTGAACTACACCGGGCAATACGCGCGCATGATCCAAGCCGAGTTTTGGCGCGAGGTGATCAGTCTCCGCAAATATGGCGGCGTGCCGCTTACCGCGCGCGAAGTGTACGCCGAGATCAAGCGGGTGTACGCGACGCTCCCAGCCGCGCCGAAAAAAGCAAAACCAGTCACCGCGAAAAAGCCAGCGACAGTCAAACGCGTTGCCGCGAAGAAAAAAGTTGTGACGAAGAAACCAGTTGCGTCGAAGCGCCAAACGGCGCGGAGGAAATAAACGATGATTTCTAATCTCGAACTCCCCACGTTCAAATTCGAGCCGGTGAATCTCTCGGTCAACGATTATAAAAGTGGCGTGCCGCCAGTCTGGTGTCCCGGTTGCGGCGATTACGGCGTACTCGCCAGTTTCTACAAAGCGATCTCCGAATTGCAAATCCCGCGCGAACAACTCGCGATTGTGTCGGGCATCGGTTGTTCCGGGCGGTTCCCCGCGTTCGTCGAAGCGTACGGCTTGCACGGCACGCACGGGCGCGCGTTGCCCTTGGCGACCGGCGTGAAAATGGCGCGCCCGGAATTAACCGTCGTCGCGGCGGGCGGCGACGGCGACGCGTTCAGCATCGGCATGGGACATGTGCCGCACGCGATTCGCCGCAATGTGGACATTACCTACATCGTGATGGACAATGAAATTTACGGCTTGACGAAAGGGCAACCATCGCCCACTAGCCCGATGGGGATGGAAAAGAAAGCGTCGCCGTATGGCACGGTCGAGCAACCGCTCAACCCGTTGATGCTGGCGATCACGTGCGGCGCGACTTGGGTCGGGCGCGGCTTTTCGAGCAAGCCCAAAGAATTGGTCGAGCTGATCAAACAGGCGATCACGCACAAGGGCTTTTCGTTCCTGCAAATCATGTCGCCGTGCGTCACGTTCTTCGACACCTACGAGCATTTCAAAAACCGCACCCGCCCGTTGCCGGCGGAGCACGATCCGCGTGATCGAATGAGCGCGCTCAAGTATGCGCTGGAAGATCAAACGGTGTACCTGGGATTGTACTACCAGGAAGAGCGGTTGACGTACGATCAAGGGTATGCCGCGAAACGCCAAACGCTCCCGAACTATGGCGTGCGGCAAATTATGGACAAGTACCGGCGTTAAACGTCCGTTCTGTTCTGTAAACCGAGCGAAGATTGCGAAGGTCAACGATGCGCGTGATCGGAGACCTTCGCGCAATTTCTGGGGGTGTTGGGTATGAACTCGCGAAACGTGTTGCCAATTTGGATTGTCCTGTTCGTCGCGTTGCTGACTGCGTGCGGAGGCACGCCAACGCCGACGCCGCGCATCACCATCATCACGCCGACGGTGCCGCCCACCCAGGCGCTACCATCGCCCGTGCCGCCAACAAGCGCGCCCATTCCCACGGCGACGCCTGCCGCCAGCATGCCCAGCGGCGCGCCGGTCGGCAAATGGCAAATCACGCGGTACGCCTTTGCGCCGGTGGCGGCGATGAACAAGACACAAGCGGATACCTGGCTCAACAAAACCGCGGACATTACCGCCAACAGCATCACGTTCGACGGCAAGGCGTGCATGGTCAGCCCGTTCAAACGCAGTTCGGTTTCGGCGAATGATTATTTGCTCGCCGAATTCAAAACGCCGCCGGCGAGCATTGGCATCACCCAGGAAAAATTCGATCTGATTCAAGCCGGCTGTGCCGGTTCGCCGTTCAACCAGTTTATCCAGTTGAACGCGACGACGCTTGTCGCGTTTTGGGACGGCGCGTTTTTCTTTCTCGCGCCGGCAACGCCCAGCGGCGTTGCATCGCCGACGCCGGCGCCCAAGCGAATCAGTTTTGCCGCCGGCGCAATTACGGCTACCGAGCAAGGCGCCGTCGCGCCGAACACGAGCCAGCGTTACGTACTCCGCGTGTTGGCGAATCAAACGATGACCGTGCATCTCACCTCCGCGCAAAGCCAGGTCGTGCTGATCATCTGGGGTGCGGATGGCACGGTGCTGATTTCGGATCACGCGGACGCGACGACGTGGACGGGCAAAATTCCGGCGACGCAAGATTATTTCATCTCCGCCAAATCTATCGCGGACACGCCGCAGAATTTCACCTTGCAAGTGATCGTCCCGCCGCTCCCCACGCCGGGCGCTGATCCACAACCCACACCCAAGCGGATCAGTTTCGCGCCCGGCGCGATCAGCGCGACGGCGCAAGGCACGCTTGCGGCAAAGGGACAGGATCGCTACGTGCTGAGTATCCAAAAAGGGCAGACCTTGGCGCTGGACGTGGCATCGCCGCAAGGCAACTTGTATCTCGTCGTCTACGGCGTGGATGGCACGGTGCTCATATCCGACCACGTCAGTTCGCCGAGTTTTGTCGGCGCGGTGCCGGCGACCCAGGATTACATCGTCCACGTGAGTTCGTACGGCAACGCCTCAGCGAATTACACGCTGACGATCACGATCCCGCCGAACCCGACGCCCGGACCGCAACCGACGCCCAAGCGGATCAGTTTCGCGCCCGGCGCAACCGGCGCGACGGTGACCGGCATCTTGGCGGCGCGCGCGAGCGAGTTGTGGCAAGTGCGCGCGCAAGCCGGGCAAACGCTGTGGGTGAACATTGCGCCCATGCCGAATCCGGTTTTCCTGATCATCTGGGGCGCGGACGGCACGGTGCTGATCTCCGATCACGCTGGCGCGACGAATTGGGGCGGCAAACTGCCGACGACCCAGGATTACAACATTCGCGTCGTTTCGTACGGCAACGTGCCGGTCAACTATACGCTCGCCGTCACGATCCCGCCGCGATAAGATCGGAGCGGAGAACAGATGCCGACCATCCGTCCAATTGGGGCCGTACCGATTCTTTTTCTATTCGGGTGATCGCGGTGAACCCATGCACATTCACGTTGAGCGGGAACGCTACAAAGCCAAATTTTGGTTGGATCCAGTTCGGCTCCATTCGAGCAGTGGATTCGGGCAAAGTGAAATCAATCGGATTCAACGAATCGTAATTGAAAACCGCGATTTGTTTGTGAGGGAATGGAATGAATTCTTTGGTGATTGAGGCACGCTCCCTGGTCGCTCAAAGCGTGCAGATTACCGATAACGCGTTGATCGTCAACCTTGACGACGGACGAATGATCTCCGCACCTTTAGTCTGGTATCCGCGTTTGTGGCACGGCACGCCGCAAGAACGATCTCACTGGCGCTTGATTGGCGATGGCGAAGGAATCCACTGGGAAGATTTAGACGAAGACATCAGCATCGAGAATCTGATCCTGGGCAAGCCATCGGGCGAGAGTCAACGTTCGCTCAAAGCATGGCTGACGCGACGGACAAACCATGCGTGATCCAATTTTGCAACCTCCTGCGCCCGCGCGCCTGCGCCATCCCGATTGGATTCGCGTGCGCGCGCCGATTGGCGAAAAGTACACGCATCTCAAGGGTTTGGTGCGCGGCTTGCAACTGCACACCGTTTGCGAGTCTGCCTTGTGCCCGAACATTGGCGAGTGTTGGGGCGCAGGCACGGCGACGATCATGATCCTGGGTGATGTGTGCACGCGTGCGTGCCGTTTTTGCGCCGTCACCACCGGCGATCCGCGCGGCGTGGTGGACGCGGACGAGCCGGCGCGCGTCGCGCAAGCCATCGCCGAATTGCAACTCAACTATGTCGTCGTCACGTCCGTAGATCGCGATGATTTGCCGGACGGCGGCGCGGCTATTTTTGCCGAAACCATCCGCCAGATCAAGACGCAATCGCCGCGCACACGCGTCGAAGTGCTCACCGGCGATTTTCGCGGCGACCGTGCGGGCATTGGCCAAGTCGTGCAAGCGCAACCGGACGTGTTCGGGCATAACATCGAAACGGTGCAACGGCTCACGCGCGAGGTGCGCGACCGGCGCGCGAGTTACGCGCAATCGCTCGCCGTTTTGCAAATGGCGAAAGCGCTTGCGCCGACGGGGCGCACCAAAAGTTCGATCCTCGTCGGCATGGGCGAAACATCGGCGGAGGTGATCGTTACGATGCGCGATTTGCGCGCGGCACATGTAGACTTGCTCGCCATTGGGCAGTACTTGCAACCGACGCGCCACAAGCGCAATGTGCCGCTCGTCGAGTATGTGACGCCGGAACAATTCGCCGCGTACCGTGAAGCCGGGCTGAACCTGGGTTTCAAATACGTGGCGGCGGGTCCGCTTGTGCGAAGTTCGTACAAAGCGTGGGAAGCGGCGCTGGCATTAACCGCCGAATAAACCTCATGTCTGCACCCATCTCTGATGATCAACTCCTCGGCGCGTTGACACGCGGCGAAACTTGGGCGATGAGCGCGATCTATGATCGGTACGCGCGGCTCGTCTATGCGCTGGCGCTCAAAATTTTGAACGACCGCGGCGCGGCGGAAGAAGCCGTGCAAGAAGTGTTTGTTAAAGTGTGGCGACGCGCGCGCGACTTTGACGCCGAACGTGGAAAATTTTCGGCGTGGCTTGCCGGCATCGCGCACAACCACGCCATTGACGAATTGCGCCGGCGACGAATTCGCCCCGCCGCGTCCGTCGAGCAAGACGACGATGCGCTGGCTGAACTCGCCGACCACGCGCCCGCACCGCACGATCTGGCGGTGGCAAACTTTGAACGCCGACGCATCGGCGACGCGTTGCGCGCGATTCCCAACGAGCAACGGAATTGCATCGAGTTGGCGTACTTTGAGGGCTTGACGCAACAAGAAATCGCCGACCGCTTGGGCGAACCGCTCGGCACGATCAAGACGCGGATGCGTTTGGGCATGCAAAAACTCAAAGTGTTGCTGGACGAGACCGCGTGAATTTCCCAAGATTAAATAAATCTAATCATGCATTTCTTTCGTAGAATGGATCGAAGGGGATGACGACTTAGCATGACGACGTGTCAGGAATTGGAAGAAATTTATCCGGCGTTTGCTTTGGACGCAGTGGATGCGCCGGAGCGGGCGCGCGTCGAACGCCATCTGGCGGAGTGTCCGGCGTGCGCGCAAATTGTTGCCACGTACCGCCCGGTTGTCGAGTTGTTGCCGTTCGCCGCGCCGCCCGCTGAACCGCCCGCGCATTTGAAACAGCGCGTTCTTGCCGCGCTGCAACCCGCCGCGCCGCGCCGTCCCGCGCGCACCGCCGTACATTTCGATCTCGCCTCCCGCTTCGCCGATTTTTTTCGCGCGCCGGTGTTTGCCGCGGCGACGTTCGCGCTGGTGATCGCGTTCGGGGTTTGGAATGTCGCGTTGCAAAGTCAGTTGACGCACCAAGCGGCGTTCAATCAACAGATGCAAGGCGAAATGGCGCGGCAACGCGAATTCGTTAGTGCGATTGCGTATGCCGACAGCCAGCCGCGTTTGATGCAGGCGACCGATGCGGCGTTTCATGCGGTTGGGCGTTTGTATGTCGCGCCGGAATTGCACGCGCTCGCGCTGATCGTGTACGATCTGCCGACCCTGCCGACCCAGCAAGTTTATCAGGTGTGGCTGATCGATCACGCCGGCGGGCGGACAAGCGGCGGCATGTTCACAGTGGACGATGAGGGGAGCGGTTGGTTGGTGATCGAATTGCCGCGCGCGCTCGAACAATTCCAGGGCGTCGGTATCACGGTCGAACCGGCCGGCGGCAGTCCCCAGCCGACGACGCCGCGTGTGATGGGCGCGAGTTTATGACGCCGGTTGCAGTCCCGCGCATTGTCCGGTAAAATTGCGAGAGAGAAAATTTCTCCCTCGCAATTTTTTTTGATGGAGCCACCATGGAACCAGAAACCCAACCAAGCGTGACGCCGCGCGCAGAACCTTGGAGTGTCGAGACGCGCCGCTGGATCATTCTCGGCGCAGTTGCCCTGATCGCGTTTTTGCTTTACCAGTTGAGCGAGATTTTGCCGCCGTTGGTGCTGGCGTTGCTCGTTGCCTACCTGCTCAACCCGCTGGTCGTGTGGGTGCAGCAACGCACGCGGCTGGCGCGCCCGCTGGCGACGGCGACGATCTATCTCGCGCTGATCGTTTTGGTGTTCGGCGTCGGCGTCGAACTTGTGCCGATCTTTGCGCGCCAGGTGCGCGCGGTGATTGCCGATTTCGATCAACTTCTTGCGCGCGCAAACGGCTTGCTCGCGCAACTGCCTTTTCTCGACGTGTTCGAGATTCGCGCCGACTCGAATTTTCTCGCGGGGCAGTTGCGCGCCGAATTGCGAACGCTGGCGTCCGCCGCGCCGCGCATCGTCGCCGGCGCGGCATCCGGCGCGTTGAGCGCGGTGCTCGTGTTGGTGCTGTCGTTTTATTTGTTGGTGGATGCGGAGCGGATCGCGCGCAATATTGACAACGCGTTCCCGCCGGAATACCGCGACGAATGGCGGGCGATCAAAGCCGAGTTCAATAAAATCTGGTCGAGTTTTTTGCGCGGGCAAGTGATCCTGGCGTTGGTGATCGGCGTCCTCGTGACGCTGACGCTGGTTGCGCTGGGTGTGCCGAACGCGCTGTTGCTGGGCTTGCTCGCCGGCGTCCTCGAAGTGGTGCCGAACTTGGGCCCGGTGTTGGCGATGATCCCCGCCGTGTTGATCGCACTGTTGCAAGGTTCAACGCGCTGGGCGTTCGAGCCGCCGGTGTTCGCGTTGATTGTCGTCGCCGCGTACTTTGTGATTCAGCAATTGGAGAATCATCTCATCGTGCCCAAGATCATCGGCGAGAGCGTGGATTTGCCGCCGGTCGTGATTTTGATCGGCGCGTTTGCCGGCGCGAGTTTGGCGGGCGTGCTCGGCGTTTTTCTTGCCGCGCCGCTTTTGGCGACGGGGCGCGTGATCGCCAAATTTCTCCTGCGGAAATTGCTCGAACCTTTGCCGGGGCGCGGTTAAAAAACGGGGGGCGTTGGCGCGACGTAGACGAGTATCAGAATGAAATGGCACAGGCACCCGACGATGACGAAAATGTGCCACACTTCGTGAAAGCCGAACACGCCCGGCGCGAAATCCAAAATTCGGGTGATGTAGACGACCGCGCCGAGGGTAAAGGCGATGCCCCCGAGCATCAGCCAGATGAGCGCGCCAGCGGGCAGAGCCAATAAGATTTCTTGGATAGCGATCAGTGAGAGCCAGCCCATCCCGAGATAGATGAGCGCGGTGAACCAGCGCGGCGTGTTGATCAGGAAAATTTTGGAGATCGTGCCGATGATCGCCAGCGTCCAGATGATCGTCAACATGCCCTCCTGCCAGAAACCGGCGAACAGGTTGGCGCAAATCGGCGTGTAGGTGCCGGCGATGAGGATAAAGATCGCCGAGTGATCGAGTTTGCGTAGCAATTGCATGCGCTGGGGCGAGCCTTGAATCAAGTGATATGCCGCGCTCGTCGTCAACATCAAGACGAGACTCGCGCCGTAGACCAGCAATGTTTCTTGTTTGGCGCGGTCGCCGCGACTGAGCGCGAGGAGCGCGATCAAACCGATCACGGCGACGAGCGCGGCAAAATAGTGTGTCAAGCCGTTGACGGGTTCGCGCATTTGGCGGAACAGATTTTTCAACTGCATGGAACTGCCTCTTTCTGCGGCTTGCGCCGCGCTTCGATTATAGCCAAATCCTGCCTGGATTCAACCCATCCTCAGTTCAAATTTGCGTGGCTACACCGGCAAGATTTCGGAGTATAATAGCAGTAGCACGGAGATGAAATTTTCGAGGAGGAAGAAGAATGACGGGCAAATCCCTTGTGCGATCCCTGCTGATTGTATGGGTCTTGTTCTTGCCGATCGTTCTTGCGCCGGCGACATCCGCCGCGCCGCTAGCCGGCGGCTTTTTGACCGGGTGCACCGGTGAGTATTTCAACAATCTTACTTTAGCCGGCTCGCCGGCGTTTTCGCGCAGTGACGCGACGCTCAATTTTTTCTGGCCCGAAAATACCTCGCCCGGGTCGGGCATCAACATCAATAATTATTCCGTGCGTTGGACGTGCGCCACGTATGTCGCCACTACGAGCGATGTCACGTTCACGATCCTGACGGACGATGGGATGAATGTGCTCGTGGATAATAACCTGATCTTGTGGGCGTGGTATGATCAGGGTCCGGCGACGTATTCGGCGACGACGAACTTGGCGGCGGGCTGGCACACGGTCAAGGTCGAGTACTATAACAAGTGGAATGCCGGCACCGCGCAAGTTTCGTCGAGCGTGTCGAGCGGCGGCGGCGGTTCATCCACCGCGAATTGGTGGGGCGAATATTTCAATAATGAAACGCTGTCCGGCTCGCCGACGATCACGCGGAACGACGGGAGCATCAGTTTCGATTGGGGCACCGGCACGCCCGATGCGGCGATTCCGGTGGATCATTTTTCGGTGCGGTGGACGGGGTCGCCGTACTTTGCCGCTGGCACTTGGCGTTTCACGACGACGACCGACGATGGGGCGCGGTTGTGGGTGGACGGCAATTTAGTGATTGACAAGTGGTTCAATCAATCTTCGGGCACGGCGTCCGTAGACCTGACGTTGAGCGCGGGTAATCATTCGGTGCGGATGGAATATTACGAGTACGTGATGAACGCGGTTGCCAAGTTGAGTTACGCCCAGGTCAACGTTGCGCCCGCGCCGCAACCCGTGCCGCCGCCGGTGCCGTTGCCCGCGCCGCCGGTGCCGCAACCGGTGCCCCAGCCCGTGCCGCAACCTGGGGCGGTTGGCGTGTGGCGTGGACAGTACTTTAACAACATTGCGCTGAGCGGCTCGCCGATTTACGTGCGCGACGATCCGGCGATCAATTTCAACTGGTACGAAACAATTCCCGCCGCGCCGGGTATGCCGCTCGATTACTTTTCGGTGCGCTGGGATTCGACGCAAATTGTTTCGACGACCGGCAATTACACGATCAGCGCGACGGCGGACGATGGGGTGCGTGTGTGGGTGGATGGCAGGTTGGTCGCGGATGGCTGGTACGATCACGGTCCCACGACGTTTTCGGCGACAGTGTATCTGACAGCGGGCGCGCACAATTTTCGCGTCGAGTATTATGATCGCACGCTCGGCGCGATGGTGAGTGTGCAGATCGGTTCGGGGGCGTCGCCGTTGCCCGTGCCGCCCGCACCGCAACCGGTACCGCAACCCGTGTCAACCGCCGTGTGGCGCGGACAGTACTTTAACAACATTGCGTTGAGCGGCGCGCCGATTTACGTGCGCGACGATCCGGCAGTGAATTTCAATTGGTACGAAACGATCCCTGCCGCGCCGGGTATGCCGCTCGATTATTTCTCGGTCAAGTGGGATTCGACGCAGACCGCGCCCTACGCTGGCAATTACACGGTCAGCGCCACATCGGATGATGGGGTGCGGGTGTGGGTGGATGGCACACTGGTTGTGGATGGCTGGTACGATCACGGTCCTACGACGTTCGCGGCGACGGTGTATCTAACGGCGGGCGCGCACAATTTCCACGTCGAGTATTATGATCGCACGCTCGGCGCGATGGTGAACGTGCAAATTTCCGGCATCACGCCAATGCCGGGTCCCTTGCCTCTGCCGGTGTCCGAAATTATGGTGGATGATCGCGGGGTGGGTTGGCAGGCGGGCGGCGGTTTACCGTGGGGTGAGGTGCCGTTCGGAGTTGGCAATCATGCGTACTGGGCGTTCAGCAGTCCGTATACTTCGTCGGGATTCAACTGGGCACGCTGGTATCCGGCGTTGACTGCGCCGGGCAATTACGAAGTGGCGGCATACATTCCGGCGGGCGTGGCGACAACGTTGAACGCGCGTTACTGGGTGTATCACAGCGGGCGGTACACTGTCGTGCCACGCGCGCAGGCGTTTTACGGCAACCAGTGGATGCCGCTGGGCACGTACTATTTCAGCGGCGGCGGCGGTGAGTTTGTGTCGCTGGCGACGGTGACGTTCGAGTGTTTGCAATGCCGCACGGTCGTGTTCGACGCAGTGCGGTTTACGCCGCGCTAGATGCGCGCGCAAAAATTTTGACAATTCGGACAAAGGAGGATACAATCGCGCGCGACAACTGAATAGGGGCGATGGCGAAATGGCAGCCGCGGCGGACTTGTATGAGCACCAAAGTAGGAAACTCTTTGTGTGAATTCAGCCAAAGTCGGGGAACCCTGACGTGTCATGACGATGGCAACCCCGAGCCAAGCTTCCTGCTTGTAGCAAGAAGAAGGTGTAGAGACTTGATGGTTGAGACCTAAAGTTGAACAAACTAGGGTCAAGGGAAAGTCCAGACTACGCACCTCGTTTGGTGAGGACGGTGAAAACCGGAGTAGTACGAAAATCCGCTGGAGTGATCCTCCGTGTGGGTTCGACTCCCTCTCGCCCCATATCAAACCAAATTGGAGGGTGCACATTGGCGAACCGTGCCCGGACTGTCTCCGTTAAAAAAATTACCGAAGGAGACGACGAAATGAATTTGAGTAAATACGTTACTACGCGCCAGGCGG